>NZ_JACJTY010000017.1:0-6601 GCF_014698945.1 Synechococcus sp. FACHB-909 | reverse complement strand
GTGATATGATTTTGGACTGCGCCCCAGAGAGCGAGAGCTCGAGCGGGGGGCAGGCTTACGGGATCGAGAGGCGCGAGCCGACGGTGTTGTAAGTTTTCTGAGTCGCCGGGAGGCGACGCGCCGCGAGAGCCCCGGAAGGGGTGGAGCGGTCGAACCTGGACAACCAAAAAAGTTTAGGAACTGACGCTTCCACTGCGTCGGTTGCTGCGGAAGGAGTGATCAGTTGCGGGAGACCGTAGGTGGTTACGCCGGAAGCGCCTGTGTCCTTCGCTACCGCGGAGGGAAGGGATTTCCCGAGAGGGGAAGCAACGGACGAAGAGCGGTGGAGGTGTGAGGTCCCGTCAAAAGAAACAAGCGACGGGTCGAAGCGATCAAGGAGCCGAGGTGCGTTCTCACGACGCAGCAAGGCCAGGAGAGGCGCCATCCGATGGGAGCGATCCTACCGAGCAATCTCGAAAGAGAGAGCCGGAGTGTGATGGAAGGCCCTTTGGTTGTGAGACCGGTTGCGAACCGGATCTGAGATTCGGGAAAGTCACGGGGCGTTGAGGGGTGAGCTGCCTGAAAGGGGAGCGAACCAGGAAGCGACCAGTGCACTCTTTGAACCCATCGCGAGAGCGTTGGTGGCCCAGACGTTGCCGTAGACGCCAGTCTGCGGGGATGGCACGAGGCAAATCCAGCTGAGGGAAGCGAAAGCGGACCAAGAGGGTTGGATCTACAACGGAGAGTTTGATCCTGGCTCAGGATGAACGCTGGCGGCGTGCTTAACACATGCAAGTCGAACGAACCTTCGGGTTAGTGGCGGACGGGTGAGTAACGCGTGGGAATCTGCCCTCAGGAGGGGGATAACGGCCGGAAACGGCCGCTAATACCCCATATGCCGAGAGGTGAAATGAATTTCGCCTGAGGATGAGCCCGCGTCTGATTAGCTAGTTGGTGTGGTAATGGCGCACCAAGGCGACGATCAGTAGCTGGTCTGAGAGGATGATCAGCCACACTGGGACTGAGACACGGCCCAGACTCCTACGGGAGGCAGCAGTGGGGAATTTTCCGCAATGGGCGAAAGCCTGACGGAGCAACGCCGCGTGAGGGATGAAGGCCTCTGGGCTGTAAACCTCTTTTCTCAAGGAAGAAGACATGACGGTACTTGAGGAATAAGCCACGGCTAATTCCGTGCCAGCAGCCGCGGTAATACGGGAGTGGCAAGCGTTATCCGGAATTATTGGGCGTAAAGCGTCCGCAGGCGGCCTTGTAAGTCTGTCGTTAAAGCGTGGAGCTTAACTCCATTTCAGCGATGGAAACTACAAGGCTTGAGTGTGGTAGGGGCAGAGGGAATTCCCGGTGTAGCGGTGAAATGCGTAGATATCGGGAAGAACACCAGTGGCGAAGGCGCTCTGCTGGGCCATAACTGACGCTCATGGACGAAAGCCAGGGGAGCGAAAGGGATTAGATACCCCTGTAGTCCTGGCCGTAAACGATGAACACTAGGTGTCGGGGGAATCGACCCCCTCGGTGTCGTAGCTAACGCGTTAAGTGTTCCGCCTGGGGAGTACGCACGCAAGTGTGAAACTCAAAGGAATTGACGGGGGCCCGCACAAGCGGTGGAGTATGTGGTTTAATTCGATGCAACGCGAAGAACCTTACCAGGGTTTGACATCCTGCGAATCCCTTGGAAACGAGGGAGTGCCTTCGGGAGCGCAGAGACAGGTGGTGCATGGCTGTCGTCAGCTCGTGTCGTGAGATGTTGGGTTAAGTCCCGCAACGAGCGCAACCCACGTCTTTAGTTGCCAGCATTCAGTTGGGCACTCTAGAGAGACCGCCGGTGATAAACCGGAGGAAGGTGTGGATGACGTCAAGTCATCATGCCCCTTACATCCTGGGCTACACACGTACTACAATGCTACGGACAAAGGGTTGCAAGCTCGCGAGAGTTAGCTAATCCCATAAACCGTGGCTCAGTTCAGATCGTAGGCTGCAACTCGCCTACGTGAAGGAGGAATCGCTAGTAATCGCAGGTCAGCATACTGCGGTGAATACGTTCCCGGGCCTTGTACACACCGCCCGTCACACCATGGAAGTTGGCCATGCCCGAAGTCGTTACTCCAACCCTTGTGGAGGAGGACGCCGAAGGTGGGGCTGATGACTGGGGTGAAGTCGTAACAAGGTAGCCGTACCGGAAGGTGCGGCTGGATCACCTCCTAACAGGGAGACACAACTGATCGTGATGTCTGAGCGCCGACCAAGCGTAAGTTTGGGAAGCACATTTGTCTCAGGCCACGGTCCTGTCATCTCGAAGGTCGATCGGTACCTCAAGGTGAGCCATTAAAGCCAAGGACGACTCCAGAGAGCTCGCAAGAGCAGGAAGGAGAAGGCCGAGGATATTGTGATGGACTCGTTTTCAGTTCCTAAACTTTGTCTAGGTCACCCCACCAAGGGTTTTGCCAGACATCCAACGTTTCGGATCCCGCCAGGGAGATGAAGCAAGGGTGTGTGGAGGAACCACTGTCAGAGTGATTGTTCCTGGGCCATTAGCTCAGGTGGTTAGAGCGCACCCCTGATAAGGGTGAGGTCCCTGGTTCAAGTCCAGGATGGCCCATTCGTGTTTGGGGGTTTAGCTCAGTTGGTAGAGCGCCTGCTTTGCAAGCAGGATGTCAGCGGTTCGAGTCCGCTAACCTCCATCCAGCTAGGTTAAGACCACAACATGAAGCTGCATCAGGAGGAATTCTGATGGGTGAAGTGACCGGACATGTTCAGCTGAGGACTCCAGCCTCCTTTCATTCCCGATGGATGAGCTCACACGATGTGTGATGCCTTGTTCAGATGTGGTTGAAAGGAAGCTGGACTCGCTGATCACCTACTTACATGTTCATGGGAGTGGGTGAGTCAGTGTAGCCAGCAAAGAACCTTGACAACTGCATAGGTGAGTCTGGAAAAGAAAGCATCTCATGGATGCCCAGACGGACGTGGACGGATCCTGGTAACCCCAGGTGATGGAGACGGCTGACTGGGAAGATTCTTGAGTTTAGAGCCGAGAGCTTCCAGCGTCTTTTCGCTCCGCCGAGGAGGGAAGAGTCAGATTCTGCCTTTCAAACCGCTTGAGTTTGAGTGGGACGAGAGACCGCGACGGGCAACCGCAGCGGTGAATTGTTTCATGAAAAGCGAGAGAAGGTGAAAGCAGGAGAATGGGTCTCAACAACCCTGAACGTTGGGAGTGTTAATTGGTCAAGCTACAAAGGGCTCACGGTGGATACCTTGGCACACAGAGGCGATGAAGGACGTGGTTACCTGCGAAAAGTCTCGGGGAGCTGGAAACACGCTTTGATCCGGGAATCTCCGAATGGGGCAACCCCTAGAACGGCCACCTGAATCCATAGGGTGGCGCGAGCCAACCCAGCGAACTGAAACATCTTAGTAGCTGGAGGAAAGGAAAGTAAAAACGACTCCCTAAGTAGCGGCGAGCGAACGGGGAAGAGCCTAAACCGATGGTTTCGACCATCGGGGTTGTGGGACAGCAACGTGGACCAGGGACGTTAGTGGAAGCGTTTGAAAGGCGCGCCATAGAGGGTGAAAGCCCCGTACGCGAAAGCGAAACTGGCCTAGCTGTATCCCGAGTAGCACGGAGCACGTGAAATTCCGTGTGAATCCGCGAGGACCACCTCGTAAGGCTAAGTACTCCTGTGTGACCGATAGCGAAACAGTACCGCGAGGGAAAGGTGAAAAGAACCCCGGGAGGGGAGTGAAATAGAACATGAAACCGTGAGCTTACAAGCAATGGGAGTCCTACTCATAGGATGACCGTGTGCCTGTTGAAGAATGAGCCGGCGACTTATAGGCACTGGCAGGTTAAACCGGAAATGGTGGAGCCATAGCGAAAGCGAGTCTGAATAGGGCGTTGGTCAGTGTTTATAGACCCGAACCCGGGTGATCTAACCATGGCCAGGATGAAGCTTGGGTGATACCAAGTGGAGGTCCGAACCGACTGATGTTGAAAAATCAGCGGATGAGCTGTGGTTAGGGGTGAAATGCCAATCGAACCCGGAGCTAGCTGGTTCTCCCCGAAATACGTTGAGGCGTAGCGTCTAGTGCTATAGCAGGGGGGTAAAGCCACCGTTTCGGTGCGGGCTGCGAGAGCGGTACCAAATCGAGACGAACTCTGAATACCCTGTGTGAAACTAGGCAGTCAGACTGTGGGGGATAAGCTCCATGGTCGAAAGGGAAACAGCCCAGACCGCCAGCTAAGGTCCCCAAATCAACGCTCAGTGATAAAGGAGGTGGGATTGCCCAGACAACCAGGAGGTTTGCCTAGAAGCAGCCATCCTCAAAGGAGTGCGTAATAGCTCACTGGTCGAGCGATCCTGCGCCGAAAATGAACGGGGCTAAGCGTTGTACCGAAGCTGCGGATTTAACTTGTTAAATGGTAGGGGAGCGTTCCATGTGGGGCGAAGCGTTAGCGTAAGCGGGCGTGGACTTCATGGAAGTGAGAATGTCGGCTTGAGTAGCGAAAACATGGGTGAGAATCCCATGCCCCGAAACCCTAAGGGTTCCTCCGGCAGGCTCGTCCGCGGAGGGTTAGTCAGGACCTAAGGCGAGGCCGAAAGGCGTAGTCGATGGACAACAGGTCAACATTCCTGTACCTGTCATGTTTTGGGAAGGGGGACGGAGAAGGCTAGCCCAGCCAGAAGTTGGTTACTGGTTCAAGCGTTCGAGGCGTTGAGAAGTGGCGAAAACACTTTGAGCTGAGGCGTGAGTACGAGCTGCTACGGCAGCGAAGTGGGTGACGTCAAGCTTCCAAGAAAAGCCCTATACCCGTTAAGGCATGACGGCCTGTACCCGAAACCGACACAGGTGGGGTGGTAGAGAATACCGAGGGGCGCGAGGTAACTCTCTCTAAGGAACTCGGCAAAATGGCCCCGTAACTTCGGGAGAAGGGGTGCCACCGCAAGGTGGTCGCAGTGAAGAGGCCCAGGCGACTGTTTACCAAAAACACAGGTCTCCGCTAAGTCGCAAGACGATGTATGGGGGCTGACGCCTGCCCAGTGCCGGAAGGTTAAGGAAGCTGGTCAGCGTAAGCGAAGCTGGCGACTGAAGCCCCGGTGAACGGCGGCCGTAACTATAACGGTCCTAAGGTAGCGAAATTCCTTGTCGGGTAAGTTCCGACCCGCACGAAAGGCGTAACGATCTGGGCGCTGTCTCGGAGAGAGGCTCGGCGAAATAGAATTGTCTGTGAAGATGCGGACTACGTGCACCCGGACAGAAAGACCCTATGAAGCTTTACTGTAGCTTGGTATTGTGCCCGGGCTCTGAATGCGCAGGATAGGTGGGAGGCTTTGATCCATTGCTTGTGGGTGATGGTGAGCCAACGGTGAGATACCACTCTTTCAGAGCTAGGGTTCTAACGGTCACCCGTCATCCGGGGACCGGACAGTATCAGGTGGGCAGTTTGACTGGGGCGGTCGCCTCCTAAAAGGTAACGGAGGCGCGCAAAGGTTTGCTCAGGCTGGTTGGAAATCAGCCGACGAGTGTAAAAGCAGAAGCAAGCTTGACTGTGAGACCTACAAGTCGAACAGGGACGAAAGTCGGCTTTAGTGATCCGACGGTTCTGAGTGGAAGGGCCGTCGCTCAACGGATAAAAGTTACTCTAGGGATAACAGGCTGATCTCCCCCAAGAGTTCACATCGACGGGGAGGTTTGGCACCTCGATGTCGGCTCATCGCAACCTGGGGCTGAAGTCGGTCCCAAGGGTTGGGCTGTTCGCCCATTAAAGCGGTACGCGAGCTGGGTTCAGAACGTCGTGAGACAGTTCGGTCCATATCCGGTGCATGCGCAGGAATATTGAGAGGATTTCTCCCTAGTACGAGAGGACCGGGAGGAACGCACCTCTGGTGTGCCAGTTATCGTGCCAACGGTAAACGCTGGGTAGCCATGTGCGGAGAGGATAACCGCTGAAAGCATCTAAGTGGGAAGCCCACCTCAAGATGAGTATTCCCATGGCGTTAGCCAGTAAGGTCACGGGAAGAACACCCGTTGATAGGCTCTACGTGGAAGCCGGGTAACCGGTGAAGCGGAGGAGTACTAATAGACCGAGGGCTTGACCAACACCTGGTTCTAAGCCTGCCGTTTTGTGAAGCCCTTTCGCGAGGAGTCTTTGCGAGACAGGAAGGAATGACGACTTTTCCAGAGGAGAGAGCGCGGAGGTCTTGTACTGACGTGTTGTCTCTAACCTATGCAGTTTTCAGGGTTCAACCCTTTGATCATCACACAGGCGACTGATGTGGTGAGAGGGGGGACCTATCCTGGTGTCCATGGCGCTGTGGAACCACACCGATCCATCTCGAACTCGGTTGTGAAACGCAGCAGCGGCGACGATAGTTGGGGGGTAGCCCCCTGCGAAAATAGCTCGATGCCAGGTAAAACTTCTGTCCCCTCATGGGGGCAATGAGGAGAAGCCACCCGAGGAGGGTGGCTTTTCTGTTGGCGAGTTTGTGGCTGCAGGCGGAGGCTGAGCATGGGCCCCGGGCCTGGGAGAGGGCAGGATGCAGGCATGCTGCAGCCCCAACCCCTGCCGATGGTTCTGTCGTGACATGGCGTCGTCGCTTTCGTCCTT
>NZ_JACJTY010000016.1:0-3731 GCF_014698945.1 Synechococcus sp. FACHB-909 | reverse complement strand
GGTAGCCCAGCACCGGCACGTCGTGGGGGACGCCGATGGCGTGCTCGGCGGGGATCCAGCGCACCCGGTAGGCGCCGTTCTGGTCGCGGTAGCTCTCGGTGTGGCCGCCGAAGCCGACGAAACAGGCCTGGTCGGGGTGGGGAATCTCCCAGGGCCAGCCGGCCTTGAGCCACTTGTCGGTGATCTCCACCTGCCAGCCGTCGCGGATGAGCTGGTCGAAGATGCCGAACTCGTAGCGGATGCCGTAGCCGGTGGCGGGGACCTCGAGGGTGGCGAGGGATTCGAGGAAGCAGGCGGCCAGACGGCCCAGGCCGCCATTGCCCAGGCCAGGCTCCTCCTCCACATCGAGGATCTCCTCGATGTCATTGATGCCGAACTGGCGCAGGGCCTCGGCGGCCTCCTGCTGGATGCCGAGCATCAGCAGGTTGTTGCCGAGCTGGGGGCCGATCAGGAATTCGGCCGAGAGGTAGGCGACGATCCGCTTGGGGTTGGCACCGATGGCCTCGATGCCGGCCAGGTAGCGGGTCATCAGCCGGTCACGCACGGCGTAGCTGAGCGCCATGTAGAGGTCGTGGCGGCTGGCGCTGGGGGCCAGCTTGCCGAGCGTGTAGAAGAGGTGCTCGGTCATGCCTTCGAACACGTCCGTCGCCGTCAGGCCGCTGCGATCGGGGTCCGCGAAGCACCCGGGCGTGGGCAGGCTGAGGTTGCGGGGTTGCTGGTCGGTCATGGCGGTCGGCGCGCGGTGGTCCCTCGGGCACAGGTCTTGCCGTGCGTTCCCAGACCGTAGCGGTGGTTGCCATTCCCCTCGCCCGGCCTGTTGGGAGATCAGCAACGGCACACGTGACCGGCGCCCACGCCCTTAGCGTCCGTTCGCCACAGATTTCGTTCATGGTCGCGCCCAGCCTGCTGCTCGAGGTCGGCAGCACCCAGATCGAGACGGTGGAAACCCTGCTGCAGGTGGGGCGCTATCTGGTCATCTTCCTGGCGGCCCGGACCCTGGCGGAGCTGATGGTGCGCCTGGGGCTGCCCACGATCCTCGGGGAACTGCTGGCGGGCGTTCTGGTCGGCGTCACCGGTCTGCACCTGATCCTGCCGCCGGACGTCCACGCCCAGCTCAACCAGGCCATGCTCGACCTGATCGGCGCCTGCGCCGGGGTCAGCCCGGAGGCGGTGGCCACGATCTACGCCGAGAGCTTCCCCTCCCTGGAGGCCACGTCCAAGCTGGGTCTCTACGCCCTGCTGTTCCTCACGGGCCTGGAGAGCGAACTCGACGAGCTGATGGCGGTGGGCCGGCAGGCCACCACCGTGGCCCTCACCGGTGTGGTGCTGCCCTTCGCCCTGGGCACGGCGGGGCTCTACCTCCTCTTCCATGTGCCCATGTTTCCGGCGGTGTTCGCCGGCGCCTCGATGACCGCCACGAGCATCGGCATCACCGCCAGTGTCTTCGGGGAACTCGGGTTCCTCCGCACCCGGGAAGGCCAGACCGTCATCGGTGCCGCCGTGCTCGACGACATCTTCGGCATCGTGATCCTGGCGGTGGTGGTGGCCCTCTCCGGTGACGGCGTGCTTTCGGCCGGTCCGATCCTGCAGCTGGTGCTGGCGGCGGCGGTGTTCGTGGCGGTGGCCCTGTTCCTCAGCCGCACGGCCGCCCCCGCCTTCGACTGGGTCCTCGACCGCCTCAAGGCGCCGGGGGAGGTGGCGGTGGCCGGCTTCGTGGTGCTGGGCCTGTGCTGCTTCGTCGCCGAGGCGATCGGCCTGGAGGCGGCCCTGGGGGCCTTCGCCGCCGGCCTGATCCTCAGCGCCTCGAAGCACACCAAGGCGATCCAGCAGTCGGTGAAGCCCCTGGTGGCCCTGTTCGCCACCGTCTTCTTCGTGCTGATCGGCAGCTCCCTGGATCTGTCGGTGATGAATCCCCTCAACCCCGACAACCGCGAAGGCCTGGTCGTCGCCCTGTTCCTGCTGGTGGTGGCCATCGCCGGCAAGGTGGCCGCCGGCTGGAGCTACCTCAGCAAGGAGAAGACCAACCGGCTGGTGGTGGGCCTGGGGATGATGCCCCGCGGCGAGGTGGGCCTGATCTTCCTGGGCCTGGGCAGCCAGGCCGGCATCCTTTCGGCGCCCCTGGAGGCGGCCATCCTGCTGATGGTGATCGGCACCACCTTCCTGGCGCCCCTGCTGCTGCGGCTGGCGCTCAGCGGCGTGGAGGTCCCCGCCGACCCCCCGGAGCCATCCCCTGCCGAGCAGGCCGCCTGATCCCGGCCCCGCCTCAGCGCCGGCGCTCGTCGTCCCGTCCGGCCGCCAGGCCGATCGACAGGCCGCCCAGGACGGCGATCAACCCCAGGCTGCCGGCCCAGCCCGGACCGAGGGCCCAGCTCAGCAGCAGCTCCACCACCAGGCCCACCGCCAGGGCCAGCAGCAGGCTGCCGCCCACCAGCACCAGCTGCTGCAGCCCCTCCTCCAGGGCCCCCTCGGCCAGGACCTTCTCCAGGCGGGCCAGGGGAACGCTCAGGGGCAGATAGAGGGCCAGGGCCCAGAGGGCGATCCCCGGCAGCAGCGGGCTCAGGTCGGAGAGGCTGAAGGCGTCGGGCATGGCGGCAGGCGCGGGGGGCAGGGCCGCGCACTGGCCGCGCTTCCTAGCATCGTCTCTCATCACGCCACCGCTGCGTCCATGGCTTCGTCACCCGAGACCCCCTGGCAGTTCCTGGGCCATCGGGTGCACGCCATTCACTCGGCTCCGGAGCAGCCCACCGGCCCGGCGATCCTGCTGGTGCATGGCTTCGGCGCCTCCACCGACCACTGGCGCTTCAACATCCCCGTGCTGGCCCTCACCCATGAGGTCCATGCCATCGATCTGCTCGGCTTCGGCCGCAGCGCCAAACCCGCTGGCCTCACCTACGGCGGCGCCCTCTGGCGCGACCAGCTCTGCGCCTATGTGGCGGAGCGGATCGGTCGGCCCACGGTGCTGGTGGGCAACTCCCTCGGCGGTTTCGCCGCCCTCGCCGCCGGTGCCGCCCTGGGCGATCAGGCCGCCGGCGTGGCCCTGCTGAATGCGGCCGGCCCCTTCAGCGACGAGCAGGAGCCCCCGCGGGGCTGGGGGGCCATCGCCCGCCGCACCATCGGCGCGGCCCTGCTGCGCAGCCCGGTGCTGCAGCGCCTGCTGTTCGAGAACATGCGCCGGCCCGCCACCGTGCGCCGCACCCTCAATCAGGTGTACATCGACCGCACCAACGTCGATGACGCCCTGGTGGAGGCGATCCTGCGGCCCTCCCGGGACCCCGGCGCCTTCGGCGTCTTCCGCACCGTCTTCGACATCCCCCGCGGCCAGCCCCTCGACGAACTGTTCGCCGACCTCAGCGCCCCGCTGCTGCTGCTCTGGGGCATCCGGGACCCCTGGATCAACGCCGCCGGCCGCCGGGCCAGCTTCCAGCGGCATGCCCCCGCCCGCACCACCGAAGTGGTGCTCGAGGCCGGCCACTGCCCCCACGATGAGGTGCCCGATCAGGTCAACCGGGCCCTGCTGGAGTGGCTGACGGGTCTGGTGGAAAGCCCGGTTCCCGCGCTGACCGCCGGCTGAACCCGGCGGCGTCCCCCGGTCGGTACATTTCCCACCACACAGGGGGGCCGAGTTGATCGCCGCCGTCACGAGCACCGGAGCCGCCACGTCGGCGAGCGTCCCGGCGACCGGAGCCGGCGGGAAGGGGGGAGGGTTTGCCTACCGGCCGGACATCGATGCG
>NZ_JACJTY010000015.1:0-15784 GCF_014698945.1 Synechococcus sp. FACHB-909 | reverse complement strand
CCGCTCGCGTAATCCACGTCACTGATCTCCTTTCGCTCTCCTCCCTGGCCGATCACATACACGTCATCGCCAACACCGCCGTTCAGGCTGTCGTTGCCGCTCCCCGACACCAGCCAGTCCCGGCCCGTGCCGCCATGCAGCACGTCATCGCCCGCTCCGCCTTCGATCCAATCCTGACCATCCGTACCAGACAAGTAGTTGGATTCTGATGATCCTTGAAAAAGGCGATGCCCTGAAGCAAGCCGTTGGAAAACGCTTCCTTTTGCTGCATCGGAAATGAATGAGTCCTGCAATTTGACCAGAATCAGAGATCCAGAATCTCCGATAGCTCGAAAAGATCGAGTCAGCTTATACAGTCCCAGGAAGTCTGATGACTGGAGGAAGCTTGCATCCAGATAGCTGGCGATCCACTGCAGGCTCTGCTGCGATGGCTGCAAATGAATGTCACCATCTGCTGTCACAAGACGTTGCAGGATCGGCTTTGCATCCGTCTGGAGAATCAGCTGATCTTCCAACTGAAGACGGAGATCTTCATAGGCCTGATGAAGCAACCGCACCGCCGGACCAATCGGCCGAGGGTCAGTCCAGCCCTGGCGAAAGGGCTGACCGAGCAGGCGCTCCATGACTGCGAGTCGTCCATCGATCGCATCCCAGCCAGCCTTGAGCTGCTCAGAAGACACCCCCACCCAACGAAAGATCAATGGATCAATCAGTACCTCGCGCTGTAAGGCGTTGCCCTGGATCCAGCTTTCCAGAAGCAATCGCAGCTCTCCGGATTGATCTGCAGCCATGGCTTGATGCAGGTCAGGCACCATACCCATGCCTTTCAGATCTGGAAGTGCAGAAAGGCCTGCATCAATGGAGACAGGGTGAAGCCACCTGGTTCGTGCCTGGTCGACCTGAAACCAGACATCATGCATGGATTGAAGAGTTCCGTCAGAGGCCTGGAATCTACCGATCTGAAGGTGCCGGTTACCCTCAGAGTCGACCATATCTGATGCTGCATAGTCAACACCAAGCCGCAGCAAGCCTGCCTCGCTGAGGCTCACAATCTCGTCTTGATCGGCAACTGCATTGCTATTTCTGTCAATCCATACACTCAGCTTCGACCATACTGGATCTTGTTGATCGATCCAGCGATCTCCATTTCCATCAAGCGCCCTGAGAGCATCAAATCCATTGGCCGCCTTCGTTCCATTCGGCAGAAATGTGTGATTGCCAAATAGCTCACCTCCATGGTCGATGAGACCATTGCTATCAAGATCATGCACAAGCAGTCCGTCCGTCGGGCTGATCCAACCCGTCCGTTCGGCAAATCCATTACCGTCATGATCAAAATGAATCGCAGATCCATGCTCAGATGATGTGATCACTCCATTGCGGTCAAGATCAAGAATAAGGGGACATGAATAGTTTCTTTCCGCCGCTTGAAACTGATTTCTCAATACCCCCAGTCCCCGATCCCAGAGATCGGCAAGGTGCCCAGCCACAAACTCTGCAGCCTCGTCGGAATAGGCACTTCCAAGCATCGAGGCCGACAGCACGATGCCACTTGCAGCCAACCAGCCCAGCGGACCCGCAGCCAGCAAGGGTGCCACTGCCAGTGATGCCAGGCGACCAGCAAGAATCGCCCCGGCATTCTCAAGTGCCCATTGGGTCATCATCCGCTGTGCAGCGTCCGGATCGCCCGCATCCATTGCTGCTTTGGCATCATGGGCCACGGCCGCAAGGCTGACGACGTCCGCAATGTGGCCCAGTTGATCCATGGCCTTGAGCCAACGCGATGGAGTCTGAGGAGTCTGAGGAGACTGATTGAGAAGATCTCGCTTGTAGTGAACAGCCAAGTTGTCCTGGGCTATTCGGATCTCTCTCAGCGCTTCACGATGGGCAGCCACCCTCTCCTGGGGAATGAAGTCCGCCATCGACCGCATCGGAGTATCGGGGGGAGGGGCATTCCCATTGATCGCATTAGAGTCTTCAAAGAAGTTTCGGGCGTCAAGGACGTAATGCTGATTGATCTGCAGAGGGTTTCCAGATTCGTCCACAGATATCTTCAGCCTTGATGTCCTCACTTCGGACGCTGCAATGATTATCTTAAAAGCATCCTCAACGGCCATTCCATGAAATACCTCAATTGGTATTCCATCAATACTTGTCACTCTTGGATTATTCAGAATCAGCGGGAGCTCTGTCTGAAAGAAGACTCGACTTACTGACGCCCCTCCAGTGAAAGTCACCACCTCTCCAACGGCATCTGCGACATACCGGGCAGAAACCCTGTCCCAAACTCCATTATTAACGCGCATACCATCAACAACTTCCCCATCCATAAAGCTTTGCAGCCCAACCTTGTCCTCCCCGAATATCTGTTTCAGTTTGTCGACAAACTTTTTATTGTAGTTACTCGAGTTTCTTGTCATATTCATAAACTTCCCTACCTCAGACTGATCAATGGTGCGGACGTCATTGCCAGATTCGTGCAGTGCCTCCGCCATCGCGCCAGAGTGGACGATCTTCTCACCGACGGAAGAATATCTTCCGGTAACTCCACTATAAAGGACCGTAACAGACCCTTGAACCCGATGATCGACTCTCTCAATTAGCTCTAGAAGCTGTTCCTTAGTTTCAATTGTGTCCAGCAGAAGATTGGCCTGCTCAGCAGTAAGCTTCATGATTCCAAGATGCGGATATACAGTGACTAAGTGCTAGAACTGAATTGTTACAATTGACTCAAGAGGTGGTCGGCTCTCCTCGCCATCAACCCCAAACACGATCAAGGCACTACGGAGAACAGACAAGACTTCATGCATATCCAGGCCTCCAAGATCGCTAGGCTGAATATGAGAGACTTCTTTCCATACGATCTTCGGAGCATTCACCTGCGATCCGATAGAGACGTTTTCAACATTTAGCGAAATGTCCAGCAGCGTATCTCGCATAAACAGCCAGAATCTTCCTTCAGGGATGTATTCCCTGGAAAAGTTTTCAATGATCCCCCCCCACAGGTAGCAATCCAGCTCCCTATCCCTCGTCCAGTAACGGCCATCACCGGGCTTGAACGGCAGGTTGTATCGGGCAATGTCTTCATCCGAGACCACTTCGTTCACGAAGCCCATCTGGGTTGCCTCAAACACTGTGGGACACAACGGTTGGAAGCCATGATCCGCGTTGGTGGAATTGCCATCACGCGACTTCCTGGACATCAGGAGTTGCACGTTGAGAACCTAACGATGGACAGGGGGATCGGCCAGCGATGACGAAACGTCGAACGCGTGCAGGTCCTGTTCCAGGCTTCCCGGCGGCGGTCGCGGGGTCTATGGCTCCACGCGTCAGTGCTTCGGGAGGCCGTCGTGGAAGAAGTCAGAGCGCTTCAACGATGCCTGTCCAGCAAGGGGCGCCATCTACCACACCAGGAGGGTCTTCAGGCGTCAAGGCACAAGGCTGACAATGGGGCAGAAAGTCCTGGATCAGCGCTGCAAGGCCATGTAGGACACGTCCTTGTCTCAGCGCTGCGTCGCGATCCAGACCATTGTCGAGGCTGCGGCCAGTGACTTTCGTACCACCTTTGGTGGCGATACCGGTGCCATGGTGAGCGGCAGGCCCACGAGGGTCTTTGCTGGGCTCTGGGCCCCAGAGCCGCCTAGTCGCTGGTGCGCTTAGAGCCAAAGAGACAAACCTTCACCCGTCTTCAGCGGCCAAAGCCCCGCTGCCTAGCTTGAAATCAAGCCGCCGTGCTTGCCGTGGTGAATCCGTGGTTCAGCCGAAGCCTTCCAGCGGTTGCCCTGCTCCTGGGCCATGCCATCGGGACACCCGTGCCCGCCATAGCCGTCGCCCAGCAGTTTCCCGCTACTGCGGGCGACACCAGGGGCTCCCAGGCAACGCCACGAACGGACAACCAGCTGCCGCCGCAGGTGAGCGGCTGGATCCGCCAGGCCATGGCACTGGAAGACGCGGGAGCCGACGGAGAAGCCCTGAACCTGCAGCAGAAGGTGGTGGACTGGCTGCGGGCGAATCCCCAGCAGGATGATGCCACCACGGCCCGAATCCTCCATGCTTACGGGCGGCTTCTCTGGATCAACAACCGGTTCGTCGAGGCGCTTGGCCCAGTCGAGGAAGCCGTGAAGCTGCGCCGGAGTCTGGAGGGAATCAGCAGCGATGGCGCAGCTGATCTGGCGGCTTCCCTGAGACTGGTAGCCCCTCTCTACGCAGCCACAGGGCGCAGCAAGGAGGTGCTTCCACCCATCCTGGAAGCGGTGGCGATGCATCGCCGGCTGGCCGAACGCGACACCGGCCTGAGGGGTGAGCTTGCCCTTTCCCTGAACGTCCTGGGACTGCTCTACAGCGAGCTTGGCCAGCCATCAGAGGCGCTGCCACCCACCCTCGAGTCGGTAACGATCCGCCGATCACTGGCTATCAGGAATCCAGATGAGATGGCCAACCTGGCCCATGCCCTGAATGATCTGGGAGAACGCTACGGCGACCTCGGCCGACTCGAAGACGCTCTACCGCCATTTCTGGAGGCCATGGACATGCGCCGAAGGTTGGCTTCAGCCAATCCTGCCTCCCTCAGCGATCTGGCCGTCACCCTCGACACCCTTATCGGGGTCTACCACGAACTCGGGCGTCCCTCAGAGGCCCTGCCATTGAGTCTGGAAATGCTCCAGATCGTCCGCCGGCAGGCCAGTAGTGACCCCGGTAGGCAGAACAGCCTGGGAGATGCTCTTGATCAGCTGAGCCACATCTACAGAGATCTGGGACATCCTTCTGATGCACTGCCAGCACAGATCGAAGCGATTTCCATCTACCGCAGACTGTCGGCAGTCAGCTCCGAGCACGTTGAGGGCCTGGCCAGAACCTTGAACAACCAGGGAAACTGCCTGACCGATCTTGGACGGCATGAAGAGGCACTTCCTGCAAGCCTGGAAGCGGTGAAGATCTATCGGGGGCTCGTGGAGCGAGACTCCACATTCCAGGCTGACTTTGCCCGATCTCTCACCAACTTGAGCCTTGGCTTCAGTGCACTGGGACGCAACGCGGAATCTCTATCGCCCAGCCTTGAAGCGGTGTCGCTGTACCGCAGCCTGGCGAGAGGAGAGCCTGCCATTCGGGGGGAGATGGCCGGTGCTTTGGGAAAGCTGGCCGACATCTACAGCAGGATGGATCGCCAAGCCAATGCAATCCCACCCGCCATCGAGGCGGTGGCAATCTACCGCCAACTGGCGAGAGAGACACCCCGGGCAAAGGGAAACCTCGCACTTGCCCTGAACAACCTGGGTGCTTATCACGGCTGGTCAGGACATCCTTCGAAAGCGCTCCCGTTCTTCCTGGAATCGGTGATGGTCTACCGCCAACTGGTGGTGAAGGATTCCGACTACCTGGGAGAATTAGCTCGTTCCCTGCTCAATCAGGGCATCGCTCTCAGTGAGCTCGGACGCCCTTCAGAAGCGCTTCCACCCACCGTCGAAGCCGTGGAGATCTACCGCCAACTTGTACCAAAAGATCCTGCATTCCAGAAAGATCTCGACCGTGCCCTCAACAGCCTGAACCTGATCCGCAGACAGCTGGGGCTCCCTGAAGACGCATTGCCGGGTGCTGAGCCGTCGGTGAGCCGTCGCGGTTCCGCTCCCAGGACCTGACCGCTCACCCATCCAGCTCCAGCCACTTCTTCGCCTCCACCGCCGCCTTCTCCTGCCCCTGCCGGTGCCCGAAGGCAAACGCCGCCACGCAGATCAGCGTGATCGCCGCCGGCACCGTGCCCGACGGCAGCCGGTTGCGGCTGGCCAGGTCGTCCGGCAGGCCCCCCAGGGTCAGCACCAGGAAGCCCACCGCCCCCAGGGCCGTCAGGCCATAGAGAAGCGGTGTGATCGTGCGGCGCGTCAGGGCGTGCAGCAGCAGCACCGCCAGCCCCACCCAGGGCAGGCTCGAGCCCAGGGCCCACAGCCACCGTTCGCCCGATCCATCGGTGAGCCGCCGCCGGCAGGCCAGTTCCCGCTGCAGCCGGCTCATTCGCGCCTGGGCGCCCCGCGCCGCTCGGCCAGCACCTCCTGCACCCGGCGCCAGTCGACACCGCGGTGGGCCAGGGCCACCTGCAGATGAAAAATCAGATCGGCAGCCTCACCGGCGATCGCCTCCGGGTCGTCGTCCTTGCAGGCCATCACGAATTCGGCGCTCTCCTCGCCGATCTTCTTGAGGATGCGGTTGTCGCCCCCCTCCAGCAGCTTGTTGGTGTAGCTGCCCGGCTCCGGGCTATCGCGGCGGCCGTTGATCACCCGCGCCAGTTCGGTGCACACATCCGCCGGCGGCGGCAGGGCGTCGGGTCCGCCGGGGGTGGCCGATTCGCCGTCCTCGTAGAAGCAGCTGCGGGCGCCGGTGTGGCAGGCCACCTGGCCCACCTGCTCGATCGTGAGCAGCAGCACGTCGGCGTCGCAGTCGTAGCGGAGCCCCCTGAGCTTCTGGAAATGGCCGCTGGTGGCCCCCTTGTGCCACAGCTCCTGCCGCGAGCGGCTCCAGTAGTGCACCTCGCCCGTGGCCAGGCTGCGCTCGATCGCCTCCCGGTTCATCCAGGCCACCATCAGCACCGCCCCGTCCAGCCAGTCCTGGGCCACCGCCGGGATCAGCCCCGCCCCATCGAAGCGCAACGTGGCGATCAGCTCCGGGCCCACCAGCTGCCCCCCCCCACCGGGCGACGGCGGATGACAGGATCCAGGGGAAGCGGCGGATGGAGCCCCCAAGGGACGCGACGTCAGCTGCAGTGATCCTCCCCCATGTCCTCCCCCGCGGCCCACACCTGCAGCAAGAGCTACGGCGGCTTCCCCTGCTGCCACCGCCAGTGGCGCCACCCGGGCCACTGCCGTTTCGTGCACGGCTACAGCCGCAGCTTCACCTTCTGGTTCGCCGCCCACCACCTCGACGTCCACGGCTTCGTGGTCGATTTCTCCAGCCTCCAGCCCCTGCGGGCCCGCCTCGAGCAGCAGTTCGACCACACCTTCCTGGTCAACCACGACGACCCCCTGCTGGCCCAGTGGCAGGCCCTGCATGAGCAGGGCGCCCTCGACCTGCGGGTGATGGCCAACGTGGGCATGGAGGCCAGCGCCGAGCTGGCCTGGGGCTGGGCCAACGAGATGCTGCACCAGCGGGATGGCGGCCGCAGCTGCTGCTGGCGCGTCGAGGCTCGCGAGAACGAGGCCAACGCCGCCCGCTTCACCGCCATCCCCGACTGGTTCGAAGCGGGCGCCGCCACCCCCGCAAGCCCGGAGCCCTGGCCGGCGCCGTGATCCTCACCCGTCTGGCCACCGCCTGGGCCCTGTTCCAGGGGCTGCTGATCGAGGCGCTGCCCTTCCTGCTGATCGGCGTGCTGATCTCCGCCGGCGCCCGCTGGTTCGCCCCCGGCGGCCGCTGGCTGCGGCGGCTCCCCTCCCACCCCCTGCTGGGGCCCCTCACCGGCGCCGCCCTCGGGTTCGCCCTGCCGGCCTGCGAATGCGGCAACGTGCCGGTGGCCCGCCGCATGCTCAGCGGCGGCGCGCCCCTCGGCGCCGGCCTCGGCTTCCTGTTCGCCGCCCCCGTGCTCAACCCGATCGTGATCGCCAGCACCTGGGCCGCCTTCCCCGACCAGCCCTGGCTGCTGCTGGCCCGGCCCCTCGGCGCCGTGGTGGTGGCCGTGGCCCTGGCCCTGCTGCTGGGCCTGGTACCCGAAACCCAGCTGCTCCAGGCCGACCTGCTGGCCGAGCGGCGCCTGCACCAGCCCCTGGCGGCGGTGGGGCTGCTGGAGCGCTCCAGCGGCCTGGTGGGCGCCCCGCCACCGTCGGCCCTCAGCGCCGACACCGCCCCAGTCCGGCCGCCCCTGGCCGAGCTGATGAAGCACGCCAGCCAGGAGTTCCTCTACCTGGCCCTGCTGCTGGTGATGGGCAGCGTCATCGCCGCTCTGGTGCAGTCCTTCGTGCCCCGCAGCTGGCTGCTGGCGGTGGGCGGCGCCCCCACCCTCTCGATCCTGGCCCTGATGCTGCTGGCCCTGGTGGTGTCGGTGTGCTCGAGCGTGGATGCGTTCCTGGCCCTCAGCTTCGCCGCCCAGGTCACCCCCGGGGCCCTGCTCGCCTTCCTGCTCCTGGGCCCGGTGATCGACCTCAAGCTGGTGAGCCTGCTCGGGCTGCTGTTCCGCCCCCGCGGCCTGGTGCTCACCACCGCCGGGGCCGCCCTGATGGTGCTCCTGATCGGCCAGTGGGTGAACCTGTGGCGCCTGTGACTCCCCCCCTCCTGCAGCGGGCCGCCCTCTGGCGCGCCGCCAGCCTCGGCCTCTGGGCCCTGGTGATGCTTGTCAGCAGCGTCGACGGCCGCCTCGACCTGCTCCTGCGGGCCGTGTTCCACCCCCTGGTGGCCCTGGCCGGCCTGCTGCTGCTGCTCGTGGCCCTGCTGCAGCTGCGCCTGGCCTTCGGGCCCGGCCGGCAGGAGCGGGGCGACCGGCGCCAGGCCCGCACCCTGCTGCTCACCGCCGCCATCGCCCTGCTGGTGCTGCTGCTGCCGCCGGCCCCCTCCTTCGCCGACCTGGCCGGCCAGCGCCCCCGCGACGAGACCGCCGAAAGCGAGCTCAGCTTCGTGTTGCCGCCCGCCCAGCGCAGCCTCACCGACTGGGTGCGGCTGCTGCGCAGCCAGCCCGACCCCAAATTGTTTGCCGGCGATCCGGTGCGCATCAGCGGCTTCGTGCTGCCGATGGAGGGCGAATCGCCCCAGCTGGCCCGACTGCTGGTGCGCTGCTGCCTGGCCGATGCCTCCCCGGTGGGGCTGCCCGTCCACTGGCCCGCCGGCCAGGCCCCCTTCCCCGCCGACCAGTGGCTGGCCATCGACGGGGTGATGGGCCTCAAACCCGCCCCCGGCGGCGGCGAGCGGCTGGAGGTGGTTCCCAGCCGCATCCGGCCGATCCCCCGGCCCGCCCGGCCCCTGGAACCATGAGCCCGCTCTCCCGCCTCCCCGGTGCCGGCCCCCTGCCGCTCACCCTGGCCCTGGCAGGGCTGCTGGCCCTCGTCCAGCAGCAGCTGCTGCTGAACCACCCGCCCCGGCTCGAGCGGCTGACGCCGGTGGCCGCCAGCTCCGGTCCCGCCGCCCTGCAGGCCCGCTTCAGCCGGCCCATGGACCCGGCCAGCCTCCAGGCCGCCAGCACCCTCAACCCGCCCCTGGCCCACCGCTGGCTCGGCGACGGCGACACCCTGCTGCTGAACCTCTCCCCCGACCAGCGGATCAGCTCCCCCCTGCAGCTGCAGCTGGCCGGCCGCGATCGCCGCGGCCTGGCCCTGGCCCCCCAGCGCTGGCAGTGGGATCCGCGCCCCCGGCTGCTGGCGGTGGTGCCGGCGGGCAGCGGCGAGCAGCTGCAGGTGCGGGAGCACGACGGCCGCTGGCGGCCGATCTCGCCGGTCTGGCCGCGCATCACCATGGTCGAACCGCTCGGCGGTGGCGAGGCCGTGGCCGTGGTGTCGCGCTCCGAAAACGGCCGCTTCCGTGTCTGGCGGCTGCCGCTGCGCCAGCAGCCCCTGCGCCCCCTGGGCCGCGGGCGTCCGGCGTCAGCGTCGCCCGTGCAGGCCGGTGCCCCCGAGGCCATCGGCGCCGGCGAGATGGTCTTCGCCCACATCAGCGGCAACCGCCGCGGCGACCTGCTGGTGCAGGCCGGCGGTGAGCAGCCCGACCAGGTGAGCATCAGCCTCTGGCCCGCCCGGGGCGGCCCCCGGGTGCTGCCGCTGGAGGCCAGCGGCGCCGTGCGGCTGCTGCCCGAGGGGGGCGCCCTGGTGGTGCCCGAGATCGACGGCCTCAGCCTGCGCGACCTGCCCCCCCGGCCGCCCCGCCGCCAGACCCTGCCCGGCAGCCGCGACCTGAGCAGCTTCTGTCCCCGGGCGGGGCGCGCCCTGCTGGTGCGCCACTGGCCCGATTTCCGCCGCTCCCTGGAGCTGGTGGAGCCGGGCGTGGCCCCGCGCCAGCTCTGGCTCGGCCCCCAGGCCCTGGCGGCCACGGCCTGCAGCCGCGGCGGCGAACGGATCTGGGCCCTGCTGATCGAAGGGGTGGGCCGCCCCGTCCTCACCCTGGTGACCCTCGATCGGCGCGGCACCGTGCTGGCCTCGCGGCGCCTGACCGGCTGGGAGCTCGAACCCGGCACCGGCCTCAGCTACGACCCCACCAGCGACCGGCTGGCGCTGGTGCTGCGCCCCCTGGGGGAGCTGCGCGGGGCACCGCCGGCGCCCCCCCGGGCGGTGCTGATCGAGGCCTCCAGCCTTACCCTCCAGCCCCTTCCCCAGGAGGCCCTCCAGGCCATCTGGCTGCCGGCAGGGTAGAAACGGAACCATGCAGGCCCCCACCACCCCCGATCTGCCGCCGCGCCAGGCTTCCCTGCTGGCGGAACTGCGCGATGCCGACGGCGAGCTGAGCGGCCAGGACCTCCATGCCCGCCTGCGGGGCGGCCCCTCCGCCATGGGCCTGGCCACCGTCTACCGCCACCTGCGCCAGCTGCAGCAGCGGGGCCTGGTGCGCTGCCGCCACCTGCCCAGCGGCGAGGCCCTCTACGGCCCGACCGAGCGGGACGAGCACCACCTCACCTGCGTCGACTGCGGCACCACCATGGTGCTGCCCCAGTGCCCGGTGCACGGCCTGCACCTGCCGGGGGAGGACCTGGGCGACTTCCTGCCGATGTACCACACCCTCGAGTTCTTCGGGCTGTGCGGCCGCTGCCGTGGCGCCCGGTCCTGAGGCCGGCCGATCAGGCCCGGAGGCTGTCGCGGTGCAGCACCGCCATCACATCGAGGATCTGGCTGCAGCGCTCCGCCGGCACGCTGATCAGTTCCCCCAGCCGCTGCAGCATCGCCTGCTCCACCGGCTTGAGGCTGCGGTTGGCGTACACCAGCAGGGCCGCCATCGCATAGGCCGTCTCCTGCTGGGGTTCGCTCAGCACCGGCGCGGCCTCCACCAGCAGCTGTTCCCAGCCGCCGTTGCGCAGGCGCCCCAGCAGGCCGTCGAACATCGCCCCCATCACCGCTTCGCCGAGGTTGCCGTAGGGCGAGCGCAGCTCCAGCTGCTGGCGCAGCAGGGCGGCCTCGTCACCGTCGAGGGCGCCATCGCAGGCCACGGCGGCAAGGCCGATGGCGGCGAACGCTTCACTGGAGTTCATGGGCCAGGTACGGAGACCGCCATTCCAGCAGCCGCGGCGGCACTGGTGGGGTGAGCGCGCCGGCAGAATCACCACAGCGGTTCCCCTTCCGGCCATGACCAGCACGAAACTGGACGCCCCGACCCCAGGTGCGGCCACGGAGGCGGCCGCCGAGGCCCGGCCCATCTCCGTGCCGGTGACGATCCTCACGGGCTTCCTCGGAGCGGGAAAGACCACCCTGCTCAACCACATCCTCAGCAACCAGGAGGGGGTCAAGACCGCCGTGCTGGTCAATGAGTTCGGCGAGATCGGCATCGACAACGAACTGATCGTCGCCACCGGCGACGACATGGTGGAGCTGAGCAACGGCTGCATCTGCTGCTCGATCAACGGCGAACTGCTGGAGGCCGTCTACCGGGTGCTGGAGCGCCCCGACCCCGTCGACTACCTGGTGGTCGAGACCACCGGCCTGGCCGATCCGCTGCCCGTGGCCATGACCTTCCTCGGCAGCGACCTGCGCGACCTCACCCGGCTCGATTCGATCATCACCCTGGTGGACGCGGAGAACTTCGGCGCCGAGACGCTGCAGGGGGAGGTGGGCCGCTCCCAGATCGTCTACGGCGACATGATCCTGCTCAACAAGTGCGACCTGGTCAGCGAGGAGCGGCTGGAGCGGCTGGAGGCCGAGCTGCGGGCGATCAAGAGCGAGGCCCGCATCCTGCGCTCGGTGAAGGGCGAGGTGCCCCTGGCCCTGCTGCTGAGCGTGGGCCTGTTCGAGAGCGACAAGGTGGTGGCCCAGCAGCAGGCTCCCGGCGCCGGCGACCACCACGGCCATGACCACGGCACCCATCACGACCACGGCGCCGAGGACCACAGCCACTGCGACCACGACCACGGCCACTGCGAGCACGAAACGGAGGCAGGTCACGATCACGGCCATCACCATGGCCACGACCATGACCATGGCGGTCATGCCGACCACCAGGCCATTGAGGGGTTCACCTCCCTGTCCTTCAGCAGCGACGGCCCCCTCTCCCTGCGCAAGTTCCAGAATTTCCTCGACAACCAGATGCCGGCGGGGGTCTTCCGGGCCAAGGGCATCCTCTGGTTCAACGAAAGCGAGCGCCGCCACGTGTTCCACCTGGCGGGCAAACGCTTCTCCATCGACGACAGCGACTGGCCGGGGGAGCGCAAGAACCAGCTGGTGCTGATCGGCAAGGATCTCGACCACCAGCGCCTGCGCCAGCAGCTCCAGGCCTGCGTGGCCGGCGCGTCCGGCAAGGGCTTCGCCTGATCGGCAAACCGCCGTCCCGTTGTGCTGCATCCACTACGGAACCACCGGCTGGCGCCGCTAGGGTGACGCTCTACGTACTGTTCCCATGACCGAGTTCCTCCTGATGACGGGCGTTCTCGCCCTTCTCGGTCTGGTGCTGTGGATGGCGATGGATTCCGACGACGACAACGGCGGCGGCGGCCTGATGCAGCCCGCCCTCATCCCGGTGCGCCGGTCCAGCTCCTACTGAGCGAAGCGCGCGTAAGCATTGATACCTGGCTTCGCGTCGTTTGTTCCGACCACCCCTTCGGAACCTTCATAGGGTCCGGGCAGACACCCGTTCTTCCCGATGCCCTCGTCCAGGTTCCTCCGTCGTCGCCTGCTGCTGCCTGTCGGCGGATCCGCGGCCCTGGCCGCAGCCCTGCTCGCCATCTTCGGCGGCGGATCTTTGCCGGCCATCGGCCAGTCGCAGCCCCAGGCTCCCGCCGTCGCCCAGGCCGGCACCACCATCGGGGTCTACTCCGGTCGCCACTACAACACCGACAAGGAGCTCTACCGCCAGTTCACCGCCCGCACCGGCATCAAGGTGAACGTGCTGGAAGCCAAGGACGACGCCCTGCTGGAGCGCCTCAAGAGTGAGGGCAAGAACAGCCCCGCCGATGTGCTCGTGCTCGTCGATGCCGCCCGCCTCGACGCCGCCACCGACCAGGGCCTGTTCCGCCCCGTCCGTTCAGCCGCCCTGCAGCGCGACGTGCCCGCCAACCTGCGCGATTCCCAGGGCCGCTGGTATGGCCTCACCCGCCGGGTGCGGGCCGTGGTGGTCAACCCGAAGCTGGTGAATCCCGCCACGATCCGCACCTACGCCGATCTGGCCAAGCCGGCCCTCAAGGGCAAGCTCTGCCTGCGGGAGCGCAAGAGCCCCTACAACCAGTCCCTGGTGGCCAGCCAGATGATCCTGCGGGGTGATGCCGCCACCCGCACCTGGATCCGCGGCATGGTGGCCAACGTCAGCCAGCCCTTCTTCACCTCCGACACCCCCCTGGCCCGGGCCGTCGCCCGGGGCGAGTGCGGTGTGGGCGTGGTGAACACCTACTACATAGCCCGCATGCTCTCCGGGGAGGGCGGCGCCCAGGACAAGCAGCTGGCCGAACGCCTGAGGGTGGTCTACCTTAATCCCTCCCACGTCAACATCACCGGCGCCGGCGTCACCCGCCACGCCAGAAATCCCCAGGCGGCGACCCGGCTGATCGAGTTCCTGGCCTCCCCCACCGGCGGCCGCGGCTACGCCGAAGCCAACAACGAATACCCGCTCAAGGGCTTCGGGGATAACCCGATCCTGAAGCGGTTCGGCAGCTTCCGGGCCGATGGCGTCTCGGTGGAGCAGATCGGATCCAGGAGCCGGGCGGCCACCCGGATGATGGAATCGAACGGCTGGAAATAGGACAGCGGATGGCGACAGCGGCAACGGCGGAGCGGGCACCAGCCCCCCGGACAGCTCCGCCGATGCGGCGGGCTTCCCTCGCGGCGGCCGTCCTGCTGGTCTGCGCCCTGGCGGTGCTGCCGTTCCTGGCCCTGGCCGGCTTCGCCCTTCGCGATGCCGGCTCCGGCGGCCTCTGGCTGGGGGCCGAAGGCCTCGAGCAGCTGAGCAACACCCTGGTGCTGGTGCTGGGCGTCGGACTGATCGCGGCCCTGCTCGGCACCGCCAACGGCTGGCTCACCGCCTGTTGCCGCTTCCCGGGACGCCGCTGGCTGCGGCTGGCCCAGGTGCTGCCCCTGGCGGCTCCGGCCTTCGTGCTCGCCGCCGTACTGGTCGACCTCGGCAGCCGCTGGGGCTTCCGCGTGCACGGCATCGGCTGGGCCGTGCTGCTGCTCAGCCTCACCACCTACAGCTACGTCTTCCTGCTCTCCACGGAGAGTTTCTCGGGCAGTGGGCAGCGCCAGCTGGAGGCCTGCCGCAGCCTGGGGGTGGGCCCCTGGGGCAGCTTCCGGCGGGTCGCCCTGCCCCTGGCGCTGCCCTCCATCGGTGCCGGTGTCGCCCTCGGCGGCATGGAGGTGGTCAATGAACTCGGCGCCGTGGAGCTGCTGGGGGTGCCCACCCTCTCGCGGGGGATCCTGCAGCGCTGGCAGGCGGAGGGCGACCTGCCGGGGGCGGTGGGACTGGCCCTGATCGCCCTGGTGCTGGTCAGCCTGCTGGTGGGGGCCGAACGCTGGATGCGCCAGCGCAGCCGCCGCTGGAACATCGGCCAGGACGGTGCCGGCGCGCTGCAGTGGCCGCTGCAGGGATGGCGCCGCCTGCTGGCCCAGCTGCTCTCCGTGCTGCCGCCCCTGGTGAGCCTGGGGCTTCCCCTCACCTGGCTGGTGGCGAGCCGCGACCACCTGCAGAGCGATCCGCTCGAGGATCTGCTGGCCCTGACGCTGCGAAGCCTGGGGCTGGCCCTCGTCGCCACCGTGGTCACCGTGGCGGCGGCCCTGGTGCTGGCCATCAGCCGCCGCTGGCTGGCCAACCGGCTGCTGGGGCGGCTCACCTTCTTCGCCGGCATGGGCTACGCCGTGCCGGGCACCGTGCTGGCCCTGGCCCTGATGCTGATCGGCGGGCCGCTGCAGCTCAGCCCCCTGCTGCTGCTGCTCTGGGGCTACGCCGACCGCTTCATGGCCGTCTCAAAGCAGGGACTCGACGCCTCGTTCGAGCACATTCCCCCCAGCCTGGACGAATCGGCCACCAGCCTGGGCTGCGGCTGGCTGGCGGTGCTGCGCCGTGTCCACCTGCCGCTGCTGCGCGGTCCGCTGCTGGTGGGGTCGCTGCTCGTCTTCGTCGACGTGGTCAAGGAGCTGCCCCTCACCTTCTCCCTGCGCCCGTTTGACTTCGACACCCTTTCGGTGCGCGTCTATCAGTACGCCAGTGACGAACGGGTGGGGGCGGCCCTGATTCCGGCGCTGCTGATCCTGGTGCTGGGGCTGGCCGCCTCGATCGCCCTGATGCCGAGCCTCGAGCGCCAGGGCCGGGGCGAGTGAAGCGGGCCCCGGCCGGACCGGAGCCCAGGGTTCCGCGCGATCTCAGTCGCGGCCGCAGCAGCACTTGCCGCCTTTCCATTTGGAGCATTTCTTCTGGCGGCAGCCCTTCTTCTTGGCCTGGGGCTGGGGACCGCGGACGCTGATCGGAGCGGGGACGTCGGGAAGGCTGCCGAGGGAGGGGGCCATGGGGGCGAAGGGAAAGGGAGGAGAAAGGAGAAAGCTGAAAGCAGGGGGCGTCAGGCCGCCAGGGGAGCGCCGTCGACCAGGGCCGGTGCCAGGCGCAGGCTGGTCTCGCCGCTGGGGACCTGCATCAGGTCGGCGGCCCGGATGCGGGAGATCAGCCGGGTGGTGGTGACGCGGGTGGTGCCGATCAGCTCCCC
>NZ_JACJTY010000014.1:0-45785 GCF_014698945.1 Synechococcus sp. FACHB-909 | reverse complement strand
TACACCAAGAACATCCTGCTCAACGAAGGTCTGCGTGCCTGGATGGCGCCTGCCGACCAACCGCACGAAAACTTCATCTTCCCTGAAGAGGTTCTGCCCCGCGGCAACGCGCTCTGATCCCTTCCCAAGGTTCTCCAGCCCCCTTCCATGGGGGCTTTTTCATGGCCCCTTCGATGGCCCCGTCGATGGCCCGAAAAGCTGGTTACGATGGCTTGGTTCCGTCAGCAGTGACGTGGTGATCGACGGAAACGCCTGATCGGAGTGCGCCCCATCGTCGGGCCCGGTGAGCCTCCCCTGCTGCTACGGCATCGGTGGGAATCCTGCTTGGTTCGGCTGGTGTGGTGCTTTTCTCCCTCGGTCGTCTTCCGTCCTTGCCGCAGGCGTCGCCGGCTGGCATCCAACCCACAGGAGGAGGTGTCCATGACCCCAAGTTGTCCCATCCAGGGTCTGCAGATCGCGGAGAACGCCGGCTGATCACGGCCGCTGAATCCTGATCCATCGGTTCCGCGCCAGAGCGGACCCGGCGAGAGCCCCCCAGACCGTGGTTCCAGGTTCCCCTGGTACCCCCGGTCTCGGGGGCATCGTTCATTCCGGCCTGGGCCTCAGCACGTCCCGGATCACGGGCGCGGCGAGCCGCACCGCCTGCTTCGAGGGATGGGAATGCTCGTCCCGGTAGAGGATCTCGCCACCCCGGGCCCGATAGGTGCAGGCCCCCTCGGGGCAGAACAGGTCGAACAGGTCGACCACCTGCAGCTTCCCCTGGCTCTGCAGTTCGCCCAGCAGGTTGTCGAGGGGCTGGCGTCGCCGCAGGGATTCCGCCCGATCCGGCATCTGGCAGGGGCCGCCGAAGGGGGAGAACCACTGGGGCACGGCACTGGCGGGGTGGCAGTTCGCCTCCCGGGCGAAGGGCAGGCCGTTGAGCACCGCCAGGCGCACGCCGCGCTCGGCCAGGCTGGCGGAGAAGTCGCTGAGGCCCACCCGCAGGGTCTGCAGGATGAGCCGGCTGCCCGGCCCCTGGCTGGGCGGCGAGAACATCACCATGTCGTTGACGAGGAACACCCAGTCGCCGGGGCGCAGCTGGGCCACCAGCCCAGGCACCACCCGGTTCCAGTAGGCGCGGTTGGTGGCGGCGAAGGGGCCGCCGCCGCCGAGGGCGGCGAAGTTGCCCACCGGGGAGGCGGCCCAGGCCGAGGTGATCGTCACCGCGTAGTCGTCGGTGGCCACCAGCTCGTCGAAGGCGCCGGCGAAGGAGGCCGAGAAGGAATTGCCCACCACCAGCACCCGGTGGCGGGCCGTGGCGAAGTCCCCGAGGGTGCAGGCCTCGATGGCGATGGTCTTCGCCGCTTCACCGTCGTTGGCCAGCACGCAGGGCGACCCCTGCCAGGTTCCGGCGGCACCCGCCACCCGATAGGGATCGACGAGCGATTCCACCCCCATGCCGGCGGGGATCGGGTTGCGTCCGGCGTACAGGCTGAACGGAGGCAGGTTGTCGACACCGATCAGCAGCCCGGCCCCGGCCGCCAGGCCGCCCACCCCGATGGCGATGGTCTGGTCCCGCCGCGGGGCCCAGCTGGCCTGCCTCAGGGGTTTTTCCACCCAGCGGTAGGAAGCCAGCGAAAGGAGCACCATCAGGCCGATCTGGAACGGCAGCGACCACCAGTGCAGGCCGATCGTCCAGCGGCTCAGGGACAGCACCCCCCAGTGCCAGAGGTAGAGGGAATAGGAGATCAGCCCCACCCCCACCAGGGCCGGCAGGCTGAACAGCCGGTGGGCGGCGGTCCCCTGCCGCAGGCTGGCGATCAGCAGCGTGGTCAGGACCACGGCGGCCACCGTGGCCGGCACCGCCCAGGTCAGCGGCAGCAGCATCACCGCCACCAGGCCCAGGGCCGCCGCCATGGGCGGCAGGCGGCCCAGGCCCCTGGCGGCGGCCGGCCAGACGCCGCCGAGGCAGAACAGCAGGCAGCCCGCCCCCATCTCCCAGAGCCGCGGCGGCATCAGGAAGTAGGCGGCGGCCTGCTGGGTGGGATAGAGCTGCACGAAGGCGATCAGGGACGCCAGCGAGGCCACGCCCATCACCCCGAACAGGGCCCTGTGGCCCCCGGCTCCGGGGCGGGCGAAGCCCGTCATCCAGGCCACCAGGGGCAGCAGCAGGTAAACCTGCTCCTCCACCCCCAGCGACCAGGTGTGGGTGAAGGGGTTGAGCTTGGTGGCGGTGCCGAAGTAGTCGGTGGCCTGCCCATGCAGGTAGACGTTGGAGAAGCCGAACAGGGCGCTGATCCCCGTGCGCAGGGCCGTATGGGGCCGGGGGATCACCAGGCAGGCCAGGATCCCCACCACCACCACGAAGACCAGCAGGGCCGGCACGAGCCGTTTCAGGCGGCGGCTGTAGAAGCCGAGCAGGAGATCGCCCAGGGAGCGGGCCGGACGGCGCGTCAGGGACCCGGTGATCACGAAGCCGGAGATCACGAAGAAGATGTCCACACCCAGGTAGCCGCTGGGCAGCAGCCGGTCGTCGATGTGGTTGAGGATCACGGCCACCACGGCCAGGGCCCGCAGGCCGTCGATCTCGGCCCGGTAGCCGGCCCCGGAGGAGAGGGGGGTGTCGCTCACGCCGCCATCGCCTCGCCATCGTCCCGATGGCGGCCCAGCACCACCAGGCCCACCGCGGTGGGCAGCAGCACGGTGCACACCCGCAGCACCAGGGTGACCGCCAGCGCCGCCGGTCGCTCGACCCCGAACGCCACCGCCAGGCCGATGGCCGTGGCCTCCGCGGTGCCGACCCCCGCCGGCAGGAAGGAGAGGACCCCGCCCAGGGCCATGGCGGTGCGGATCACGGCGGCCTGGGTCAGGGCCAGGGGATCCCCCTGAAGCTGCAGCAGGCCCATCAGGGCCGACGCTTCGATCAGCCACACCAGGGCCGCCAGGGCGGTGCCCACCAGCAGGGGCCAGGGCCGCAGCAGCCGTCGCAGCCGGCCCACCGCCCCGAGGGCCTCCCGCAGCAGCCGGGTCAGTCCGTGCCAGCGCCGGTGCGCCGGCAGCCGGTCGAGGAAGGCCTCCAGGCGCCGCAGGGCGGCCGGATGGGTCAGCAGCCAGGCGCCGATGGCCAGGGTTCCGCCGCCCGCCACCAGGGCCGGCAGGATCCGTCCCCCGAGCCCCCAGGCGAGCACCAGCAGGGCTCCGGCCAGGTCAGTCACCCGCTCCGCCAGGGTCACCCCCACGCCGACCTGCATCGGGATGCCGTGGCGGCGCTGCAGCCACAGTCCCCGCAGGGCCTCGCCGCTGCGGCCGGGGGCGGCGACCAGCGCCAGGCCGGCGACGTAGATCCGGCTGCTGGGCCGCCAGGCCAGGGGGTGCCCCAGCTGCCGCAGATAGAACTGCCAGCGCTGGAACAGCAGCACATAGCCCACGGCCACCATCGCGGGCACCAGCAGCCAGCACCACCAGGGCAGCGCCCCCAGGGAGCGCATCACGTTGGCGAAACCGAACCAGATGCTGAGCCCCAGGTAGAGCGCCAGGGTCGCCACCAACCCCAGGAACCAGCGCTTCCTCATCGGCGGCCTTGCCGCTGGCGGGGCGGCGGCGGGACGGACAGCCACGCGGTCATGGGGTGAAGCGCAGCTTCTGCGCCGCATACAGGCACATCCTCGCCAGGATCAGCCCCTCCTTCACATGGGCGATGTTCGAGCTGCCGTAACTGCGCTCCTGGTACCGCACCGGCACCTCCACGATCTTGAGGTTGAGCTTGGCCGCGCCGAAGAGCAGATCGAAGTCGCCGAAGGGGTCGAAGTCGCCGAAGTAGGCACGCCCGGCCTTGAGCCGCTCGTAGTCGGCCTTCCAGATCACCTTGGTGCCGCAGAGGGTGTCCTTGAGCCGCTGGCGCAGCAGCCAGGAGAAGGCCGCGGCGAAGAAGCGGTTGGCGGCCGTGTTCAGCGGCGGCATGGCGGCGCTGGTGCGGGGATACACCAGCCGGCAGCCGTTGACGAACTCCCCCCGGCCCTCCGCCAGGGCCTTGTAGAACCGGGGCAGATCCTCGGGCCGCACGGTGAGATCGGCATCGAGGATCATCAGCACCTCCCCCTCGGCCTGATCGAAGCCCAGCCAGACGGCGTCGGCCTTGCCGCGGCCGCTCTGGCGCAGGGCCCGAAGTTGCAGCGGGCCGCTGTAGGAGCCGCAGACCCGCTCGATCTCCGCCCAGGTGGCATCGGAGGAGTGGCCCTCGACGAACAGCACCTCGGTGGCCGACCCCAGCAGGGGCATGCGGTCGATGGCGGCGGCGATGTTGCCGGCCTCGTTGCGGGCCGGGATCACCACGCTGACGCTGGGGCGGCGCTGGGCCGGGGTGGCGGGCCGGGCCACCAGCCAGTGGGTCAGCCCGAACTGTTCGAGCAGCGGCAGCTGGCTCAGCCAGCGGTTGGCCAGGGGGGTCAGCAGGGGGATCCGGCGGGGCAGCAGGCAGCGGTGCCCCTGCTTGAGCACCTCCCAGCCGGCCAGATCGAGCAGGTTCTGCACGTCCCTGGGGGTGAGCCAGCTCTCGGGCGGCTGGGGCTGACGCAGGCCCACGCCTTCAGCCGCCTTGAGCAGGGGCTGCCACAGCCAGTTGTGGAAGCTCACCACCAGCCGGGTGCGGTCATGGCAGAACGCCGCCAGCCGCTCCATCACCCCCTGCACGTCCTCGAGGGTGTTGAGGGTGTTGGCCAGCAGGATCACGTCGAAGGGAGCGCTCTCCCCGATCACCTCCGGGTCGAGGGTCGCCGCCTCGGCGCAGACGATCCGCAGGTTGGGGTGGGCGGCCTGGGCGGCGGCGGCGATGGCGGGGTCGCGCTCGATGCCCACGCCGTGGCCCGGGTGGGTGGCCGCCAGCAGATCCCCCAGGCCGCAGCCGATCTCGAGCACCCGCAGACCCGGGGCGACCAGCAGCTGGTGCAGGCGGTCCAGGTCCTCGTAGTAGGCGCGGTTGCGGCGGTGGAACCGCTGCAGTCCTTCCGGCTGGAGCGTGCCGTTCATCGCAGCAGGGCCAGGGTGCCCGCCACATCGAGCCGCAGGCCGCTGGCCACGGCCCGCAGCGTCCGCAGGGTGCGGTTGCCGGGGTCGAGCCGGGCGGCGGCATCGAGCGCCACCTGGGCCTGGCCGGGGTGGAAGCGGTAGAGGTGCACGAAGCCGAGGGCCATCAGGGCATGGGGATTGGTGGGTTCGAGGGACACGATGCGCTGCAGCGTGTCGACGGCCCCATCGGCGTGCCGCTGCAGCGCCTGGGCCAAGGCCAGACCATAGAGGTCCTCCAGATCGGCTTCCCCGGGGTCGGCGCCAGTCTCCTGCAGCCTGGCCCGCAGCAGCCGCTCCCCGTGGGAGAGGTAGATCTGCTGGGGGTCCCGCTGGTTGATCTGCCCCACCTGCCGGAACAGCCGGTCGAGATCGCCGCTGCGCAGCAGCCTCCCGAGTTCGACCAGCTGGTCAATGCGGTTGGGGGGCGCCCCGGCGTCCATGGCCTGGGCCCCCTTGCCCTGGGCCTCCGGGCCCTGGGCGCCGTCGCCGGCCACCGTCAGCGTCAGGGGGGCGCTGCGAAGGGGCAGCGGCCGCCCCTGGCGGTCGAGGGCCCTGGCCCGGAGCCGGTAGGACCCATCGGGCAACCCGGCCGGCACCACCAGGGCCAGCCGTTCCCGCACCTCCAGGCAACCGCCGGGCGCAGCGCGCACCATGCCCTGGCCGATGCCGCGGTCATGGCGCCAGGTGGGCACGCCGGGGGCGGCGGCGTCAGGCCGCCAGTCGAGCAGCAGCAGGCCGTCCCGCAGCTCGGCCGCCGGCCCCCGCAGCCGGCTCACCAGCACCGCCCCGCTGCCCGGCCGCAGGGGGGGCGGCGGTTCGACGGCCAGGTTCAGGGCAAGGCCCCGCCCCGGCCCGCAGGCCACCGGGAGCACCTCCAGGCCCAGGGTGCGCCGCCCGAAGAGCTCGGCGCTGCTGCCATCCGGCAGGGGCCAGCGGCCGGCGGCCTGGAACGCGGGTGATCGCCGCACCAGGCCGTCCAGGGCGGCCTGGCGTTCATCGCTCATCACCCCCTGGTCGCCCCCCTTGAGCAGGAACCAGTCGAAGCCGGCCAGGTCGCCGTCCAGCTGGTCGAGGGGTGCCACGGTCTGGCGGGCGGCGACGCGGAACTGCTGGCGGCGCCCTTCGGCGTCGAGGTTGAAGGCGTTCAGGCCCTGGCTGTCGGGCAGCACCGCCAGGGTGGAGAGCTGGTGGGGACTGCGCTGGCGGATCGTGGCCACGATCGCCTCCAGGGGCCAGGGGGGGCCGGCGACGGGCGGTCGCGGTGGAAAGGCGGTCGGATTGGCCGCCAGGGCGAACTGGCTGGCCAGCGCCCCCCAGATCCCGATCGCCACCACCGCCAGCCTCCAGACGGGCGTCCAGCGGCCGGCGGCCGAGGCCAGCACGATCCCCAGGGCAAGGCAAAGCTGGGGAACCAGGGGGAGCACGAAGCGGAAGTCCTTGGTGCTCATCAGGGTGGCCAGCAGCAGGGCACCCAGCGGAAAGCTCAGCCACCAGGCGAGCCGCCGCCAGGGCAGGGCGCCGGCAGGGGCACCGCGGCTTCGCCACCAATGCAGCGCTCCCCCCGCCACCACCACCGCCACCAGGGCGGCCCCGGCCATGGTGGGCAGCAGGCGGGGGTAGAACAGCCAGCCCGCGAGGGTGTTCGCCTCCAGACCGTCCTGATACAGGACGCCCCACTGGCGGGCCTTGTTGACCGTGGAGAGGATCGTCAGCCAGTTCTGGCTCCACCAGGGCCAGGCCACGGCCGTCGCCATCGCCGCCGCCAGCAGCGCCTCGGCCAGCCGGCCGAAGCGGGCCCTGGGGCCCGGCCGGCCCCGCCGGAGCAGGGGCGCAAGGGCCCGCCAGGCCAGGGCCAGCAGGGGCAGCCAGAGCATCACCAGGCCGGTGGGGCGTGTCAGCACCACCGCCCCGAGCCCCAGGCCGCCGGCCAGGCTCCAGAGCCAGGGGCACCGGGGGCGGCCCAGCACCCGCACCGTCAGCAGGCACCAGGTGGCCGTGAGCACGGCCGTCAGGCTGAAATCGATCAGGTAGTCGCTGCGCTGGTTCAGCAGGGCCGGCGAGACGGCGCAGAGGAAGGCGGCCCAGAGGCCGGCCGCCCGCCCGCGGGCCAGGCGCCCCAGGCCGTAGAGGCTGCCCAGGAGCAGGGCCTGGAAGAGGCTGTTGGAGAGGATCGCGCTGCCATAGCCGGGCCCCAGCAGGCTGAACACCGGTGCCGTCACCAGATAGGTGAGGGGCCCCCGGTAGGTGGGCGTCTCGGCCCAGAGCCGCTGCCACCAGAGTGGATCGAGGGGGGCCGCCTCCCCGAGCACCTGCCAGACCCCCAGGGCCCGGCTCAGGTGTTCCCCCTGGTCCCAGGCCGGTGGCTGGGCGTGGCGCTGCAGCCAGAGCACATCCAGGAGCACCCCGGCCAGCCACAGCCCCAGCAGGATCCACCCATCCCGGCCCCGTGTCCGTCTCATCGGGCCGCTCCCGGTGCCTGGGCCAGCACCCAGGGCTCCAGTTCCGGGGCCTGCAGCCGCACGGACCACCCGGCCGGCAGTTCCCGGCGCCGGATCCACACCCGCTCCCCGGCGGGGACCCGTTCCGCCGGGCCGATGCGGGGCGTGAGCTGGGGGCTGGCCAGGGCCACCAGGATCAGCCGGGCATGCTCCTCGCCGCTGAGGGGGGCGCCGGCCACGGCCGCGACGGGCCCGGCCACCAGGGCCTCCTTGGCCTCAGGGCGCTCCAGGGCCTGCCGTTGCCGGGGGCTGCGATCGCTGAACAGGCCGGCCTGCACCAGCAGGGCCAGGGCCAGCCATGGACCCACCAGGAGGGCCGCCAGCCGGCGGGAGCCGGTGCGGCACCAGGGCACCAGGGCCCAGGCCAGCCCCAGGCAGCCTGCCGCCAGCGCGAACAGCTGCGGAGCCGGAGCCAGGTCCGCCACCCCATTGGCCACCAGCCGGCCGGCCGGCGCCCCGGGCCAGAGCACCGCCACCGCCGCCAGGACCAGCACCAGTCCCAGTCCCCCGAAGCCGAAGGTCGCCCCCCGGGCCCAGCGGCCGACGTCGGCGCTCCAGGACCGCAGGCCGGCCGTGGCCGCCAGGGCGACAAAGGGGGTGAGCTGCAGGCCGTAGTAGGGGGTCTTGGTGCGGAAGGCGCTGAGCAGCAGCAACATCAGCAGCGGATAGAGGAGCAGGAGCAGACGCCGGGGCCGCTCCAGCGGTCCGGCCAGCCAGCCCCACCAGCCCGCCAGGGCGAACAGGCTCCAGGGGAAGGTGTTGGCCGGCAGGTTCCACAGGTAATAGAGCGGGCCGGCGCTGTAGACGTCACTCTCGGAGAGGTAGAGCAGCTTCTGCCACAGGCCCGCCACCACCGGCAGGCCCAGCACCCGGAGGCTCAGGCCCAGCCAGAGCGCCACCGGCAGCCAGCCCAGGGCGAGGCCGAGCCAGAAGCCCGGCCGCCGCAGCACGGTGCGGCGCTCCAGCAGCAGGAAGGGCAGCAGGGCCACCACCGGCAGCGCCACCATGAAGCCCTTGATCAGGAAGGCCGGGCCGATCCAGGCGCCGGCCAGGAACGGCCAGGGCCGTTGCGAAGCCTCGCCGGCCCGCAGCAGGGCCAGGATCCCCAGCAGTTCCAGGGCCAGCAGCGGCATGTCCTGGCTGGCCAGGTGGGCGTAGTCGAGCCAGAGGGGAGTGAGGGCCAGCACGGCGGCGGCGAGCCAGGCGGCTCCGCCCCCGCCCAGCAGGCGCCCGGCCAGGTCGGCCGTGAGCAGCAGGCAGGCCACGGCGGCGACCAGGGACGGCAGATGGGCCGACCAGGGGCCCACCCCCGGCAGCCGGCCGGCCGCGGCGATCAGCCAGGGCAGGCCGATGCTGCGATCAAAGATCACCTGGTCCCACCAGGGGGGACCCAGCCACTGGCCGCTCGTGGCCATCCAGCGGGCCTGCAGGGCGTAATAGCCCTCGTCGTGGGCCAGGAAGCTGCGCGGCGCCGCCGTCAGCAACAGGGGCAGGAAGGGCAGCGACGCCCACAGGGCCTTCATGGGCGGCACTCTGGCAGCACCCTCGGGTACCGGACGTTGTGTTTTCTGGCACATGGACCCTGGATGGCCATGTCCACTTGGGGGATCCTTCGTTTGGCGCATTGCGCCGCTTCCGTGTGAGGAACCCATGAAACTCTTCCAGCAACTGCTGGTTGCTCCTGCAGCTCTCGGCCTGCTCGCCCCCGTGGCGGTTCAGGCGGCTGAGCTCAACATCGACAGCGTCAACAAGTACGCCGCCGAAGAGCAAGTCACCAGCATCAACCAGTTCTCCGACGTCAAGCCCACCGACTGGGCCTTCCAGGCTCTCTCGAACCTGATCGAGCGCTACGGCTGCGTCGCCGGCTACCCGAACGGCACCTACAAGGGCGGCCAGGCCATGACCCGCTATGAAGCGGCGGCCCTGCTGAACGCCTGCCTCGACCGGATCACCGAGGTGACCGACGAGCTGAAGCGCCTGATGGCCGAGTTCGAGAAGGAACTCGCCGTGCTGCGCGGCCGTGTGGATGGCCTGGAGGCCAAGGTGGGTGAGCTCGAGGCCACCCAGTTCTCCACCACCACCAAGCTGACCGGTAAGGCGACCTTCATCATGGGCGCCAACAGCTACGGCGGTAACGCCCAGGTGAGCCCCGCCGCTTCCCTGGCCACCGGCGTCCCCGCCTTCGTGACCGGTCCCTTCGGTCCCCTCGGCCCGGTCGTCCCCAACACCTGGCAGAACCAGGCCCGTCAGACCCAGGGCGCCACGGCGTTCAACTACGACATCCAGCTCAACTTCGACACCAGCTTCACCGGCAAGGACCTGCTCCGCACCCGTCTGCGGGCCGGTAACTTCGCCCAGTCGCCCTTCGGCGGCCCCACCGTCGGCCTGAACGCCACGGAAGCCGGCTTCGAAGAATTCTGCGGCCTGGGCGTCGACTGCGGTGACGTGGTCGCCATCAACCGCCTCTTCTACCAGTTCCCCCTCGGCAGCAACTTCACCGCCACCATCGGTGGTCGCGTCCGTCAGGACGACATGCTGGCCGTGTGGCCGTCCGCCTACCCGGCTGACACCGTCCTCGACATCTTCACCTACGCCGGTGCTCCCGGCACCTACAGCCTGAACCTGGGCGCTGGTGGTGGTCTGTGGTGGAAGAGCGGCGGCTTCAGCATCAGCGCCAACTACGTCTCCGCCAACGGTGACGTGGGCAACCCGATCGCCGGCACGGCGAACTGCGGTGGCATCGGCAACGCCTGCTCCTCCCAGACGGGTACCGGCCAGATCGCCTACACCGGCTCCAACTGGGGCATCGCGGCGGCCTACACCTACTCCTCCGGTGGTGCCGGTCTCTACACCGGCAACGGCACGCCTCTGGCCACCATCTTCCAGACCAACGCCGCCGCCACCAACTCGGTGGGCATCAGCGCCTACTGGCAGCCCAGCAACTCCGGCTGGGTTCCCTCCATCAGCGCCGGCTGGGGCATCAACCGCAGCAACTACAACGGCACCACCAACCTCAACGGCGCCGCGAATCTCGTCTCCACCACCGGCATCACCAACGCCACCAGCCAGTCCTGGTACGTGGGTCTGCAGTGGGATGACGTGTTCATCAAGGGCAACTCCGCCGGTATGGCCGTCGGTCAGCCCACCTTCCTGACGTCCGTCAGCGCCGGTCCCGCCGTCTTCGGTGGCCCCGCCGCCGCGACCGCCATCGTCGATGGCAACTACGCCTGGGAGTGGTGGTACAAGTTCCAGGTCACCGACAACATCAGCGTGACCCCCGCGCTCTACTACCTGAGCGCTCCCCTGGGTCAGGTCTCCAAGAACGTCGGTGCGATCGGTCCTGTGGGCTCCGATTTCAACAACTTCGGCGGCTTCATCAAGACCACCTTCAAGTTCTGATCCTTTCGGATCCATCACCCTCACAATCTGTCCTCCCATTCGCCCGGCTGCTCTGCAGCCGGGCTTTTTTTGTGCATCAACACGCCAATCTCCGGCGCATCGTTGGACCAACGGGAGTCGGCGGGTCTTCCAGGATCGAAAGACAGCGCCCGCCCAGCCACCAGCGGCTCCGGCGGCGCCCGAATGTCATCCGCAATACCTGCCGGTGTGATCAGGTCCTGCTGCGGCGCCCCTGGATTCCTATACCTTTGCGCCGTCCCCCCCCGGGGGATTCCTCTTTTTGGTGTGAGGACCAATGAAACCCTTCCAGCAATTCCTGCTGGCGCCGGTGGCCCTTGGGCTGCTGTCGCCTCTTGCCGCTTCCGCCGGCGAGATCTCCCAGTCCCAGCGGGCTGAGATCTCCACGTACATGGAGCAGCAGGACATCGATCGCTTCAAGGCCTGGGAAGCCCAGAACCAGGTCACCAGCATCAACCAGTTCTCCGACGTCAAGCCCACCGACTGGGCGTTCCAGGCCCTCTCCAACCTGGTTGAGCGCTACGGCTGCGTCGCCGGCTACCCGAACGGCACCTTCAAGGGCGGCCAGGCCATGACCCGCTACGAAGCGGCGGCCCTGCTGAACGCCTGCCTCGACCGGATCACCGAAGTGACCGACGAGCTGAAGCGCCTGATGGACGAGTTCGAGAAGGAACTCGCCGTGCTGCGCGGCCGGGTGGATGGCCTGGAGGCCAAGGTGGGTGAGCTCGAAGCCACCCAGTTCTCCACCACCACCAAGCTCCAGGGTGATGCCGTCTTCGTGATCGGCGCCAACAGCTTCGGTGGCAACCAGGGCCTGCCCAACCCCGCCGTCGGCGTCCCCGCCGGCGCGGCCAACGCCTTCCCCGCCAACAACCGGCGCAACTGGGGCGCCACGGTCTTCAACTACGACCTGCGCCTCAACCTGCTCACCAGCTTCACCGGCAAGGACCTGCTGTACACCCGTCTGCGCAGCGGCAACTTCAACAACAGCCCCTTCGGTGGCCAGCCGTACAACCTGATGGCGCTGGATCGCGCCTTCTCCCCCGTCGGTGGTGCTGACGTCGTCAACATCGACCGTCTCTACTACCGCTTCCCGATCGGCCGCGATTTCACCGCCCTGATCGGCGCCCGGGCCCGGAAGACCGAGTTCCTGGCGATCACCCCCTGGTTCTACCGCTCCGAGATCCTCGACGTCTTCACGCTGCACGGCGCCCCCGGCACCTACAACAAGGCCACCGGTTCCACCTTCGGCCTGATGTGGAAGCAGAACGTCAAGAAGGGCAAGCCCTTCTTCGCGATCTCCACCGCCTACGTGGCCCCCAACGGTGACAACGGCAACCCGAACCAGGGTGGCCTGCTGAACGAGCGCAGCCGCGGTACCTGGACCACCCAGGCCGGTGTGGCCGGTAAGAACTGGCGCTTCGCCTTCGCCTGGAGCTATGTCCAGTGCGGCCAGAACTTCCGCCGCGGCACCACCTTCGCCCAGGCGGCGGTCGACTGCCCCAACATCAACAACAACTTCCTGGGTTCGGAGAACTTCGGCACCAGTGCCGCTTACTCCAACAACTTCGCCACCACCTTCGCGTGGCAGCCCAAGAAGAGCGGCTGGATCCCCTCCATCAACCTGGGCTGGGGTTACAACGCCATGACCCAGCCCCAGCTGAACCCCCAGACCGCCCTGATTGGCAGGGGCGCCACCGCGATCCGGGTGCCGACGTTCGACACGGTTCCGACCTTTAACCAGTCGGCCAACCGCGGCGCCAGCCAGTCCTGGAGCGTGGGCCTGCAGTGGAACGATGTGTTCATGAAGGGCAACCAGGCCGGTATGGCCGTGGGTCAGCCGGTGTTCGCCACCTCCCTGCGCAACGGCCAGACGCCCCAGGACGGCAACTTCGCCTGGGAGTGGTGGTACAAGTTCCAGGTCACCGACAACATCAGCGTGACCCCGGCTCTCTTCTACCTGAGCCGCCCCAACGGCCAGTTCACCACCATCGGCCAGTCCAGCAGCGTGCTCGGCGGCCTGATCCAGACCCAGTTCAGGTTCTGATCCTCCGGGGTCCCTTGCGGGCCCCTCGGATCGGCGCTCCTTCCTCCTCACCCTTCCTCACAACCCTCCGGCCCCCCTTCCCAGGGGGGCTTTTTCATGGGCGGCTGCGGCGGGATCCGTCCGGGTGGGCCCATCGGCGATGCTGGAGCCAGATGGCGCCGCCAGCGCATGGCCAGGACCTCCGCCGACCACTACGCCATCCTCGGGGTCTCGCCTGGGGCCACCACCGCCGAGATCAAGGCCGCCTACCGCGCCCTCGTCAAACGCCATCACCCGGATGCCGGCGGCGATCCGCGCACGATCCTGGCCCTGAATGCGGCCTGGGAGGTGCTGGGCGACGGGGACCGCCGCCGCCATTACGACCACGGGGCCGGCGTCGGCATACCGGCACGCACCGCCGCGGGCGGTGCCGGGGCGGCCAAGGGACCAGGGGCAGGCCGCCATCGCGGCGTCGGCGCCGCCAGTGACGAGGAGCTCCTCGGCTGGCTCCAGCAGGTGTACGTGCCGATCGACCGGCTGATCGGTCAGGTGATCAATCCGTTCCCGGCCCAGCTGCGCTCCCTGGCCGCCGATCCCTACGACGACGAGCTGATGGGGGCGTTCTGCGCCTTCCTCGACCAGAGCCGGTTGCGCATGGAGAAGGTGGAGGCGCTGTATCGCTCACGGGCCTGCCCGTCGGCGGCCAAGGGGTTCGGCCTCAGCCTCTACCACTGCCTCAGCCAGGTGCAGGATGCCCTGGTGGAGCTGGAGCGCTACACCATGGGCTATGTGGACAGCTACCTCCATGACGGCAAGGAGATGCTGCGGGAGGCCCGGCTGCGCCGCAGCCGCCTGAAGGAGGAACGGCGCCGGGTGGAGATCTAGGCGGCGCTGACGGTCTAGGCGCGGACGATCTAGGCGGCGGGCATCGCCTCGAGCTGGTCGAGCCGCAGCCACACGTCGGGAACGGGCAGGCGCCAGCGGAGCTGGGCGTGCTCCCCCTGGATCGCCAGGATCTCCCCGGGCCCCTCGAACAGGTAGCCGGGGGGCACCGGATCGCTGGCCCCGGCCTCGAGGCTGTTGGTGTAGGCGATTCTGTTCACCCTGACCAGGGCACCCTTTTTCAGGCTCGGGGGAGCGGCAGGCGCGGACTCAGCCATCGTGAAGAGGAGGGTTCGGCACAGGTTAGGGCTGCCGGAACCTAACCTCGGCACTGGATTCCGATGGAACGGTGGGCATGCGGCTGCTTCTGCTCGGATGCACGGGTTTCGTCGGCCGGGAGCTGGTGCCGTTCCTGCTCAACCTCGGCCACCAGCTCACCCTGGTGAGCCGCCGCGCCCGGCCCGACAGCGAGGCGGCCGACCCCCGGCTCACCACCCTCTGCTGCGATCCCGCCGACCCGGCCAGCTGGGGCCAGCCGGCGCTGCTGGAGGCCCTGGCGGCGGCCGATGGGGTCGTCAACCTGGCCGGGGAGCCGATCGCTGACCAGCGCTGGACGCCGGTCCACCGCCAGCGGCTGCTCGACAGCCGCATCGGCACCACCACCCACCTGGTGCGGGCGATGGCGGCCCTGGCCACACCGCCCCGGGTGCTGGTGAACGGCTCGGCCGTGGGCTACTACGGCACCAGCCTGGAGGCCGGCTTCACGGAGGCCAGCCCCCCCGGCAACGATTTCCTGGCCCGTCTCTGCGCCCGCTGGGAGGCCGCCACCCAGGTCGCTCCCGAGGCCTGCCGGATCGTGGTGCTGCGGGTGGGCATCGTGCTCGGGCCCGACGGCGGCGCCCTCGGCAAGATGCTGCCCGTGTTCCGGGCCGGCTTCGGCGGGCCGGTGGGCAGCGGCCAGCAGTGGATGAGCTGGATCCATCGCCACGACCTCTGCCGGCTGATCGTCACCGCCCTGGAGGACGACGCCTACGCCGGCCCGTACAACGCCGTGGCCCCGGAGCCCACCCGCATGGGGATCTTCGCCTCCAGCCTCGGCCGTGCCCTCGGCCGGCCCAGCCTGCTGCCGGTGCCCGGCCCCCTGCTGCAGCTGCTGCTCGGCGACGGTGCCGCGGTGGTGCTCGAAGGCCAGCAGGTCCTCCCCGAGCGGCTGCTGGCCCAGGGTTTCCACTTCCAGTACCCGGAGCTCAGCGCAGCCCTCGCCGCTGCCACCAGCCCAGCCCGCCGCTGAGCAGGGCCGCCGCCATCAGCAGGCCGATCGCCGGCGTGAACAGCGGCTGCCACAGCCGCTGGAAGAGCTCCAGGGGAGCGTCCAGCCGCTGGCCGTGGAGCACCACCGCCACGGCGAAGAACAGGGCCCCGGCCAGCACCAGGAAGACGTCGGCCACCAGCACGACATCGAGAACGCGGCGCACTTGCGCGACGGGGCCGGTGGCGGGAGTGCTCATGCCTGAGGGGTGAGCCGGGAGGGGGAAATCCCCGGTGAGCCCAAACCTAAACTCGACCGTGCTTGGTGTCCCGTGTGCCCCTTTCCCCCGCTCCCAGGATCCTGCTGATCAGCAACGGCCATGGGGAGGATCTCAATGGGGGACTGATCGCCGATGGCCTGCGCCAGTGTGATCCGGGGCTGGAACTGGCGGCCCTGCCCATCGTCGGCGCCGGATCGGCCTATGGACGCCGCGGCATTCCCCTCCTCTACGCGGGCCGCAGCCTGCCGTCCGGGGGCATGGTGTACCAGGGCCTCAACCTCTGGAAGGACCTGGCGGCGGGCTGGCTGCAGCAGAGTCTGGCCCAGCTCTGGACGGCCTGGCGCCAGGGTCGCCGCTTCGATCTGGTGGTCAGCATCGGTGACCACGTCCCCCTGATCTTCGCCCTGCTCACGGGACGGCCGACGGTGGTGTTCCTGGTCTCCACCTCGAGCTACTACGAGGGCCGGCTGCGGCTGTCCGCCCTCACCCGCTGGTGCTGCCGGCGGCGGCGGGTGCGCGTGGTGCTCACCCGCGACGCCTTCACCGCCACCGACCTCCAGGCCCAGGGCCAGGCCAAGGCCCAGTTCCGCGGCTACCCGATCATGGATCTGCCGCCACCGGACGCCGGCCAGGTGGCCCGCCTGCCGGGCACCCGCACCCTGGCGCTGGTCCCGGGCAGCCGCTTCCCGGAGGCCCTCCACAACCTGGTGCTGATGCTGCGGCTCTGCAGCCAGCTGGGCGAACGGGACGGGGAGGGGCCGTGGCGCTTCCTGGTGGCGGTGGTGGAGAGCCCCCACTGGCGGGAACTGGAACCCCTGGCGGCGGCGGTCGGCTGGCAGCTGGAGGGCGGCGTGCTCCGCTCCGCCGGCGGCGACCTTGAAGTGCGGCTGCTGCCGGGGGCCCTGCCCTCGATCCTGGCCGCCAGTGACCTGGTGGTGGGCATGGCCGGCACCGCCGTGGAGCAGGCGGTGGGCTTCGGCCTGCCCGTGGTGCAGCTGGTGGGCCGCGGTCCCCAGTTCAGCTACGCCTTCGCCGAATCCCAGATGCGGCTGCTGGGCCCCACGGTCCACACCGTGGGGCGGCGCCCGGCCGACACGGCCGATCTGCAGGAGGCCGCCGGCCTGATCCAGCGCCTGCTGGCCGACCCCGACCTGCCCCAGCGTTGTTCCCAGGCCGCCCTGGAGCGGGTCGGCCCCCCCGGCGGCTCGCGGCGCATCGCCGAAACCGTGCTCGAGGCCCTCGGCCGGGGCCCCGGCGGCTTCAGCTGAGCCAGGCCTTCACCTTCTCCAGGGCCTGCCAGCCCGGACGCCGCTGCAGGCCATCGGCGATCGAGCCCTGCAGTTCCTCCGCCAGTTCCGGGGCCATCAGCATCACCCGCTTGACCACCTCGATGTGCTCGCGCACGCCCTTGGCGCCGGTTTCCAGCATCGCCACGCTGAGGTTGATGCGGGCCTGCGGGTCCTGGGGATTGAGCTTCACCGCGTTGCGGGCCGAGGGCAGGGCCGCCTGGGGCTGGTCGAGCAGCAGCTGCAGCCAGGCCAGACAGGTCCATCCCGCCGACTGCCGCGGCTCCTGGGCCGTGATCTGCAGGAACTCGTCGATCAGCTCCTCGGGCGCGGCACCCTGCTGGTAGCGGGCGATGGCCTGGTCGAAGCGGGACTCCTGCTGGGCCGTCATGGCGGCTGGGGGTGGTGGGGTGGGGATCGTCAGACTCCCATGCCACGGGTCCGGCACGCCATGGACCGGCCCGGGCTCAGACGGCGAAGGAGCTGCCGCAGCCGCAGGTCTGGGAGGCGTTGGGATTGGTGAAGTTGAAGCCGCCGCCGATCAGGGCTGAGGAGAAGTCCAGCTGCATGCCGTAGATGTACAGCAGGCTCTTGGGATCGCTCACCACCCGGAAGCTGGGGGCGCCGGCGGGTTCGTAGGTGTAGGTCTCGTCGTCGGGAAGGATCTCCGAACCGTCGATGAAATCCATCGTGTAGCTCATGCCGCTGCAGCCGCCGGAGCGCACGCCCACCCGCAGCACCTTCTCGCCCCCCTGGGAGGCCATCAGGGTGCCCAGCTGGCGCATGGCCGGCTCGGTGATCAGGATGCCCTTGCCGTCCACCCCGGTGTGGGTGACGGCCACCTCGGCTGGCATGGTCGCTGCCTGGCTGGAGGCGGGGGTCTGGGTGGAGCTGCTCATCGTGCGCTGGGGGGTCGGATGGGGGGAATCGGGCCGCCGGACGACGCGGTGAACGACCACTCTATGGAGATCCCTCCCCGGTGGGTAGGCTCCGGTCCATAGAGTCAGGACCTTCACGGGAATCCAAGGGTGCGGGTCGCCATCGTGGGTGCGGGTCTGGCCGGTCTGAGCGCGGCCGTCGATCTGGTCGATGCCGGCCACACGGTCGATCTGTATGAAGCCCGCCCCTTCATGGGGGGCAAGGTGGGCAGCTGGGAGGACCCGGACGGCAACCACATCGAGATGGGGCTGCACGTCTTCTTCTTCAACTACGCCAACCTCTTCGCCCTGATGCGCAAGGTGGGGGCCATCGACAACCTCCTTCCCAAGGAGCACTGGCACCTGTTCGTCAACAGCGGCGGCGACCTGCGGGCCCTGGATTTCCGCTTTCCCGTCGGGGCCCCCTTCAACGGCCTCAAGGCCTTCTTCACCACCCCCCAGCTCGACTGGATCGACAAGCTGCGCAATGCCCTCGCCCTGGGCACGAGCCCGATCGTCCGGGGGCTGGTCGATTACGAGGGGGCGATGAAGGTGATCCGTTCGCTTGATGCCATCAGCTTCCAGCAGTGGTTCCTCAGCCATGGGGGCAGCCCCCGCAGCATTCAGAGGATGTGGAACCCGATCGCCTACGCCCTCGGCTTCATCGACTGCGAGGCCATCTCGGCCCGCTGCATGCTCACCATCTTCATGATGTTCGCCTCCCGGACGGAGGCCTCCAAGCTCAACCTGCTCAAGGGATCCCCCCACCGCTGGCTGACGGGTCCGATCCTTGACTACATCCAGGCCCGTGGCGGCCGCCTGCACCTGCGCCACCGGGTCAGCGAGGTGCGCCACGAGGAGCGCAACGGCCAGACCGTCGTCACCTCCCTGGTGCTGGGCACCCCGGACGGGGAGAAGCGGGTGGAGGCCGACGCCTACCTGGCCGCCTGTGATGTGCCGGGAGCCCAGCGGCTGCTGCCCCAGGCCTGGCGCCGTTTCCCCGAGTTCGCCGCCATCGACCGGCTCGAGACGGTGCCGGTGGCCACCGTGCAGCTGCGTTACGACGGCTGGGTGACCGAACTGGGTGACGGCGCCGGCCCCGCCGCCCGCCGGTCCGACCTTGGCCGCCCGGCGGGCCTCGACAATCTCCTGTACACGGCCGATGCCGACTTCAGCTGCTTCGCCGACCTGGCCCTGACCAGCCCGGCCGACTACCGGCGCGAGGGCCTGGGATCTCTGCTGCAGTGCGTGCTCACCCCCGGTGATCCCTGGATCCCCAAGAAGACGGAGGAGATCGTCGCCCACACCGATCGGCAGGTGCGTGAGCTGTTTCCTTCCGCCGCCGGCCTTCAGCTCGTCTGGAGCAACGTGGTGAAACTGGCCCAGTCCCTGTACCGGGAAGCCCCCGGGATGGAGCCGTTCCGCCCTGACCAGCGCACCCCCGTGGCCAACTTCTTCCTGGCCGGCAGCTACACCCGCCAGGACTACATCGACTCGATGGAAGGGGCCACCATGAGCGGAAGGCTTGCCGCCGCCGCCATCCTGGATCAGCCGGTGGCGCTGGCCACCTGCGCCGCGGTGGCCTAGGAGCACAACCATGGGCAAATGGCTCGAGCACAGCGTCACCACCGAGATCCAGGCCCCGGTGGCCCGGGTCTGGGAGGTGTGGAGCGATCTGGAGGCCATGCCCCGCTGGATGCGCTGGATCGAATCGGTCGTCACCCTTGACGACCCGGACCTGACCGACTGGACCCTGGCGGCCCAGGGGTTCCGTTTCCACTGGAAGGCCCGGATCACCGAACGGGTCGACTGCCAGCGGCTGCACTGGGAATCCGTGGGCGGCCTGCCCACCAAGGGGGCCGTCCGCTTCTATCCCCTCGGGCCCGATCTCACGGCGGTCAAGCTCACGGTGAGCTATGAACTGCCCGGCGCGCTTGCACCCCTGATGGAACCCACCATCATGGGTGGCATCGTCACCAAAGAGCTGCAGGCCAACCTTGACCGATTTCGCGACCTGGTGGAGAAGGGCTGACCGGCGCCTCAACGGGCGCCTCGGCATCGGTGTGGTCGCCGGGCTGATGCTGACCGGATGCGGGGCGTCCCCCACGGTGGAAGCCCCACCGGCGCCAGCGCCTCCGCCCCAGGCCGCTCCCACGCCCTCCTCCGGGGCCGTACCCGAGGGCCTCACCCCCCTTCCCACCTCCCAGCAGGTGGTGAGCGCCTTCCGCATGGGTCGCCAGGATCCCTTCGGATCGCTGGTGCCGGAGCTGGTTCCCGGAGCGGTGACCGCTGCCGCTTCGGCCCAGGCCGCCGCCACGCCACCGCCCTTCCTCAAGGACTTCCGCGTCACCGGCGTGATCAACAGCGGTGGCCAGAGCGAAGCGGTGGTGACCTACCGGCAGCTCAGCGGCAGCCTGCGCCCCGGCGACCGGGGTGGCCGCAACACCGATCTGCTGCCCTCCGGCTGGAGTGTGGCCTCCGTCGATGTCGCGAACGGCAGCATGATCCTGCAGAGCGGCAGTCGCCGGGTCAAGGTCGAGCTCTGAGGGACCGGCTGCAGGCGGCCACAAGCCCTTCCAGGTCGTGGGGATCCGCCTCTGCGTCCACCCGCCCGAGCCGCTCCAGGCAGCGGCGGCTGGTCTGGGGGCCGATCGAGACCACCTGCACCCCTTCCAGCCGCTCGAGCCAGGTCTCCCCGAAGCTCTCGGCCAGCAGCCGCGCGGTGTGGTCCACCGTCTTGCCGCTGCTGAAGGTGATGGCATCGAGCCCGCGCCGCTCCAGGGCCTGCAGGGCCCCACTGGGGAGTCCGGCCGGACAGCGGGTCTCGTAGGCGGCCACCTCCACCACCCGGGCACCCGCCTCGGCGAAGGCTTCCGCGAGCAGCGTGCGCCCGCCGCTCTGCACCCGCGGCAGCAGCAGCCGCTGCCCCCAGCCCGATACCGGGAAATGCTCGATCAGGCTGTCGGCCAAAAAGGCCGGGGGCACGAAATCGGCGGGGGCCCCCAGGGCCTCCAGGGTCTCGGCGGTCTTGCGCCCTACCGCCGCCAGCCGCACCCCCCGGGGCCGTCCGGACAGGCTGCTCCCCCGGCGGACCAGCCGCTGCTCCACGGCGTCCACCCCGTTGGCGCTCGAGAAGATGATCCAGTGGAACTGGTCCAGTTCCGCCAGGGCATCGTCGAGGGGGCCCCAGAGATCGGGGGGGCCGATCACCAGGGCCGGCAGGTCGATGACGCTGGCTCCGGCCTGCTCGAACAGATGGCGGGCCGCGCCCAGCTGGGTTTCGGCCCGGGTCACGGCCACCGTGCGGCCCGCCAGTGGCGGCGTTGCGGCCATCAGGCGTCCAGCCGGACGAGGGCGCCGGCCCGGTGGGCCAGCTCCCGGGCCTGCTGCGGTTCCCCCTGGGCCTCCAGCAGGGCGATCGCCCGCCGGAACCCGTCTCGGGCGCCAGGAATGTCGCCGGCCAGCAGCAGGGCGGCCGCCAGGTTGCGCTGGGCGTCGGCGTGCTCCGGGGACAGGCTCAGGGCCCGCCGGTAGGCGTCGATGGCCTCCAGCAGGCGGCCCCGCTGGCGCTCGATCAGGCCCAGGTTGAACCAGGCCAGGGGAAGCTCCGGGCAGAGGTCCGTCACCGCCGCCGTCAGGGCCGCCGCCTCCTCCAGATCTCCCTGGCGCAGCAGCAGGGCCCCGAGGTTGAGCCGGGCCCCCAGGCTGAGCCGCCCATCCAGGGGCAGGGCCAGGGCCTGGCGATAGAGCGCGATGGCGGCGCCGGGCTCGTCGGGGGCGCGGGCGATGGCGAGGTGGAGCAGCAGTTCGTAGCGCTCGGCGAGGGCGTCGGCCCCGGCGCGGGCCAGGCCCTCCTCCAGCAGGGCGAGGCCCCGGCGGCGCTGCCCCTGGCTCACCTCCAGGGCCCCCAGCTTGGCGCAGGCGTAGGGATCCCCCGGCCGGGCGGCCAGCTCCGCCTCCATGGCCGCGCGCAGGCGGGCGGCCTTGTCGCGTCCGGCCACAATCTCGGGGCGGTAGCCCTCGTGCACCAGGGCCGGCTCCGGGCAGGTCACCACCTGCCAGTCGGGCTCCTGCCCCAGCAGGGTGGTTACGCTGTCATCGACCATGGCGTGGTAGCGGCGGCTCCAGCGGATCGCCGGATGGCGGCGGAACAGGCGGCTGACGCTGGAATAGGGCGACTGGGCGGCCCCCACCTCCTGGCGCAGCAGGTTGACCAGCAGCGCCCGGGGCTGCTCCATCAGGGCCCGCAGCGGCGCGCGGGCTTCCGGCCGCAGCCATTCATCCGCATCCAGCACCAGCACCCAGTCGCCCGTCACCAGATCCAGGGCGTGGTTGCGGGCGGGGGCGAAGTCCCCCGGCCAGTCCAGGTGGTGCACGCTGGCGCCGCAGGCGGCGGCGATCTCAGGGGTGCCGTCGTCGGAGCCGGTGTCCACCACCACCATCTCGTCGACGAAGCCGGCCACCGAAGCCAGGCAGCGCTCCAGGCGCTCGGCCTCGTTGCGCACGATCATCGACAGGCTCAGCATCGGACGCTGCGGGCAGGACGGTCGTGCCAAGAGGCTAGGTGGCGGCGGGTGCTCAGTCGGTGAAGTCCACCGCGGTGGCGGCGCTGGCGGCGGTGCTGGCGTCGTCGTCGGGGGTGGCGCTCTCCTGGGGTCCGAAGCCGAGGCGGCCCAGCAGTTCGCCCTGGGCCAGGGCCATCTGGCCCGGCGACCAGGCGGCCGGCACCTGGGGATCGAGAAGGGCGGCCAGGGCCTCCCAGGCATAGGGGCTGCCGTAGACGGCCAGGCCCGCCAGCCGGCCGGCGGCCTGGAGCTGGCGGATCACCGCCGGCCAGGGATCCGGGCCGTCGGCCCGGCCGCGGAACGGGTTGCCGCGCACGAACAGCTGCAGCAGCACCGGCCCCTCGCCCAGCCGCTCCAGGGCCAGGGGGGCCTCCCCGTCCCCGCTCCAGGGGGAAGGGCCCTGGCCGTCCATCAGGCAGGTCCGCAGTCCGGCGGCGGCCGGCAGGGCCAGGGCCGGGGCGCCGGCCGGCAGGAAGGGGCAGGCCAGGCTGTTGTCGAGGCGGATCAGGTTCACCCCGGGGCCGCCGGGCGCCGGGCCCCGCCCCCGCGACACCAGGCTGCGCCGCACCAGCTCCAGGGCCAGGGCCCGGTCGGCGGGGGCGGGGCCGTTGCTGAGGCCGCCCAGGGGCGCAGGGGCGGTGCCGCCGTCGTCGGCGGGGCAGCGCTCCAGGGCCCGGCGGCGTCGCCGCTGGCTGGCCTGCAGTTGCTCCAGGCCCAGCCTGCCGCTGGCCACGGCCGCCACGATGGCGTCGATCGCCCCGTCGGCATCCCCCGGCATCAGCACCAGGTCGGCCCCCGCCTCCAGGGCCAGCACCGCGGCCTCCGAGGGGCCGTAGCGGCCGGCAATCGCCTCCATCACCAGGGCGTCGGTGACGATCAGCCCCTCGAAACCGAGCTCCTGGCGCAGCAGCCCGGTGAGCACCGCCCGCGACAGGGTGGCCGGATGGTCGCGGTCGAAGGCCGGCAGCAGCAGGTGGGCGGTCATCACCGCGGCCACCTCCGCCGCGATGGCCTCCCGGAAGGGCGGCAGCTCCACCGCCTCCAGGCGCTCGCGGCCGTGGGGGATCAGGGGCAGCTCCAGGTGGGAGTCGCTGGCGGTGTCGCCGTGGCCAGGGAAGTGCTTGGCGCAGGCGAGCACGCCTTCGGCCTGGACGCCGCGGCAGAAGGCGGCCGCCAGGGCTCCGGCCGTGGCCGGGTCCTCACCCCAGGCCCGCACGTTGATCACCGGGTTGGCCGGGTTGTTGTTGACATCGCACACCGGGGCGAGCACCCAGTTGAGCCCCAGCTGGCGGGCCTCCCGGCCGGTGCAGGCCCCGTAGCGCCGGGCCAGATCCAGGGCCAGGGCGGGATCCTCGGCATGGATCCGGGCCAGGGCCAGGGGCGGCACCAGCCAGCTGGCCCCCTCGAAGCGCTGGCCCACCCCCTCCTCCACGTCGGCGCAGAGCAGCAGCGGAGCGCCGGCCCAGGCCTCCAGCTGGCGGGTGCGTAGCCGCAGTTCGGCGGCGCTGCCCCCCAGCAGGATCACCCCGCCCACCCCGCGCAGCAGCAGGCGCTGCAGGCTGGCGTTGTCCAGCTCCCAGCGGGGGTAGCGCCGCTGACCATCGGCCGGGTGGCCGCTGCAGCGCACCACCAGCAGTTCGGCGGCCAGCCGATCCAGGGCCTGGGGCGCGAGGGCGGCCTGGGGCGAATCGGGGAGCGCAGCCATGGGCGGGATCAGCTGTCGCTGTCGGTGTCAGCCGCGGGATCCGCTTCGCCCGCTTCCGCCAGCGGCTCCTCCCGCCCGCGTCGCTCCGTCTCCAGGCGCTGCAGCAGTCCCAGCACCGTGTTGCCCTTCTCCAGACCCCGGTCGAGGACGAACACCACCTCCGGGGTGCGGCGCATCTTGAGGCGCCGGCCCAGCTCCCCTTTCACATAGGCGGATGCCGCCTGCAGGCCGGCCATCGCCACCTCGCGATCCTCGGCGCTGCCGAAGATGCTCACGAAGATCCGGCAGTGCTGCAGGTCGCCGGCCACCTCCACGTTGGTGACGCTGACCATGCCGTGGTGGACCCGTTCGTCCTTGATGCCGCTCATCAGCAGCTCGCTCACTTCGCGGCGGATCAGGGCCGCCACCCGTTCCACCCGTCGGCTCTGGGCCATGACTACGACAGCGGTGCCGACTGCACCATGGCACGCAGCACCAGGGTGAGGCTGACCAGTCCGCTGATCAGGGCGCCCACCAGGGCCACCGCCGTGACGGGGTTGCTGCGGCGCCGGGCCAGCGGCTCGAACACCGAGTTGAACACCCCCAGGCTGAAGGCGATCAGATAGCGCGGATAGCGCGTCACATTGACGAAGAAGTCCTTCATGGCCTCGGCGACGGTCCTGCTCGGATGCTGGCTACTCTGCCGCCCGGGGCCACGCCCAGCCGGCCCGGAGGGTCCATGGAGCTGCATCAGTTCAGACATTCCGCCTTCTGCGAGAAGGTGCGGCTGCTCCTGGCCCGCAAGGGTCTCGAGGCCACCATCGTCGAGGTGACCCCCGGCCTGGGGCAGCTGGAGCTGTTCCGTCTCTCCGGGCAGCGGCAGGTGCCGGTGCTGGTGGACGGGGGCGAGGTGATCGCCGATTCCACCGCCATCGCCCTGCATCTGGAGGCCACCCACCCGGAGCCGCCCCTGCTGCCGGCCGATCCGGTCGCCCGCGCCCGGGTGCTGCTGCTGGAGGACTGGGCCGACACCGCCCTGGCCCGGGGCGCCCGTCTGGCCCTGCTCCAGGCCGCGGCCAGCGATCCGGTGCTGCGCGCCGCCCTGCTGCCCGAGGCCACCCCCGCGCCCCTGCGGGATCTGGTGGGGGCCCTGCCCGGCGGCCTGATCGGCTCCGCCACCGAGGCGATGCGTGACCTGCTCGGGCCCTGTGAGGTGCGGCAGCTGCACCGCAGCCTCGAGCAGCTCGCCCTGCTGGTCAGCGAGCGCCCCTACCTGGAGGGGGATGGCCTCACCCTGGCCGACATCGCGGTGGCGGCCCAGCTCTATCTGCTGAAGTTCCCTGCCTGCGCTGGCGCCCCCCTGGCGGGTCGCGGGGTGGAGGGCATCGCCGACAACCCCGTGCTGGAGCCCCTGTTCGCCTGGCGCGACCGGGTGCACGCCGCGGTGGGTCGGGGCTGAGGATCCCCGCCGGGGCAGGCCCTCCACCCGTCAGGATGGGGGCCGCCGTTGTTCTGGCCGTGTCCGATCCGCTGCTGCGGGAGCTCGACCATTACGTGGTGCTGGAGCCCGGCAAGGGCGAAAGCATCCTCAGCGCCGCCGAGACCCTTGATTGGCTGGCCGCCCACCTGACGGCCCTGGCCGAGCCCCCGGCCGACCTGGCCGACCTGGCCGATCCCGAGGCCCGGGCCGGCCGGCTGCTCGACACCGCCTGCGAACTGGAACTGGCGCCGGGCTGCGCGATCCAGTGGTTCGCCGTGCGGCTGGAGCCGCCGTCCTGAACGCTCCGGCGTCCCTCAGTTGAGCGAGGGGCGGGACTGCCCGTCGGCGTCCTGCAGCCGGACGGGGTCGGCCGGAGCCGGGGTGGGGTCGCGCAGCACCGAGGGCAGTGCCTCCAGCACCTGCAGGGCCACCGCGGCGGGCTGGCCCCGCTGGACCACCGTCAGGTCGGCCTGGGCGTAGAGGGGCCGGCGCTCGTGCAGCAGCGCCTCCAGCCGGGCGGCGGGATCGGGCGTGTCCAGCAGGGGCCTGGGCGTGGGGTCGGCGGCCAGACGGCGCAGCAGCTCCTGTGCGGGGGCTTCGAGCCACACCACCACCCCCTGGCGCATGTGACCCCAGTTCTCCGGCCGGGTCACCGCCCCGCCGCCGGTGGCCACCACCAGGGAATGCCAGCTGGCGATGCCGTTGAGCACGGCGGTCTCCAGGGCACGGAAGCCGTCCTCTCCGTCGCTGGCGAAGATCTCGGCGATCGGCCGGCCGGCCACCTCCGCCAGGGCGGTGTCGGCATCGATGAAGCGATAGCCGAGGGCCTCGGCCAGGGGGCGTCCCACGGCGCTCTTGCCGGCCCCCATCATCCCCACCAGGTAGATGTTCAGGCCATCGAGACGGCGGGCCAGGTCCCGGTGCGAGGGGCGGGGCGGGGCGTCATCGGCTGGGGCCATGGGTTCGCGGTCGGCGGCGGTCCGGACCCCGTTTCTAGGATGGGCGTCCCCTGGGCCTCGGCGATGACCGCAACCCGGTTGACCGCCCCTCCTGCGGCACCCTCCCCCACCGGCGCCGCCCACGGGCGTGGCCGCCCCTGCGTGATCACCCGCCGGGCCACCTTCAGTGCCAGCCACCTCTACCGGCTGCCGGAACTCGATGACGCCGAGAACACCCGGCGCTTCGGCCGCTGCAGCCTGGCCCCGGGCCACGGCCACAACTACGAGCTCACCGTGGCGATGGGCGGCCCGCTCGACGCTGACGGGATGGTGCTCAACCTCTCCGACGTCAAGCACGCCATCCGGCGGGAGGTGACCGAGCCGCTCGACTTCCGTTTCCTCAACGAGGTCTGGCCCGAGTTCGACCTCTCCCGCCCCGACGGCCGGCTGCCCACCACCGAAGCCCTGCTGCTGGCCATCCGCGACCGGCTGGCCCCCCATCTGCCGCTGGTGGCCCTGCGGCTCCACGAACAAACCAACCTCTGGGCCGACGTGCTCTGCGGTTCCACCATCGATCCCATGGAAGCCTTCCTCTCCATCCGCACCCATTTCGCCGCGGCCCATCGCCTGGCCCGCCCCGAGCTCAGCCAGAGCGAGAACGAGGCGATCTACGGCAAGTGCGCCCGCCCCCATGGCCACGGCCACAACTACCTGCTCGACGTCACCGTGCGGGGCCCCATCGATGGGCGCACCGGCATGGTCTGCGACCTGGCCGCGCTGCAGCAGCTGGTGGCCGACCTGGTGGTGGAGCCCTTCGACCACACCTTCCTCAACAAGGACGTGGAGCACTTCGCCGGCTGCGTTCCCACCGCCGAGAACATCGCCCTCCACATCGCCGACCTGCTCAGCGCCCCGATCGCCGCCACCGGGGCCCGGCTGCACAAGGTGCGCCTGCAGGAGAGCCCCAACAATGCCGCCGAGGTCTTCGCCGAGACGCCCCAGCTGGAGATGGTCCCGGCGGCCCTCGAAGCCCTCGCGGCCGTTTGAGTCCGGCGGCGGCGGATCCCCGACCGAGCGGCCTCCGGCCCGAGCTGCGGCTTGTTCTGGCGGTGAGCCTCGACGGCCGCCTGGCGCCGGCCGAGGGGGGGGCGGCTCAGCTGGGGGGCGCCGCTGACCGGCTGGTGCTGGAGGAGGCCCTGGCCTGGGCCGATGCCGTCCTGGTGGGAGCCGAGACCCTGCGGCGCCACGGCAGCACCTGCCTGATCCACAGCCCCGCTCTGCTCGAGGCTCGCCGCTCCCAGGGCCGCAGCGACCAGCCGATCGCCATCGCGGTGAGCCGCAGCGGCCGGCTACCCGCCGCCCTGCCCTTCTTTCGCCAGCCCCTGGAGCGCTGGCTGCTGCAGGCCGCCCCGCTGCCCCCCGCCGCCCCTGCCGAGGGCTTCGATCGTCACATGCCCCTGGACAGCTGGCCCGAGGCCCTGGCGGCCTTGGCGGCCCTGGGTCAGCGGCGCATCGCGGTGCTGGGGGGGGCGAAGCTGGCGGCGGCCCTGGCGGCCGAGGACCTGCTCGATGAACTCCAGCTCACCGTCTGCCCCCGCCTGCTGGGGGGCCCCCACGGCTGGCTGCCGGCCGACGCCCGGGTGGCCCCGGCGGCCCGGGCGGGCTGGCGGCTGGTGGAGCACCGGGCGCTGCCGGGGGACGAACTGCTGCTGCGCTGGCGCCGCCCCGGGGCTCAGGGCGTGACCTCCTGAAGGCCGTAGCTGCCGAAACGCCTGCCGAGTTCCCGCAGCGGCATGTCCCGCAGGCTGTCGGTGGGCAGGCCGAACATCCTGGCCAGGCAGCGCTTGACCACCTCCTCGCTGTCATCGCCGAAGCGGCCGCTCACCATCTCGGTGAGCACCCCCAGGCTGCGGCCGCTGTTGTCGGTCTCCTCGATCAGGCACTTGCTGGTGGGCACCGCCAGCTTGCGACAGGGATCCTGGAGGCTCTTCTCCAGGTCGGCCCGGCCGGCGGAGACCGTTTCCACGCAGACCCGGGTCAGCTGGTTCTCCAGCTGGGGACGCAGCAGCATCAGCACCGGCCGCAGCAGCCCGGCCCTGGCGGGCGCCGCAGACACGACCAGCGCCGTGGCGGCCGTCAGGAGCACCAGGATCCGCAGGGGCTTGGCCATGGCGGGGGAAGGACGCTCGGTCGCAGGGAATCAACCGTTAGTTTTGCGCCTGCCCCCTCCCCCCTGCGTTGCCAGCGGCCATGGCCGAGCTGCAAGTCCGCTGGCATCAGGCCACACAGGAGATCCCGGAAGACCAGTGGCAGGCCCTGGTGGGGGGCACCAGGGAGGCTGCGGCCGAGGCGGTGGATCGCCCCTTCTACGGCTGGCGATGGCTGCACCACCTGGAGGCCAGCGGCAGCATCGTGCCCCGCCAGGGCTGGCAGGCCTGCCACCTGGGGCTCTGGCGCCAGGGGAGGCTGGTGGCCCTGGCCCCCCTGTACCTCAAGGGCCACAGCTACGGGGAGTTCGTCTTCGACCAGTCCTTCGCCCAGCTCGCCGGCCAGCTCGGCCTGCGCTATTACCCCAAGCTCGTCGGCATGAGCCCGGTGAGCCCGGTGCAGGGCTACCGCTTCCATGTGGCCCCCGGCGAAGACGCGGCGGCCCTCACCCAGCGGATGCTGGCTGAGATCGACGGCTTCTGCCGGCGCCAGGGAATCCTCAGCTGCAACTTCCTCTATGTCGATCCGGCCTGGCAGCCCCTGGCGGAGGCGGCCGGCTGCGCCCTGTGGATCAACCAGCAGAGCGAATGGCGCAACCCGGGCCATGCCGACTTCGAGGCCTATCTGGCCAGCTTCAATGCCAACCAGCGCCGCAACATCCGCCGCGAACGTCGCTCGGTGGCGGAGGCGGGGCTGACGGTCACGCCCCTGGCGGGGGAGGAGATCCCGCCGCGCCTGCTGGAGCGGATGCACCGGTTCTACGAGCAGCACTGCAGCCGCTGGGGGCCCTGGGGCAGCAAGTACCTCACCGAATCCTTCTTCCAGGCGGCCGCCACCGACCTGCGCCAGCACCTGGTGCTGTTCAGCGCCCATCGGGGCGAGCCGATGCAGCCCCTGGCGATGTCGCTGTGCGTGCACGATGCCACCGGCCTCTGGGGCCGCTACTGGGGCAGCGACATCGAACTCGACAACCTGCACTTCGAGGTCTGCTACTACGCCCCGATCGCCTGGGCGATCGAGCGCGGCCTGGAGAGCTTCGATCCCGGTGCCGGCGGCAGCCACAAGCGGCGCCGGGGCTTCGTGGCCCAGCCCCGGGCCAGCCTGCACCGCTGGTACGACCCCCGCTTCGACGCCATCCTGCGGGACTGGCTGCCGGGTGCCAACCGGGAGATGCACGCGGCGATCGCGGCGATGAACGCGGAGCTTCCCTTCACCGCTTCCTACGATCCCCCCCATGCACCGCGACCCGAACCCCCTTCAGAGCCTGGATGAGGCTCTCTCCCAGCGCTTCATCAACCTCGATGCAGCGGGCTACTTCCTGATCAAGGTGGATGCCGCCGCCGGCGAGCTGATCGCCGAGCACTACGCCAACGGCATCGATGAACGGGGACTGGCCACCGACCCCGACACCGGAGAGGTGCTCAGCTGCCGGGGCGGCGACCCGCGGGCACCCCGGGCCGTGTACCGGGGCCGCAGCGCCAAGGAACTCGGCATCGCCCTGACCGAGGGAGACGGCCCCTATCCCCTGTCGCGGCTCGACCATGCCCTCTACCTGGGCCGGGAGCTCCAGAAGGCGGAGCACTGTCTTGTGGCGTGCCTGCCCTACGTGCAGGACTAGCCCCAGCCCGCCCAGGGCCCGATTCAGCCGGCGGCGACGGGACGGCAGCGGCCGTCCATCATCAAGGCCCCGCGCCCGCCCCCTTTCTGCATGGCGTTTTCCTGAAAGGTGAGGGTGCGGCGGTCGATCGTGGTGTGGTGCTCCACGTCGTGGTGCTGGTCGGGATGCACCACCATCGGGGGCTTCAGCGACGCGATGCCCGGAAGCTGCTGGCTGGTCGGGGCATGGCCCATGGCCACTTCATCGCCGTCGTTATCGGAGAGGTGGAAGTTGTTGGATTCCTTTTCGAGAAAGGTGATCCGGTCGCGGGAGGTCTTCACCGGCAGGGTCTGGCCATCGGCGAAGCGCACCTGATCGTCCCCCCGCCCCACATCGACGCGGAAGTCGATCTGGCCGGTGGGATCGTCCCGGTGGCGGCAGATCATCGACTGGGGGCCCAAGGGATCCCAGCGGCTCAGGGCCAGGCCCAGCAGGCCGCATCCGGCGACGATCGCCAGGACCGAGGTGCGGGTGAAACGGCGTTTCGGTTCGGAGGTCTTCTGCATCACTGCGTCACCGATGCAGTGACTGGACCGTACTCCCGTCGCCGGTCAGGGCTGGAGCTCTAGGCGGGCTGGAGCTCCCGGGTGGTTTCGCGCGATCCCTCGGGCGGTTCCGGGGGCAGGGCGGCGAGCTGCTCCTGGATCTCGCGGGTCACCACGCCCCGGTATTCCTGGAAGTGCTCGTTGTGGGCGAGGGTCACCAGGAACTGCTCCAGGTTGTTGGGGTTGCGACGGGCGATGGTGAACAGGGAAGCCCAGAAGCGACCGCGGGTGTCGCGCTTCAGTCCCTGACGCCAGATCACGATCAGCAGGGCGCGGACATCGGTCCAGCTGGGCAGGCTGGCCTTGCCGAAGGCCGCCGCCGGCACGTACTGCTGCCAGCGGGGCTGGCCCATCTTCAGGTAGTAGTGCTTGACCCGGTCGATGTAGGCGTTCGGCTCGTAGAGGCGGCAGAAGGCATCGACGTACTCGTTGGCGATCTGGCGGATCGGCCGGGTGGGTACGAAGTTGAGCAGGTTGGTCTGGTTGACGCCCTTGGCGTCGGTTTTCTCCTGGACCAGCCGGCCTTCCTTCTCGAGGCGATGCCAGAGGCCGGTGTTGGGCAGGGCCTGCAGCATGCCCATCATCGCGGCGGGGATGCCGGTGCGGCTGACGAATTCGACGATGCGATCGCCGGCACCCTGCTTCTCGCCGTCGAAACCGATGATGAAGCCGGCCATGACCCGGATGCCGTAGGAGGTGATCCGGTCCACCGATTCCTCCAGGGAGCTGCGGGTGTTCTGCAGCTTGCGGGCCGTTTCGAGGCTGGCCTCGTCGGGGGTCTCGATGCCCAGGAAAACGCTGTCGAAGCGGGCCTCGGCCATCATCAGCATCATCTCGTCATCGGAGGCGAGGTCCACCGAGGCCTCGGTGGCGAAGCTGAAGGGGTAGCCGTGGGCGATCTGCCAGCGCTTGATCTCCGGCAGCAGCAGCTTGGCGTTGCGCTTGTTGCCGATGAAGTTGTCGTCGACCAGGAAGATCGAGCGGCGCCAGCCCAGGTCGTAGAGGTACTGGAGCTCCGCCACCAGCTGCTCGGGGGTCTTGGTGCGGGGTTTGCGCCCGTAGAGCACGATGATGTCGCAGAACTCGCACTGGAACGGGCAGCCGCGCGAGAACTGCACCGACATGGAGTCGTAGGCCTCCAGCTCGAGCAGATCGAAGCGGGGGATGGGGGTGCCGGTGACATCGGGCTTCTCCCCTTCGGCACTGAACCGGCCCTGGCGTTCGCCGCGCTCGATCGCCTCGATGAACATCGGCAGGGTGATCTCCCCTTCGTCGAGCACCTTGAAATCGGCCAGCTGCAGCTCAGGCGCGTCCGGGGTGGAGCTGGCGAACGGGCCGCCCACGGCCACCGGCAGGCCCCGCTGCTTGGCCTTGGCGATCTGGGCGGCCATGTCGGCCTTCTGGACGATCATCCCGGAGATCACCACCAGCTCCGCCCAGTTCCACTCGGCCTCCGTCACCTCGCGGACGTTGCGGTCGACCAGCTTCATCTCCCAGGTCTGGGGCAGCAGGGCCGCCACGGTGACCATGCCCAGCGGGGGAAGGAGAACCTTGCGGTTCACCAGCTCGAGAATCTTCTCGTAGCTCCAGAACGTCTTCGGGAATTCGGGATAGATGAAGAGGGTGCGCATGCTGCAGGTGCTTGGTGGATGGTCCGGTGGGGATGGTCCGTGGGCGATAGCGCGGCTGCGGCAGGGGTTCAGGCGGGTTCCGCTGCGCCGCAACCCTAGGAGGTTTCGGTAATTGTTCGATGGTTCTACCCCCTCCTCGCCTGGCCTGGGGCCGGAAGGGGGCGGATCCTCTGCTGTAATGATGGCCTTCCTCGCAGCAGCGTTCGTGGGTGTGGTGATCTATCTGGCGCTCGTCGGTGGCGGGCTGACTGCCGCCTTCCTGGCCACGGTCGTGCTCAAGGGCATCAGGCTGATCTGAGCCGCAGCGCTCCTTTCCGCCCCAGTTCCAGCACGCCCACCACCAGCCCCACGCCGCCGAGCAGGGCGAAGGTGGCAGGCAGCCCCACGGTCATCGCCAGGGCGGCGGCCACCAGCCCGCTCACGCCACCGCCCCCCAGAAAGGCGATCTGCCCCAGACCGGCCATGCGGCCGCGCAGGGCCATCGGCGCCCCCACCTGCAGAATCAGGTTCGATCCGGCCAGTAGGCCGGCGGTGCCGGCCCCCAGCAGCAGCGCCATCGCCAGGGCGACAGGCCCCCCGGACACGGCGGCCATCCCCAGCTGGGCCAGGGCCACCGCCACGGCGCAGCCCCCCAGCAGCAGCGCCGGCCGCTCACTCAGGGCGCGGCTGTTGCGCTGCAGCACCAGCCCGCCGGCGATGCTGCCGGCCGCCAGCACGCTGGTGAACAGGCCGAGGGCCTGCGGGGAAGGCCCGATCACCTCGGCGGCGATCAGGGGCGCCAGGCCCGGATGGAAGAAGCCCACCAGGCAGGCCACGGTGGTGAAGCGCAGCACGTGGCGCAGCGTCGGCCCGCAGCCCTGCCAGGCGGCCCCGAGGCTGGCCCCGGCGCCTCCGGCGCTGCGCTGCTCCAAGTCCCGGTGGGGCCTCAGCAGCCAGACCACAGTGGCGATCGGCAGCAGGTAGGAGGCCGCATCGATCGCCAGGGCCATGGCCGGCCCGGAGAGGGCCACGAGCCAGCCCCCCAGCGGAGGGCCCACCAGCTTGCCGACGTTGAACACCACCGAGAAGCTGGCCAGATAGGGGGCCACCTGCTCCGGCCGTTCCACCAGCAGCGAGCAGTACTTGCTGCGGGCCGTCAGCTCGAAGGAACTGGAGACGCCCACCACCAGCGTGCTCAGCAACAGCAACACCACCTGCCCCACCCCCTGGAGCAGGGGAATGGCGAGGGCCCCCAGGGCCGCCCCGCCGAACAGGCCCCACTGGGAGCGGATCAGCACCGTCTCGCAGCCCAGCCGATCCGTGAGCACCCCGGCCCGGCCGCTGACCACCAGGCTCGGCAGGGCCAGGGCGGCGAAATGCAGGGCGAGCAGCAGCGGATTGCCGGTGCCGGCCATCAGGATCCAGCCCTTGGCCGTCAGTCCGGCGAAGGAACCGGTGGTGCTCAGGCCGGAGGCGACCAGGAAGAGGGGGCGCTGGTGCCGCTGCAGCCAGCCGCCTCCGCTGCCGGGACTCAAGCCCGGCTCCGTGTCGCCGCCAGGGCTTCGCTCACCATCGCGCCGGCGCCGACCACCTCGCCGCGCAGGTCATAGGTGTCGGCGGCGGTGATTCGCACCGGCACCATCGTGCCCGGAGCGGCGCACAGCCCGCCCTCGCCGGGGCTGACGTGCACCTCCCCGTCCACGTCAGGGGCGAAGCGGGCGCAGCGGCCCAGCATCTCGCCGCTGGTGGGGTTCTCCTGTTCGATCAGCACGTCCACGATCCGGCCCACCCAGGCGGCGTTGCGCTCGGCGGCGATCGGCTGCTGCAGGGCCATCAGCCGGTCCCGGCGCTCGCTGGCGACCTCGGCGGGCACGGGATCCGGCAGGTCGGCGGCGGCGGTGCCGTCCTCCGGGGAGAAGGTGAACACGCCCACGTGGTCGAAGCGCTGCTCGGCCACGAAGGCCAGCAGATGCTCGAAGTGCTCCTCCGTCTCCCCGGGGAAGCCGACGATGAAGGTGGTGCGCAGCACGGCGTCGGGCAGCTGGTCGCGGATGCGCTGCAACAGGGCGCCGTTGACCCCGGTCTGCCAAGGGCGGTTCATGGCCCGCAGCACCTCCGGATGGCTGTGCTGCAGGGGGAGATCCAGGTAGGGCAGCACGTTGGGCACGTCCCGGTAGGCGGCCAGGACGGGTTCGGTGAGGCCGGTGGGGTAGGCGTAGTGGACCCGGATCCAGGGGATCTCCACCTCCCCCAGGGCCCGCAGCAGGTCGTCGAGGCGGGGCCTGCCGTAGAGATCCAGCCCGTAGTTGGTGGTGATCTGGCTGATCAGGATCAGCTCCTTCACCCCCTGCTCGGCCAGCAGGCGGGCCTCCGCCACGATCGACTCGATCGGGCGGGAGCGCTGGTCGCCCCGCAGCCGGGGAATGATGCAGAAGGCGCAGCGGTAGTCGCAGCCTTCGGCCACCTTCAGGTAGGCCACCGCTTCGGACGTGGTGCGGTAGCGCGGCAGGTGCTCGTCCCCCACGAAGGTGGGAACCTGGCTCACCCGGTTGACCCGCTCCCCGGCCTCCACCCGCTCCAGCACCTCGACGATGTGCTGGTAATCGCCGGTGCCGACGATGGCCTTGGCCTCCGGCAGGGAGTCCAGGAGTTCCTGCTGGAAATGCTGGGCCAGGCAGCCGGCGATGATCAGTTCCTTGCCCTGTTCAGCCAGTTCCACCAGGGTGCGGACCGATTCGGCGCGGGCGTCCTGGATGAAGCTGCAGGTGTTGACCACCACCACCCGTGCCTCGCTCTCGTCGGCGCTGACGCCGTAGCCCGCCTCGGCCAGCAGGCCGAGCATGTGCTCGGTGTCCACCCGGTTCTTCTCGCAACCCAGATGGGTGAAGGCCACGGTGGGCCGTTCTCGGCCGGGCTGGGGGGACATGGTGCTGCGGGAGGAAGGGGGGGACGGGCCTGCGGCCCGCTGGGGGCCGGGCGACAAACGCCGATCTCCACCCTATGCAAGCCCCTGCGGCTGCGAGAATCGCACCGTGATCCGTTGGTCCCCGTGACTTCCACCCGCCTCGCCAGTCGCCTCACGAGTCGCCGTCGCCCCGAGCCGGGTCGCCGCTGGGCGCGGGTGGTGATGGCCGTGCTGGCCACCATCGGCGTGATCGACACCGCCACGATCACCCTGAACCGCTGGGGGTTGATCGGCAACCTCAGCTGCCCCGGCGGCGCCGAGGGCTGCGACAAGGTCCTCAACAGCCCCTGGGGGAGCGTCTTCGGCCAGCCCCTGTCCCTGTTCGGCTTCCTGGCCTATGGCGCGGTGCTGGTGATGGCGGTGCTGCCGCTGCTGCTGAATGGCGAGGCCCGCACCACCATCAACGGGCTCAGCTGGTGGGGTCTGTTCCTGCTCAGCGCCGGCATGGCGGTCTTCAGCCTGGTGCTGGTGGGGGTGATGGCCTTCCAGATCAAGGCGTTCTGCACCTTCTGCCTGATGTCGGCCGCGATCAGCCTGACGCTGTTCGTGCTCAGCCTGATCGGCGGGGAGTGGGAGGACACCGGTGCCCTGCTCTTCCGTGGCGTGCTCACGGTGCTGGCCGTCGGCCTGATCGGCCTCGGCTGGGCCACCTCCCTGAACCGGCCCGAGTCGGCCACGGGCCCGGGCATGCCGATTCCGGTCACCTCGGCCAGCACGCCGGCCACCATCGCCCTGGCCGACCACCTCACCGCCACCGGCGCGGTGATGTATTCGGCCTACTGGTGCCCCCACTGCCACGACCAGAAGCAGCTCTTCGGCAAGGAGGCCAGCGCCAAGCTCAAGATCATCGAATGCGCCCCCGACGGTCGCAACAGCCAGGCCGCCCTCTGCGCCAGCAAGAACATCCAGGGCTTCCCCACCTGGGAGATCAAGGGCCAGCTCGATTCCGGCCAGAAGACCCTCGCCCAGCTCGCCGCCCTGAGCGGCTACAAGGGCTCGATCGCCAACTGAGCCGCCCTCACGCCTGAACCTGCCGCTTCACTCCTGCCCCACCGGGGTGGTGAAGGGTGAGCGGCCCCGCAGCTGCACCGTGTGGCGCCGCCAGAACGGCTGGGGCGCAGGACAATCGGTGCGGTGATGGCCGCCCCTGCTCTCGACCCGGAAGGCGGCGGCCTCCATCAGCAGCTCCGCCAGCACCAGCCGCTGGCGCAGGTCCTGCAGCAGCAACAGGCGGCGGCCCTGCTCCGGCGTCAGCGTCAGTTCCTGGTCGTGGGGCAGATCATGGGCGCGGCGCAGCAGGGGGGAGCGCTCATGGCCCGAGCGCTCGCTGCGCACCTGCCGCAGGGCGCCGATGAGATCGACGCCGCGGCGCTCCACGCCGGCCACCTGCCAGCAGAGGCGGCGCAGGTCGGCGATCGCGGCGAGCAGGGTGGCCTCATCGGGGCCCGAGCGCGCTTCGGCCTCGCTCAGGGCCGGGGACTCGCAGGGGGCTTCGAGGGGTGTGGGGGGAAGGGGCTGGGGCTGCAGATGGCGCAGCCGGCGGGCGAAGACCAGGCATTCCATCAGCGAGTTGCTGGCCAGCCGGTTGGCCCCATGCACCCCGGTGCTGGCCACTTCCCCCACCGCGTACAGGCCCCCCAGGCTGGTGGCCGCCTCCAGGTCGGTGCCGATGCCCCCCATCCAGTAGTGGGCGGCCGGGGCCACCGGAATCGGGGCGTCGCCGGGGGCCAGCCCCAGCTCCCGGCAGCGGCGCAGGATCGTCGGGAACTGGCGTTCCAGCCGTTCGCGGCCCACCGGCCGCAGGTCGAGCCACAGGTGGGTGACCCCCTGCTCGGCCATGCAGCGGGCCAGGGCGCGGCTCACCTGGTCCCGCGGCGCCAGATCGCCCCCCTCCAGGCGGGCCACCGGCGAGCGGCCGGCGTCGTCGAAGAGCCGGGCCCCCTCGCCGCGCACCGCCTCGCTGATCAGGAAGTGGGGGGCGTCCGGCAGCATCAGCGCCGTGGGGTGGAACTGGACGAACTCCAGATCCCGCACCCGGGCGCCGGCGCTCCAGGCCATGGCGACGCCGTCGCCGCTGGCCTGGGCCGGGTTGGTGGTGTGGGCGAACAGATGGCCGCCGCCGCCGCTGGCCAGCACCACCGCACCGGCCCTCAGCCAGCGGAGCCGCTGGCCTTCGAGCACCTGCAGGCCAAGGCACTGGCCGTTCTCCACCCACAGCTGCAGGGCGGGGATGCCCTTGCGCTGCTCCAGGCCAGGCCGGCGCTGCACCTCCCGCTCCAGGGCATCCACCAGGGCTCCCCCGGTGCGGTCCTGGGCGTGGAGCACGCGGCGGTGGCTGTGGGCCGCTTCCAGGGTGGTGCTCAGGCCCTGGGGGGTGCGATCGAATTCCATGCCCAGCTGCACGAGGCGCTCGACGCAGGCCGGCGCCTCCCGCACCAGCACCTCGACCGCGGCCGGATCGCAGAGCCCGGCGCCCGCCTTGAGGGTGTCGGCGATGTGGCTGGCGAAGCTGTCGTCGGCTCCGGTCACCGCGGCGATGCCCCCCTGGGCCCAGCGGCTGGCCGACGGGGGGGAACTGGATTTGCTCAGCAGCAGCACGCGCAGCTGCGGGGGCAATTCCAGGCAGGTCATCAGGCCCGCGGCACCACTGCCGACCACCACCACGTCCCAGTGGGGTGCCATGCGCGGATCCGGCTCATCCAAGCGGCTGGTTCACCCCTTTGCACCGTGCCTTGTGCAGCCGAGCCTATGGGACGGACGGTGGCGGGCCTGCGGCCACAAAAAAACCGCCGTGGTGACGGCGGTTCGGGAGGGGTCCGGGGGAGGACCGCCAGGGAGATCAGCGGTAGACGCCGTCGTTGATGCGATCGAAGCCTTCGTTCAGGGCGATCGCCGGGGGGGTGACGGTGAAGTTGCCCTTGTACTTGTTGAACAGCTCCTTCTGACGATCGGTCAGATCGAGGGACAGCACATCGTCGACGCTGTCGTAGGGACCACCCAGGACGATCTTGCCGGCCAGGGTCGGGTACATGCCGGGGTACTGCTGGAACCTGCGCACCGAGGCGTTGTTGAGATCCACCTTGCCGACGCTCTCGGCGAGCTTGTCGTCGATCTCGTTGCGGCGCTCCGCGGCGAGGGCGGCACCGGGCAGAAGCAGGGTCACGAGCAGACCGGCCAGGACCACACCACTCATCAACCAGGCAAGCAGCCGCTTCATCACGACACTCCTTAGGGGGATAGAACCAGGGGACCCTGGCAGGGACTGGGCAGTGATCCGCAGATCACCCCTGCAACGTTACAGAAGGCCCCCGGGTCTCCCTGCACAGGCGGGCGCGCTTTTGCAGTTCTTCAGATCAGGCCGCTCAGGTGGGGGGCCAGCAGGGCCGCCCCGAGGAACAGGCCATCGACGGCCAGGGTGGTTCCCACGGCCGCGGCGGCCACCCGCCAGGGCCCACCCAGCGACCAGAGGCGGCGGCAGAGGACCAGCAGCAGGCCCGCCGCCAGAGCGATCAGGGCCAGGGGCCAGGGCTGGAGCACCTGCAGGGCAGCGCCCTGGAGCAGGAGGGGAGCTTCGGTGAGGGGGGCGTTCAGCACCCGGGGCCAGAGGTCCATGAGGCCGGCGGCCGCCATCACCCCATCGGTGCTGGCGGTGCCCAGCAGGGAGCCCAGATAGAAGGCGCCCGCCAGGCGCCAGCGGCCGCCGAGGCCCGCCACCGCCAGGGGCAGGGCGAAGGCCTCGATCGGCAGATGCATCACCGGATGGAGCCGGAACCAACCCCAGAAGAGGCAGCCCCCCAGCCAGCTGCCGCAGAAGCCCACCAGCAGCACACCCAGCTGCTGCCACGGGCCCTGGCCCCGGCGCTCCAGCAGCAGGGCGAAGGCCATCAGGGGGATGGTGAACAGGGTCGCCGCCATCGGCGCGGCGCGCACCCAGGGGGCCTGCAGGAACACCGGCACGGTCACCAGCAGGGCCGCCGCCAGGGGCAGCACGGCCGCGGCCGGGACGGTGCCGAGCCGCAGGCCCGGCAGGGCCTCGGAACGGGCGGAAAGGGTGGGTGGAACCCCGAGCACCTGGTTGTGAAGAAAGTTGTGCAACCTTAAGGGGGTGGAGGGGTGCTTCCGTGACCCGTCCGGCCATAGGGTCAGCCGCAGTATCGGCTCCCCCCATGCCGCTGGTCGCCACGGCCGCCGCCCTGCCCCTGGTCGAGGCCTGCTGGCACGCCTTCGTTCTGGGGGTCGTGCAGGGGCTGACGGAATTCCTGCCGATCAGCAGCACGGCCCACCTCAAGGTGGTCCCGGTGCTCCTGGGCTGGGGTGATCCCGGGGTTGCCTTCACAGCCGTGATCCAGCTCGGGAGCATCGCCGCGGTGCTCGGTTACTTCCGCAAGGATCTGGCCGAGGTGAGCGCCGGGGTGGCCCGGGCCTTCCGCCATGGCCAGTGGAACGACCCGCCTGCCCGGCTGGGGGTGGCCATCGCCCTGGGCACCGTGCCCATCCTGCTGGCGGGTCTGGCGATCAAGGTGCTGCTGCCCGGCTACGAGACCTCCCCCCTGCGCAGCCTCACCTCGATCGCCATCGTCTCGATCGTGATGGCCCTGCTGCTGGCGGTGGCGGAACTGGTGGGCCGCCGCCGCCGCCTGCTCGAAGCGGTCACCCCCCGGGACGGCCTGCTGGTGGGGCTGGCCCAGGCCCTCGCCCTGATTCCCGGGGTGTCCCGCTCGGGCAGCACCCTGACGGCGTCCCTCTTTGATGGCTGGCAGCGTTCCGACGCGGCCCGCTTCTCCTTCCTGCTGGGCATTCCCGCCATCACCCTGGCGGGGCTGGTGGAGCTCAAGGCCGCCTTCGGCTCGGATGAAACCGGTGGCGTGATCCCGATGCTGGTGGGCATCGCGGCGGCGGCGGTGGTCTCCTGGCTGGCGATCGCCTGGCTGCTGCGCTTCCTGCAGCACAACAGCACCTGGATCTTCGTCGGCTACCGGCTGCTGTTCGGCCTGGTGATCCTGCTGGGCTTCCGGGGGCTGGAGGGGGTCACCCCCTGAAGGGGCGGGACCGCCACACTGGAGCCAACGTCCCTCGCCCCGCCGTCACCTCCCGTGTGGAAGGAGCCCTCCTCTGCCCTCGCCGGGCCCACCGCCCTCGCCGGGCCCGTCACCCAGCCCCGGCCTGCCCTTGTGGCGACGGTGGAGCCGGGTTCCATCGCCGAGGAGCTGGGGTTCCAGCCCGGTGACCGCCTGCGCAGCATCAACGGCATCCGCCCGCGGGATCTGATCGACGTCCAGGTGCTGCAGGGGGAGGAGGAGCTGGTGCTCGAGGTGGAAGATCCCGACGGCACCCTCCACGTGGTGGAGCTGGAAAAGGACCTGGATGAAGGGCTGGGGCTGGGCTTCAGCGAGGCCCTGTTCGACGGCCTGCGCCAGTGCAACAACCACTGCCCCTTCTGCTTCATCGACCAGCAGCCGCCGGGGCGCCGCGACAGCCTCTACCTCAAGGACGACGACTACCGGCTCAGCTTTCTCTACGGCTCGTACCTCACCCTCACCAACCTCACGGCGGCCGACTGGAGCCGCATCGAGGAGCAGCGCCTCTCGCCCCTGTTCGTCTCGGTCCATGCCACCGATCCGGAGCTGCGCAGCCGCCTGCTGGTCAACCCACGGGCCGCCCTGCTGCTGGAGCAGCTGGCCTGGTTCGCCGAGCGGCGGCTCCAGATCCACGCCCAGGTGGTGGTGTGTCCGGGGCTGAACGACGGCGAGGCCCTGGAGCGCACCCTCACCGACCTGGCGCGGTTCGCCACCGGACCCTGGCCCGCCGTGCTCTCCACCGCCGTGGTGCCGGTGGGTCTGACGCGCTTCCGTCCGGCCGGCGATGCCCTCAGGCCGGTCGACCGGGAGGGGGCCCTGGAGGTGATCGCCCGGGTCGAGGGACTGCAGCCCGCCTTCCAGGCCAGCACCGGCAGCCGTTTCGCCTGGCTGTCCGATGAGTGGTTCCTGATCGCCGGCCAGCCCCTGCCGCCGCGCGCCAGCTACGAGGATCTGCCCCAGCAGGAGAACGGGGTCGGCAGCATCCGCGCCTTCCTGGAGGACCTGGAGGGGGCCACCCGGGAGCTGCCCGCCAGCATCGCCAGCCCGCGCCGCTGCAGCTGGGTGGTGGGTCGCCTCGTGGCCGAGGCCCTGCAGCCGGTGGTGGAGAGGCTCAACCGGGTCGAGGGGCTGGAGCTGCTCCTCCATGGCCTGCCCAGCCCCTACTGGGGGCAGGAGCAGGTGGTCACCGGGCTGCTCACGGGTTCCGACCTGATCGAGGGCCTGCGCGGCCGTGACCTGGGGGAGGAACTGCTGCTGCCGCGGGTGATGCTGCGGGAGGGGGAGGAGGTGTTTCTGGACGACAGCACCCTCGCCGAGCTGCGTGATCGTCTGCCTGTGCCAGTTCGATTGCTGGGGGGTGCGGACGATCTGGTGGCCGCCTGCCTCGGCACCCCACGGGGAGATGCTTAAGCTCTGCCTGAAGCGAACGGTCCAACGTGAGGCGCCAACCACTCCTGCTCGCGGCACTGGTGGTGCTCCCGTCGTTCGGCCTCCAGGCGATGCCGGTGCGGGCCCAGTCCGCCCCAGCCCCAGCAGTCACGAGCCCTCCGGCCTCCCCGGCCCTGCCGCTGGCCCCTGAGGTCAAGGGTCCCCGGCCCAAGTCCAACCCCACGGTGCTGGCGCCCGCCGCCAAGGAGCTGCCCCCGGGTCTCCAGGATCTGATCGCCCCCAACCCCCTGGCCCTGCCGGTCAAGCCGTCCCAGGTGCGCATCCGGGAGCTGCGCCCCCTCGGCCTGGCCGATGTGGAAACCCTGGTCGAGGTCAACAACCCCGAGCTCAAGGCGATCGCCAGCCAGGTGGAGCAGGCCCAGTCGGCCCTGCGTGCCCAGATCGCCCTCTGGTATCCCACGATCCAGCTCAACGCCAACAGCCTGCCCACCTACACCGGCGGCGAGCAGTTCAGCAGCGCCTTCACGGGCACCGGCCAGCAGCCCGGCAACACGATCACCAGCATCTGGCGGATGTCGGCCGTGCTCCAGGCCAGCTGGGGCCTGATCAACCCCACCCGCACGCCGCAGATCGCCGCTGCCCGCGACCGCTTCGAGCAGGCCAAGAACCAGTACCTGATCGGCCTGCGGGCGCGGCGTCTGGAGGCGGCGGAGGCCTTCTTCGATCTCCAGGTCTCCGACGAGACGGTCCGCATCGGCCAGGAGTCGGTGCGCTCCTCCCTGGTGAGCCTGCGGGATGCGAAGGCCCGCTTCCAGGCCGGCGTGGCCACCAAGCTGGAGGTGCTGGAGGCGGAAACCCAGCTGGCCCGCGACCAGCAGGTGCTCACCCAGGGTCTGGCCGACCAGGCCATCGCCCGTCGCGCCCTCGCCGCCCTGCTCGACCTGCCCCAGGACATCACCCCCACCTCGAAGGAACCCTCGCGGGTGGTGGGTTCCTGGCTGCCGTCGCTGCAGGAGAGCATCATCGCCGCCTACGCCTTCCGCGAGGAGCTCGACAACGTCCTGCTCAACATCTCGATCGCCAACAGCGAGGCGAACGCGGCCCTGGGCGCGGCCCAGCCGTTCCTGAACATCGCCTACGGCCTCACCGGTGGCCGCACCCGGGGTGTTCAGTTCGCCAACCGCAGCACCCCGGGGGTCAACTTCGGCAATGAGGGCTGGTCGGTGGAGAACACCGTGGGCCTCAACCTCAGCTGGACGATCTTCGATGGTGGTGCCGCCCGGGCCAACTACCGCCGTCAGAAGCAGGTGGCCCAGGAGAACTCCTTCCAGTTCGCCCAGCAGCGGGACGCGATCCGCCAGCAGGTGGAAACCAACTTCTTCGAGCTGGAGAAGAACAACCGCAACATCACCACCACCTCCCGCGAGGTGATCTCCACCCGGGAATCCCTGCGGCTGGCCCGCCTCCGCTTCCAGGCGGGGGTCACCACCCAGCGGGAGGTGGTCGACACCCAGCGTGACCTCACCCAGGCCGAAGTGCGCTGGTCGACGGCCATCTCCGACTACAACAAGGCCCTGGCCCGGCTGCGGCGCTTCACCGGTCTCGACCAGGTCGGCCTGTGCCAGCGCCAGGCCCTGCCGGCCACCAGCCCGAGGGCGGCCGGCACCTCCGAGATCCCCGTGGAGCCCCAGCCCCTGATCCCGGCCTGCCGGGCGGGCAGCCCCACCGGGCCCGAGGCGCTGCCGCCGGGGTCCTGACGCCCGTTGTCGTCACCTCTCCGCCCCGGCCTGACTCTCCCCGCCACGGTGCGCCTGGGCCTTTTCCAGGGTTGCCTGGGCTGCCTGGCCGTGATCTTCTCGGGGCTGCTCAACCGGATCATGCTCAGTGAGCTGGGCTTCCCCGGACTGCTCGTGGGCGGTGCCCTGGCCTTCGAGCAGTTCGTGGCCCCCTCCCGGGTGCTGTTCGGCCAGATCTCCGATGCCCATCCCCTGGCCTCCCGCCACCGGGTCCCCTACGTGCTGCTCGGCACGGCGGCCTTCTGCCTGCTGGCGGTGCTGTCGGTGCCGCTGATCTTCCGGGTGGGGCGCCTGCTCGAGGACGGCAGCCAGCCTGGCCTCGCCTTCGGGATCGCCGCCCTCTGCGGCCTTTTCGCCCTCTACGGCCTGGCGATTTCCCTGGCCACCACCCCCTACCTGGCCCTGGTGATCGACCGCACCAGTGAGCAGGAGCGACCCCGGGCGGTGAGCATCATCTGGTGCATGCTCACCGTCGGCATCGTCATCGGTGCCGTGTCCATCGGTGTGAGCCTGCGGTCCCTGGACGGGGTGAGCGATCCGCTGGTGCTGGAGGCGACCCTCTCCCGCTTCATGGCGACCGTGGCCGGGGCGGTGATGCTCCTCACGGTGGTCGCCACCTGGGGCATGGAATCCCCCCTGAGGGAGCGCAGCGACGGGACGGTGGTGCCGCGGGAGGACGCCATCGGCCTGCGCCAGTCCTGGAGCCTGATCACCTCCAGCCGTCAGGTGCTGATCTTCTTCTCCTTTCTGATCCTGTTCACCCTGGCGCTGTTTCTGCAGGACCCGGTGCTCGAGAGCTACGGCGCCCAGGTGTTCGCCATGCCGATCGCCGCCACCGCCCAGCTGAACGCCTTCTGGGGTGTCGGCACCCTGGTCGGCCTGCTGCTCGCGGGGCTCTGGGTGGTGCCCCGGCTGGGGAAGATGGCCACCGCCCGCCTCGGCTGCCAGCTGATTGCCCTGTCCCTGTTGCTGCTGCTCGTGGCGGGCCTGACCACCCGGATCCCCTTCCTGCAGGCCGTGATGGTGCTGTTCGGCCTGGCGGCCGGGATCGGCACCAACAGCGCCCTCTGCCTGATGCTCGACCTCACCCTGCCCCAGGCCGCCGGCACCTTCGTCGGCGTCTGGGGCCTGGCCCAGGCCCTCTCACGGGCGATCGGCAAGCTCCTCGGCGGCGGCCTGTACGACATCGGGCGTTCGCTGCCGCTGGGGGACGGGCCCTATGGACCCTTTGCCCTGGTGCTGGGCGTCGAGCTGCTGGTGGCCCTGGCGGCCCTGCTGCTGCTCGGGTATGTCAACGTGCGCCAGTTCCGGGAGGACACCTCCCGCAGCCTCAGCCAGGTTCTGGAGATGGAAATGGGATGAAGGTCATCACCCCGCACCCCCTCGATTCCCGTCTGGAGTCCCTGCTCGACCGCGTTGCCGAGCGTCAGCGGGCCGACTTCGGCCACAGCCAGCCGGATCTGAAGGCGGATGGATCCTTCATCACGGCCTGTGATCGCTGGAGCGACGCCACGCTGGTGGAGGGACTGGCCGAGCTGTTCCCCGGGGAAGGGGTCTTGAGCGAGGAGGGCCGCCAGCAGGTGCCCGCCACGCCGGCCTACTGGGTGGTGGATCCCCTGGATGGCACCACCAATTTCGCCGCCGGCATCCCCTACTGGGCGATCTCGATGGCCCGCTTCGAGGCCGGAGTGCCGGTCCTGGCGATCCTCGATGTGCCGCCGCTGCGGCAGCGGATCGTGGCCATCCGGGGCGAGGGGGCCTGGCGCAACGGCAAGCCCATCCCGCTGCCCGCCCAGCAGCTCCACAACGCCGGCTGCGCCTCGCTCTGCAGCCGTTCGATCCGGGTGCTCCAGAAGCTGCCCCACCGTCCGTTCCCCGGCAAGATCCGGCTGCTGGGCGTCGCCAGCCTCAATCTTGTGTCCGTGGCCATGGGGCAGACCATGGCGGCCCTGGAGGCGACACCGAAGATCTGGGACCTGGCGGCGGCCTGGCTGGTGCTCGAAGAGCTGGGCTGTCCGCTGCGCTGGCTGGGGCCGAGCCCCCAGGGGCTGCAGCCCGGCCAGGACCTGGCCCAGACGGACTTCCCGGTGCTCGTGGCCAACCGTCAGGAGACGTTGGAGCGGTTCATGCCCTGGGCGGAAGCCCTGGAGACAAGGGGCCCCGCAAATCACGTGATATGATTTTGGACTGCGCCCCAGAGAGCGAGAGCTCGAGCGGGGGGCAGGCTTACGGGATCGAGAGGCGCGAGCCGACGGTGTTGTAAGTTTTCTGA
>NZ_JACJTY010000013.1:0-67305 GCF_014698945.1 Synechococcus sp. FACHB-909 | reverse complement strand
GGCCTCGAGGCCTCCGGCACCGGCAACATGAAATTCATGATGAACGGCGCCCTCACCATCGGCACCCTCGATGGCGCCAACGTCGAGATCCGCGAGCAGGTCGGCGACGACAACTTCTTCCTCTTCGGCCGCACCACCGAGGGGATCGCCGAACTCAAGCAGCAGGGCTACCGGCCCTGGGAGCTGATCGGCTCCACCCCGGAGCTGCCGGAGGTGCTGCATCTGATCGAGAGCGGCCACTTCAGCAACGGCGACAAGGAGCTGTTCCGTCCGCTGCTGGAGAATCTCACCGGCCGCGACCCCTTCTTCGTGCTGGCCGACTTCGAGGCCTACATGAAGGCCCAGCAGGACGTGAGCGAGGCCTGGAGCGACCGCCCCCGCTGGAACCGGATGTCACTGCTGAACACCGCCCGCAGCGGCCTGTTCTCCTCGGATCGCTCGATCCGGGAGTACTGCGAGCGGATCTGGCAGGCGGAGGAGTTCCCCGTGACCATCACCTGCGAGATCGACGAGGCCCCGGCCAAGGGCCGTCGGCTGCCCGCCGCCCAGTGAGGGCGGCCTGAGACTGGCCGGGGCGGGGCGGGTCAGCCGCCCCGGTGATCGGGCAGGTCGGGGGTCTGATGCAGCAGCCGATTGAGACGCAGCCGGTCGGCGTTGAGGGGGTCGGGGGCCAGTTCGCCGGCCACTTCCCGGAAGGTCTGCTCCACGGGCTCGGGCACCCTCACGTCGAAGATGCGCTCCATCAGGGCTTCGATGGAGAAAAGGTGGGCGTTGATGTTCTCCAGATCAGCCATGGCCTGCTGGATCGCCTCGTTTTCAGGGGGTGCGTCGGCGCTGGCGTCGGCTGAGGCGGCTTCAGGGGCCGCGGGGGTGGGGGGCGTATCGCCGTCGCCGTGCTGCTTCTGGAGCTCCTCCAGCACCCGGCCGGCGAGGGTGCGGAACGACTGCAGCGCCGCCCAGTTGAGCTCCTGCTGCTGACGCAGGCTGGGATTTTCGCGGATCAGCCGGTCGTGTTCCCGATAGAACCGCTGGCAATCAGGACATTGGCAGGGCTCTTCTGGCACCGCGTCCCTTCTTTCATTCAATGGTCATCATGGCACCGACCGGGAGCAGCGGGGCAAAGTGCAGCGCGGGCGCCGAAGCGCTCAGGCGGCCATCGGGTCCTGATCGGGATGGTCCCCCGCCTCCTGGAGCAGCGGCAGGGGAATCTCGATCGAACTGACCACCTGAATCACATCGCGCAGGCGCATCGAGTCGGCGAACCAGCCCATGGCCTGCTCGACGTCACCGCGGCGCTCGGCATCCCCGGCCTGCTCCTCGTGGGCATCGGCCAGCAAGGCCAGCCAGCAGAGGCAGCGGGCCTGGACCACCGACAGATCGAGTTCGTCGGGGTGGCTGTGGGCGATCGATTCGCTCTCCTGTTGCACCAGCAACCGCAGGCGCAGGTCGTGAAGCTGGGTCATCCACTGCTGACGACTGGCGACACGCTAGCGGGAGCGTCCGCTTTGGGAAGCCCACCAGCGGTAGCGCTCGTTACGGCCCAGGCCAGACGTCAGTTGCCGGCGTAGGCGATGCCGGCCTCCACCTCGGCGATCGCCTGGTTCACCAGGTTGATCGCCCGGTCGCGGTGCCCACCTTTGTTGGGAGCGGCCATCTGCAGGGATGAGCGGGCGCTGAACAGCGCATTCAGGGCGTTCTGCATGTTGGGCTGCTGGGCCACGGCCACGCCCGAGGCGACGGCCGCACCGGCGAGGAAGGCGACGGGGATGGCCAGCCAGGGGGAGAGCAGGGGACGGGGAGCCATGGCCTTAAGAAAATCTCAAGGAAATCTAGGCCGGCCGGGGGAACGGGGCTGGCGGGACTCGAACCCACGACCTACGGTTTAGGAAACCGTCGCTCTATCCGGCTGAGCTACAGCCCCCTGCGACCAATTATGAAGGCTGCCGGGTCCGGCACGGCCAGTCCCATCAGAACCCAGTGGCCGCCTGGCTCCGACCTCCAGCGACCAGGGCCGCAATTGCGGGTTCACGGACATGGGCGGGGGAATTCTGTGAAACGGGTGAGAGGTGGTAGTATTTCGGCGGTACGACTCCTTTCCTCCTACCCACCATGCTTTCGCTCAGATCGCCTATAGGCCTTGGGGCTGCGCTCAGCGCAAGCCTGGCCGCCTCTTTCCTTTCCGCCACCCCGGCCCAAGCCCAGGTGTTCAACGCCCCCTCCGGCGGGTTCCCCGGTGGCGTTGAAGGCACCGCCGTCGTCAACCAGTGCGGCAACAGCCTGGTGGCTGCCACCACCATCTTCAGTGGTTCGTTCGCCTGTCAGATCGGCGACAAGATCTACAGCAACTTCTTCATCACCAACGACACCACCGGTGCTCTTGGGGGCTCTAACTTCCTGTTCCAGAACATCGGCGCCAACCACTCGCTGTCGGCCTTCGGTGCCTTCATCCCCGGCACCTACACCTTCGGCTACACCATGACGGTGTTTGACGCCATCAACACCGGTCAGAGCCTGGCGAGCATCCGCAATGATGCCCTCAACTCCGCTATTGGCGACAACATCCCCGCCTGGACCAAGACCCTGACCGCCCTCACCAACGGTCCGACCCTCACCACGGAAAGCTCCAGGGCTGGTCTGAACCAGTTCGACGACGGTCCGGTTTCTTTCCCCATTGCCGCCCAGCCTGTCGTCGCGGATTTCATCTCCGAGCTGTTCGTCGACGATCTGCCCAGCAACTTCACCCCTGGGATCAACGATACCGTGACCCAGAAGTTCGCGGAAGGAGATTCCGTCCCCGGTCCCCTGCCCCTCCTGGGTGCTGCCGCCGCCTTCGGCTTCTCCCGCAAGCTGCGCAGCCGCATCAAGCAGACCGTCTGATCCAGGCGTCGTCCTTTATCCCCTGCCCCCACTCCGGTGGGGGCTTTTTTTGTGTGCGGGTCAAGCCCCGCACAGGCATGAACGCCCATCCTGACAAACGACGGGACACCGGTAGATTTGGCCCTGCCGTCTGAGAAAAGCCGAGTGATGGATGCGACCGGATCCAGTTCTTCAGGCAGCAGTGACGTCCGCATCGGCAAGGAGGCCGCCCAGGCGTTCTCCGTCATCGGCGTGGTCTCCCTTGGCCTGGGCCTCGTCACGCTGGTGTTCAGTTCCCTGCCGGTGCGTCTGCTCGACCCCGCCTGGCAGTTGCAGCTCTCCGGCGCCTTGACGGGAGCGGGCTTTTCCCTGCTGATCGGTACCCTGCTGATCTGCACGGCAGGAGCCTTGCCCGCCTCTCCCCAGCCCATCCACGCAAACGTGAAGTTGCTGCGCAACATCTGCACCTGGGTGGCGATTCTCTACTTGGTGATGATCCCGGTTCAGCTGTATGCGGGCATGCGGGTGCTGCAGCAGAAATCCGGCGAGGAGGGCCGCACCCAGGCCGCCTGGAAGAAGTTCAAGCGGCAGCTGGAGGCCACCAGCAACGAGCAGGAGCTCCGCACCCTGCTCGGCAAGCTCAACCAGCCCATCAACCTGCCCCCCAAGCTGAATCAGCCGTTTCTCTCCTTCAAGCAGACCATCGTGGCCCAGGCGGATTCCCGCTTCAACGCCCTCGTCTATCAGACCGACCAGGCCCGCTCCCAGCGGCTGCAGAACTTCATCAGCGAGGCGGCCAACAACACCCTCAAGTCCCTGCTGTTCGCGGGGGGCTTCGCCGCCTTCGGCCAGGGGAAGGAAGGCGGGCCGACCCTGCTCGACAAGGCGCTGGGTCTGTTCGGCAACAAGTCCCGCCGCCGTGGCCGCGTGGGATGAAGCCCCTGGGCCCCCTGCCTACAGTGACCACGGAAAGCAGGCGAGGTGATCGCGATCGGTGCGGTGCGGCCTTCGGGTCATCGCCGCGGCCGATTGAGGAAAGTCCGGGCTCCCCAATGGCCAGGCCTGCTGGGTAACGCCCAGTGCGGGTGACCGTGAGGACAGTGCCACAGAAACACACCGCCGATGGCCCGGGCTTGTCCCGCGCACAGGCAAGGGTGCAAAGGTGCGGTAAGAGCGCACCAGCGGCATCGAGAGGTGCCGGCTTGGTAAACCCCGGCTGGGAGCAAGGCCCAGGGACAGCGGTTGGCCATCTTCCCCGTCCCGATTCCCATGCGCCGCTCGAGGCCGCCGGTGACGGCGGTCCCAGACAGATGATCACCCCCCCAGCCGGAGGTCCGCCACCGGCTGGGGAGAACAGAACCCGGCTTACGTCCTGCTTTCCCCTTTTGCCCCGCGATGACTCCCCAGCGCCGCCAGCAGATCCTGGCCTTTCTGGAGAGCCTCGGCTTCGGCGCCCCCTCCGGCCTGCTGCCCCCGGATCCGGCCGCCGCGGACGCCGCCCTCGACACCCTGGATGAGGCCCTCACCCACAGCTCCACCGGCCTCCCCCGCCACCACGACCGCCTGGAGTTCCTCGGCGACGCGGTGCTGCGGCTGGCGGCCGCCGAGTTCCTGCACCGGGAGCATGCCTCCCTCAGCGTGGGCGACACCTCCGCCCTGCGGGCCCAGCTGGTGTCCGACCGCTGGCTGAGCGAGCTGGCCCGCAGCATCGCCCTGGAGCCGGTGCTGCTGATGGGGCCGATGGCTGCCGGCGACCGGGCCGGCCGCTCCACCGTGCTGGCCGAATGCGCCGAGGCCCTGGTGGGCGCCATCTATACGGTGGGGGGCGGTCCCCAGGGCGGCCTGATGGCCGTGCAGCGCTGGCTGGCCCCCCACTGGCAGCTGAGCGCCGCCGAACTGCTGGCCGACCCCGCGCGCCACAACTGGAAGTCGGTGCTGCAGGAATGGAGCCAGGGCCAGGGGAAGGGCCTGCCCACCTACCGCAGCCAGGAGCGCAGCCGGGTGCACGGGGATCCGGAGCGCTTCGAATGCCGGGTGGAAGTGGCCGACCTCAGCGGTGAGGGGCGGGGCGGCTCCCGCCGGGAGGCGGAGCAGCAGGCGGCCAGGGCGGCGCTGGCCGCGCTGGCGCTCAGGCCTGCTCCAGGGTGCTGAGCGGCACGGTCACCAGCTTGTCCCAGTTGCCGCCCTCGAACAGCACCGCGGCCATCGCCCCGCTGATGCGCTGCACGAAGCCCTGGTAGCCGTTGTAGATGGAGCGGGGATCGCGCACCACCACGGTGGAACCGGGCAGGATCGGGCTGCTGGCCATGGCGGATGCCCTGGGGGGGACCATCAAGTGGGGCCATTATCGATGCCAAGGCGTCCCGTTGGGCCCCTGGCGGGTGCCCGCGGGCACCGCACAGCCCCGTGACGCGATGATGCGCCGCGACGGGAGCGATCAGGCCGTGGCCGACACCAGCAACGAGAGCCAAGGGGCCGACCCGGGTGAGCTCATGGCCGTGGGGCGGATCGTGGCGGCCCAGGGCATGGGCGGCGACGTGCGTCTGCTGCCCCTGAGCGACTTTCCCGAGCGGTTCACCCGGCCCGGCCCCCGCTGGCTGCAGGCCCCCGGGGGCCAACCCCGGCCGGTGCGGCTGCTGGCCGGCAGACCCGTGCCGGGCAAGACCCTGTTCGTGCTGCGCCTCGAGGGCATCGGCGACCGCAACGCCGCCGAAGGCCTGGTGGGCCATCACCTCATGGTGCCGGCCGCCGACCGTCCCACCCTGGAGCCGGGGGAGTTCCATCTCCTCGATCTGGTGGGGCTCCAGGTGCGGCTGCTGCCGGATCCCCAGGCCCCGATCGGCACCGTGACCGACCTGATCCACGGGGGCAACGACCTGCTGGAGGTGGAGCTCAGCGACGGCGGCCGGCGGCTGCTGATCCCCTTCGTGGAGGCGATCGTGCCGGAGGTGAACCTGGCGGAGGGCTGGATCGGCCTGACGCCGCCCCCCGGCCTTCTGGACCTCTGAAACCCTCCGGGGTTCACCCGGACGCTGACGGCCGGGTGCGGCTCCGGTTGAATGGGCCCGTCTGATGGTCCTGCGGGACAGCTGCCGCCGCGATGGCTACCCCCTCCCTGGTCCCGGTGATCCTCTGCGGCGGCACCGGCACCCGCCTCTGGCCCCTGTCCCGGGCCAGCTATCCGAAGCAGTACTGGCCCCTGGCCGGCACCACCGAGGAAACCCTCCTGCAGCAGACCCACCAGCGCCTCAAGGGGCTGCCGGACCTGGCGCCGCCGTTGCTGATCTGCAACGAGGACCATCGCTTCATCGTGGCCGAGCAGATGCGCCAGATCGGCGTCGAGCCGGCGGCGATCCTGCTGGAGCCGGTGGGGCGCAACACCGCCCCGGCGGTGGCGGTGGCGGCCCTGCAGGCCACCGCCCGCGGTGAGGACCCCCTGCTGCTGATCCTGGCGGCCGACCACGTCATCCGCCGGGCCGCCGACTTCCGCGCCACCGTGGCCGCCGGCATGGCCGCCGCCACCGCCGGCCAGCTGGTCAGCTTCGGCATCGTGCCCACCAGCCCCGAGACGGGCTACGGCTACATCGAAGCCGCCGAACCCCTGGCGGCCACCCCCGTGCCGATCGCCCGCTTCGTGGAGAAGCCTGACCGGGCCACCGCCGAGGCCTTCCTGGCCACCGGCCGCTTCACCTGGAACAGCGGCATGTTCCTGTTCCGCGCCAGCGCCATCCTGGCGGAGCTGGATCGCTTCGTCCCCGAGGTGGTGAGCGCCTGCCGCACCGCCCTGGAGCACGACAGCGCCGACCTGGAGTTCCTGCGGCTGGAGCGGGAGGCCTTCGCCAACGGCCCCAGCATCGCCATCGACGTGGCTGTGATGGAGCGGACCGACCGGGGCGTGGTGCTGCCCCTCGATGCCGACTGGAGCGACGTGGGCAGCTGGGCGGCCCTCTGGGAGACCTCGGAGCAGGACCCGGAAGGCAACGTGCTGCGGGGCCGGGTGATCAGCGAGGGCAGCCGCAACTGCTACCTGCGCAGTGAGCACCGCCTGGTGGTGGGGCTGGGGGTCGAGGATCTGGTGGTGGTCGAGACCGACGACGTGGTGCTGGTGGCCCACCGCGACCGCGCCCAGGAGGTGAAGGGCATCGTCGGCCGGCTGGAGCGGGACGGGGCCCCCGAGAGCCGCGCCCACCGCCGCATCTACCGCCCCTGGGGCCACTACGACGGGGTGGTGGAAGGGGAGCGCTGGCAGGTCAAGAAGATCTCGGTGAAGCCCGGCGCCAGCCTGTCCCTGCAGATGCACCACCACCGGGCTGAGCACTGGGTGGTGGTGCGGGGCACGGCCGTGGTCGAGAAGGACGGGGTGGAGGAGCTGGTGGGCGAGAACCAGAGCACCTACATTCCCCTCGGCGCCCGGCACCGCCTCACCAACCCCGGCAAGATCCCCATGGAGCTGATCGAGGTGCAGAGCGGCCCCTATCTCGGCGAGGACGACATCGTGCGCTTCGACGACCAGTACGGCCGCAGTGACGCCCCCCTGACCTGCCCTTGAAGAGCGTGTCCAGTTTCATGGCAGGGGCGGAACGGCCTCTGCGACCGCTCAGGCGCGCCCTGTCGGCGGCCATCAGCCGCCACCTGGCCCGCCGCCTCCTGCGGACGATGGAGCGCGCCACCCCGTCGCCGTTCGCGACGACCCCACCGGAGGGGTTCCGCCGCGGCATCGACCACTACAGCCGCCAGGACCTGATCGCGGTCCTGCAGAACGTCCTGGCCTCCTACCGGAGGGCCTGCGGCCGCTACCCCGATCTCGCCAGGCCCCGCTCCTACTCCGAGAAGGTGAGCCACGCCAAGTTCTTCGCCCCCATCAAGGTGCCCGAGAGCGGCAACAAGCTGCTCACGGGCAGCTTCCTGCCCCCGGCCCTGGCGGGCCAGGTGAGCGTGCCGGAGGTGGTCTGGCACCACGACCAGCCCATGCTGCCCGCCAATGGGCAGCTGGAGCCGGGCGAGTACTACCTCAAGGCCAGCCACGGCTCCGACATGGTCCAGCGCATCCGCTTCCCGCTGGAGGCAGGGCAGCGGGAGGCCCTGGAGGCCACCTGCCGGCGGTGGCTGAGCCGCCCCTTCGGCCTCGGGCAGGGTGAGTGGTGGTACAACAGCTTCCCCCGGCGCCTCCTGATCGAGCGGTCGATCTCCTCCCGCATCCCGTCGCTGTCCCTGCTCTTCTATGTGCTCGGGGGTGAGGTGGCCCTGATCACGGTCTTCGCCAAGGCGCTGCAGCCGGGCAAGCCCAACCGTCGCCTGCTGCTGGACGGACGCTTCGTCCCCCTGGCCGAGCAGGATCCTGCGGAGAAGCGGCTGGCGGACTTCCAGCTCAGCGAACCGCTCCAGCGGCGCTGCCTGGAGGTGGCCCGCACCGTCGCCGGCCCGTTGCACTCGGTCAGGGTCGACCTGATGGTGGGGGACGACGGCCGGATCTACCTGAACGAGGTCACCTTCTCCCCCAGCAACGGTCTCCCCTTCGTGGGCAGGGACCTGGACCTCCACCTCGGCCAGCTATGGCCCGGCACCAGCCTGTGGCGCTGAGGGCGCCGGCCTGGGGCGGCGAGCCCGCGGAGCGGGCAACGCCGCCTTCGGCCGGCGCCCTCAGCGCCACAGGAGCTGGTGGAGAGGGGGGCAGGCACAGGCCATCCAAGCTTGCGGCAGAAGGCTCTCGCCTCCCCCGGGAGGGTGTGGCGCTGCGGTGAACCGGAGGCGGCGTTGCCGGCCAAGGCCGGCTCGCCGACCGGAGGTTCCCCGCAGCGCCACACCCTCACTCGACAGTGACGGACTTGGCCAGGTTCCTGGGCTGATCGACGTCAAGGCCCCGGTGGGCGGCGATGTGATAGCTGAGCAGCTGCATCGGGATCACCGTGAGCAGGGGGCTGAGCAGCTCGTCCACCTCCGGCAGGGGCAGCAGCACGTCGAACAGCTCGGTGTCCGGGCAGGCGGGCGCCACGCCGATCAGCTGGGCATCGCGGGCCTTGGCCTCCTGGGCATTGGAGAGCACCTTCTCGAACACGGTTCCCGGCACGGCGATCGACACCACCGGCACCCGGGCGTCGAGCAGGGCGATCGGGCCGTGCTTCATCTCACCGGCCGGGTAGCCCTCGGCGTGGATGTAGCTGATCTCCTTGAGCTTGAGGGCCCCCTCCATGGCGATCGGGTAGTTGATGCCCCGCCCCAGGAAGATCACGTCCTGGGTGTCGGCGAACAGGTGGGCCAGCTCGGCGCAGCAGCGGTCATGGTCGTCGACCAGGCGCTGCAGCACCGCCGGCATGGCCCGCAGCTGCTCCACCAGCTCCCGCAGCTGGGCGGGGGTGCGGCCGCCGCCGAGGGGATGGGCCGTGCCGCCCCGGCGCTCGGCGAAGGCCAGGGCCAGGCCGTAGAAGGCCAGCAGCTGGCCGAGGAAGGTCTTGGTGGCGGCCACCCCCACCTCGATGCCGGCGCCGATGTCGAGCAGGTGGGGCACCAGGCGGCCCAGGGAGCTCTCCGGGCGGTTGGTGATGCCCAGCAGCCTGGGGGCATAGGCCGGATCGGCCACCAGGAAGCGCCGGTCCTGCTCCATCGCCAGGGCGGCGAGGGTGTCGGCCGTCTCCCCTGACTGGGTGACGCCGATGGTGAGCGTGTGGGGCTCCAGCGGCGGCGGGGCGTAGCGGAATTCACTGGCGTAGAACACCGACGTGGGCAGCCCCGCCAGCTGCTCGAGCAGATGGGCCCCCACCTGGGCCGCATGGCGGCTGGTGCCGCAGGCGAGGATCTGGATCCGCTCCACCCCCTCGTAGACGGACTCATCGAGGGGAAGGGCCACCAGGGCGCCCTCCGGCAGATGGCGGGCCACCCACAGGGCCACCGTTTCGGGTTGCTCGTGGATCTCCTTGTGCATGAAGTGGCGGAAGCTGCGCTTGTCCGCCACGTGCTCGGTGCCCACCAGCAGCGTCGGGTTGCGCTGCACCCGCGCTCCGTCGCGGTTGTAGAGCTCGATGCCCAGGGGCGTGAGCAGGGCCACCTCCCCGTCCTCCAGGGGCAGGATCGTGCGGGTGAAGCCAGCCAGGGCCGGGGTGTCGCTGGCGCAGAGGAACTCCCCCTCCCCCAGGCCGATCAGCAGCGGCGCCTGGCGCCGGGCCACCACCACCGCCCCAGGCACCGCCGCCCACACCACCGCCAGGGCGTAGGCCCCGTGCAGCAGGGGCAGCACCTGCTGCAGGGCCTCCAGCAGCAGCGCCGGCGAAGCGCTGGCCCCCTCGGCCTGCCGTTGCCGCAGCCAGCGGGCGATCAGGTGGGGGATCACCTCGGTGTCGGTGTCGGAGCGGAACTCCACCCCCTCGGCCTGCAGTTCCTCCCGGAGGCTGCGGTGGTTCTCGATGATGCCGTTCTGGACCACGGCCAGCTGGCCGCTGCCGTCGAGGTGCGGGTGGGCGTTGCGCTCCTCCGGCTTGCCGTGGGTGGCCCAGCGGGTGTGGCCGATGCCGCACTGGCCCGGCGCTCCCCGCTCCTCGAAGCGGGCCGTGAGGTTGACCAGCTTGCCCTCGGCCTTGAGGCAGTGCAGGCCGGCCCCGTCAACGGTGGCGATGCCGGCGGAGTCGTAGCCGCGGTACTCCAGCTGGCGCAGGCCCTCCAGCAGCTGGGGGGCCGCCTCCCGTGAGCCGATCAGGGCAACGATGCCGCACATAGAACAAGTAGGCCAAAAAAAAGCCCGGCGCAGGCGCCGGGCATGAGCTTATGGGAGGGCAGCGGCGGCGCCGGTGCTCAGTAGGCCAGGCCCATGGAGCGGCTGGTCTCGTCACCCAGGTAGACGCGGATGCTCAGGAAGTCGGTGGGGCAGGCGGTTTCGCAGCGCTTGCAGCCGACGCAGTCTTCGGTGCGGGGCGAGGAAGCGATCTGGGCGGCCTTGCAGCCATCCCAGGGCACCATCTCGAGAACGTCGAGGGGGCAGGCACGGACGCACTGGGTGCAGCCGATGCAGGTGTCGTAGATCTTGACGGCGTGGGACATGCCAGGGCCGGGAACGAACGGCGAGGTGCCCAAAGTACCCACACCGTTCCGGCGCAGGGCGACACCCGGGGCTGGCCGTCACCCTTGTTCATACGCCGAAAGGCCCCGAACGGGGCGACCCGTAGGATGCTGCCTCCCTCACAGCAGCCATGTCCCAGGAAGCGATCTTCGAGAAAGTCCGGTCGATCGTTGCCGAACAGCTCAGCGTGGAGGCTGACGAGGTCAAGCCGGAATCCAATTTCCAGAACGATCTGGGCGCCGATTCCCTCGACACCGTCGAGCTGGTGATGGCCCTGGAGGAAGCCTTCGACATCGAGATCCCCGACGAGTCGGCCGAAGGGATCACCACGGTGGGTGACGCCGTCAAATACATCCAAGAGAAGCAGGCCTGAGGCGTCCATGGTGGAGGGTCTCCGCCGCGTCGTCGTCACCGGCCTGGGCGCGGTCACACCGATCGGCAACAACGTCGCGGATTACTGGGAGGGGCTGACCAGCGGCCGCAATGGGGTGGCGCCGATCACCCTGTTCGATGCCTCCCGCCATGCCTGCCGTTTCGCCGCCGAAGTCAAGGACTTCGACACGGCGGGCTGGCTGGAACCAAAGGAAGCAAAGCGCTGGGATCGCTTCTGCCAGTTCGGGGTGGTCGCGGCCAAGCAGGCGGTCGCCGATGCCGGCCTGACCATCGACGACGGCAACGCCTCGCGCATCGGGGTCGCCATCGGCTCCGGCGTGGGCGGGCTGCTGATGATGGAAACCCAGGCCCACGTGCTGGCCGACCGCGGTCCCGACCGGGTCAGCCCGTTCTGTGTGCCGATGATGATTCCCAACATGGCCACCGGACTGGCGGCCATCGCCATCGGCGCCAAGGGCCCCAGCAGCGCCGTGGCCACCGCCTGCGCCGCCGGCTCCAACGCCATCGGCGATGCCTTCCGGCTCATCCAGATGGGCCTGGCGGACGCCATGGTCTGCGGCGGTGCTGAATCGGCGATCACCCCCCTGGGGGTGGCCGGCTTCGCCAGCGCCCGGGCCCTGTCGTTCCGCAACGACGACCCCGCCACGGCCAGCCGCCCCTTCGACGCCGAGCGCAACGGCTTCGTGATCGGTGAGGGGGCTGGGGTGCTGGTGCTGGAGAGCCTTGAGCACGCCACGGCCCGGGGCGCCCGGGTGCTGGGCGAGATCGTCGGCTACGGCATGACCTGCGACGCCTACCACTACACCCTGCCTTCCCCCGGCGGCGTGGGGGCGGCGGAGGCCATCCGCCTGGCCCTGGCCGATGCCCGGCTGGAGCCGGAGGCGGTGGACTACGTCAACGCCCACGGCACCAGCACCCAGGCCAACGACAGCAACGAGACCGCCGCCATCAAGTCGGCGCTCGGGGCCCACGCCATGACCATCCCGGTCAGTTCCACCAAGTCGATGACCGGCCACCTGCTGGGTGGCAGCGGCGGCATTGAGGCCATCGCCGCAGTGCTGGCGGTGGCCCACAACCTGGTACCGCCTACGATCAACTACAGCACGCCTGATCCTGCCTGCGATCTGGATGTGGTGCCCAACCAGGCCCGGGAACACGCCGTCAACGTCGTGCTCTCCAACTCCTTCGGATTCGGCGGCCACAACGTCTGCCTCGCCTTCCGCCGGATGACCTGACCACCCGGCGCGCCAGCGCACCGGGTCACCCATCCCAGGAACACCTCCCTCCTCCCTGTACTCCCCCGTCAAGCCATGGTCGCCGCCCCCTCCACCCAGGTCGATAGTCACGTAGAGACGCTCTGCATCAACAGCATCCGCTTCCTGGCGGTCGACGCGATCAACAAGTCCAACTCGGGGCACCCCGGGCTGCCGATGGGCTGCGCACCGATGGCCTTCTCCCTCTGGGACAAGGTGCTGCAGCACAACCCGAAGAATCCGCAGTGGTTCAACCGCGACCGCTTCGTGCTCTCGGCCGGCCACGGCTGCATGCTGCTGTACGCGCTGCTGCACCTCACCGGCTACGACAGCGTGACCCTGGAGGACATCAAGCAGTTCCGCCAGTGGGGCTCCCGCACCCCCGGCCACCCGGAAACCTTCGAGACCCCGGGCGTTGAGGTCACCACCGGGCCCCTCGGCCAGGGCATCTCCAACGCCGTGGGCCTGGCGATCGCTGAAGCCCACCTGGCGGCGAAGTTCAACAAGCCCGACGCCACCATCGTCGACCACTACACCTATGTGCTGATGGGTGACGGCTGCAACCAGGAGGGCGTCTCGGGCGAGGCCGCCTCCCTGGCCGGCCACCTGGGTCTGGGCAAGCTGATCGCCCTCTACGACGACAACCACATCACCATCGACGGCAACACCGGCGTGTCCTTCACCGAGGACGTGATGAAGCGCTATGAGGCCTACGGCTGGCATGTGCAGCACGTCGAGGACGGCAACACCGACGTGGCCGCCATCACCCGGGCGATCGAGGCGGCCAAGGCGGTCACCGACCGTCCCAGCCTGATCAAGGTCACCACCACGATCGGCTACGGCTCCCCCAACAAGGCCAACACCGCCGGTGTGCACGGCGCCGCCCTCGGGGCCGAGGAGGCCGAGCTCACCCGCCAGCAGCTGGAGTGGAGCTATGGGGCTTTCGAAGTGCCCGAGCCCGCCTACGAGCACTGGCGTCAGGCGATCCAGCGCGGTGCCGCCGCCGAAGCCTCCTGGAACGAGAGCCTGGCCGCCTACCGCAGCCGCTACCCCGCCGAGGCCGCCGAGTTCGAGCGGCTGCTGCGCGGTGAGCTGCCCGAGGGCTGGGATGCGTCCCTGCCGGTGTTCACCCCCGAGGACAAGGGCCTGGCCACCCGCCAGCACTCCTACAACGCCCTCAACGCCTTCGGCCCCGGCCTGCCCGAGCTGATCGGCGGCTCCGCCGACCTCACCCACTCCAACCTCACCGACATCAAGGGCGAGGCCAGCTTCCAGAAGGGCCACGAAGCCAACCGCTACCTGCACTTCGGTGTGCGCGAGCACGCCATGGCGGCGATCCTCAACGGCATCGCGTACCACAACAGCGGCCTGATCCCCTACGGCGGCACCTTCCTGGTGTTCGCCGGCTACATGATCGGCGCCATGCGGCTGTCGGCCCTCTCCGAGCTGGGCGTGATCTACGTGCTCACCCACGATTCGATCGGCCTGGGCGAAGACGGCCCCACCCACCAGCCGGTGGAAACCCTCGCCAACCTGCGGGCCATCCCCAACCTGCTGGTGATCCGCCCCGGCGACGGCAACGAGACGGTGGGGGCCTACAAGGTCGCCGTCACCAACCGCAAGCGCCCCACGGTGCTCGCCCTCAGCCGCCAAGCCATGGTCAACCAGGCCAACTCCGCAGCCGAGAAGGTGGCCAAGGGCGGCTACATCCTCAACGACTGCGACGGCACGCCGGACCTGATCCTGATCGGCACCGGCACCGAGCTCGACCTCTGCGTCAAGGCCGCCGCCCAGCTCAGCGCCGAAGGCAAGGCCGTGCGCGTGGTGTCGATGCCCTGCGTCGAGCTGTTCGAGGAGCAGGACGCCGCCTACCGGGAGTCGGTGCTGCCAGCCGCCGTGCGCAAGCGGGTGGTGGTGGAGGCCTCCAGCTCCTTCGGCTGGCACAAGTACACCGGCTTCGACGGCGCCAGCGTCTCGATCGACAGCTTCGGTGCCTCCGCCCCCGGCGGCGTCTGCCTGGAGAAGTTCGGCTTCACCGTCGACAACGTGGTGGCCACCGCCAAGGCGCTGGGCTGAGGTGGTGCCCAATCCATCCATGGGCACTATCTTCCTAGCGAGTACTTCCTAAGTCCGATGAAGAAGAAGCCAGAAAGTCCCTCGGCAGACTTGCTGGCCCTCTTCTTATCAAGTGGCCTGACCCCAACCGCGGCGCTGGCACAGTTCGTGTTTGCATGCGTCGCGATGGGGGGGTTCATGTTCAGCCATGGCCTGAACATCGACGAAGAATTGGGTTTGTTTACCCCGTTTTCAATCTCCCTTCAGGGCCGGTTTTCCCTTGAACTGTTAGGCCAAATACTGCAGCCACCGGGAGTCTTACCCTTGGCCCCCTATGCACTGCTGGCTGCAGCCTATATCATTTCATATAACACCATTGTTTCCATTCACGGCCTACGCCATTCCTGGAGAACCCAGCTAGGCTTTCTGATTTTTATTCTGTTTCCAACGAACTGGCTTACTCAGGAGTATTCAGGCCTGGCTGCAGGCCTTGCTCTTGGGCTGATCTGCACATCCACGGCTGCCTTGTTGACGGTGGACAGAATCAGGAATCAACGCCCTCCCCTCCAGCACAGCCTGCTCTCAGTTCTCACGGTAGCTCTGCTGGTTCTCGCTCTCAGCACCTTTCAATCCCAGATCACCGTCTATTTTGCCATCGGAATGGGGGTAACCCTGTTTTCGATCTCTCAGGCAGAGAGCCATCAATCAGCATTTGGCTTTACCAGCCTTCGAACCTGGATTGTGTACGGGGTAGCATCCGTCCTGGCCTATGCGCTCACCGTCAAGGCGTATCTCACGCTCACAGGCCAGAACATCCAACATGTGAATATCTACTTTCGAAGCCCCTATTTCATGCTCAGGACAGAGCCGCTGCAGTACATCACGGGCAACCTGGAGCAATACACTAGAACCTATCTCACGCCTGGCTTCTTCTATGGCCATCCCCTCTGGGGCCTGCCCCTGCTTCTGATTGGCGCTCTTATTCTTTACTTCATCTACTGCGGCCCAGCTCGCGATTTAACGCAGGCTTCCGGGATCCAACTCAAGGCAGGTTGGCAAGGAATGCTCGGTTGGCTATCCCTGCTTGCCATCCCCTTGGCCCTTAACATTGTCTCAAAACCGTATCGGATTCCGATGCGGGCTCTCTTCGCCGTTCCCTATGTGGCCTGGCTGGCGTCAATGGTGTGGATGGAGCTGGCGGCAGGCTCACGGAGATTGAGGATTCTCATGGTTGGCGCAGCCCTGTCTTGCGTGTTGATTCTGCAGAGCCTGATCACGATTTCCCATTATTACGCTGCACGTGCTTTCAATCAACGTGCTGATCAGCTGGTTGCCAACACTGTTGCTTCCGTGATTGCCACGAGTTCCAAGCAAACACCCCGGGTCTCCAGAATTGCAACCGATGGCTCACTGCAACGGGAGCAACCTTATAGAACCGGATGGTACTCCTTTGCCGGTTCCTCCTTTTTCAATTGGGATGGAGGGAGTGCTCTGCGGATCAGTGCCTGGTTGAGAGCGATGGGCATTCCAGGCCTGAAACCCGTGGAAGAAAAAGAGAAGAAAAGATTTGAGACCGAATTTGCAACCATGAAACCCTGGCCGCAACCAGGCTCCATCCAGGTGAATGACGACACCGTACTGATCAAGCTGAGCTGAGCATTGAAGACACAGTCACTACGCCTTGACGAAGTGTCGAGACATTCTAACTGCCGGAGAGTTCTCCAAAATCGCCGTAACCTTCGTTCACCGACGCGACGTCGCTTTGCATAGTGAGCTGCGGGCACACGCTGGAGACGCTGACCGTTTCCACTGGCACACGTTCACCGGCTTTGACGGCGCCAGCGTCTCGATCGACAACTTCGGTGCCTCCGCCCCCGGCGGTGTCTGCTTGGAGAAGTTCGGCTTCACCGTCGACAACGTGGTGGCCACCGCCCAGGCGCTGGGCTGACCTCGGCCTGGCCGAAGGCAACGCCAAGACATTCATCAACAGGAAGCCGGGATCTCACTCCCGGCTTGTTTGATGCTTCTCCTGGGGATCACTGATCCGTTCATAGAGGATGCCCAATTCATTGGTCTGACGCACGCGGTAAACCTCAAGCAAGTTGACGCCGTGGCGCCGGGCCAGCTCCTCCAGGGGCGGGTAGTTGGCCGGAGCAAGACCAGCACCCTTTCGCGGGGAGGACACATGGTCAAGCACGAATCTGGGCCTGTCCTGCGAAGTGGTGAGCGCGCGGATGTATGCCGTCGTGTCGTTCTTGACCCAGGACAAGACGAGTAGTGTGCCGAGGTTGAGGTCGCTGATATGGGTGTCATGAACCCCTAGAAGGTGGGAATTCAATCCAAAGACATGGAGACCTTCCTGACGCGTTTCGGCGGGGAGGAGGGAACCCATGCGACTGCCGCCAGAAGCCAGCTCCCGGGTCATCCTGTGACCCGTAACGCTCAGCAGAGCGAGAACAGGTGTAAGGGCCAGAAGTGGGGCCCACCATGGCATCGCGAACGGTCGGGCAGGCCATGAAGCCGGGACCTTTGCCGATGCAGCGGAGCTGACAAGGCCAGGGACGTTGGCCAGGCCTGTGGCCATAACCACGACAGCCGTGGGGATAAGAAGCAGGTAGTAGTTCAACATGCCCTTGTTGGGCAGCAGAATCGCGGCGATGGTGGCGAGAGACAGGAGAAGCGACGCCCTGAAGAAATGAAGAGAGTGGGGCGGGTAGCGCTGGGGGCGAACCAGGGGAACGAGCCACACAAGCCAGGCCAGCAGGAATTGAGGGGCTTCGACTGCCAGCGTGCGCAGCTTGGCCAGCAAACCCATGAGCAGATCAGGTGCATTGCGGACGAAAGTGAAAACCTTGACAATGAACAAGACGGCCACAGCCCGGAGAGAAAACCCAGACGGCTGCCTACTGGAGGCGTCGATATCTACGACGCCCATGTAGTCGCCCAACAGGGAACCGGCGCGGCTGAACAGCCCATAGCCCCCCATCCGGTAAACGAGCAGGTCAACCACCAGACACGCCACGAAAGAGATAGCCAGAAGCCGGAAAGTCCGCCGCCGGCCGAGGCCCCCACCCAGGATCAGAGCCCACACCTGGGGTACGAGCTGGTACTTAAGGTGAAAGGCGGCCACGGAAAGGGCAACGACACCTGAGAGTGCTCGGCGTCCCGCTGGTCGATGAACCAGCAGCGTCCACATGCCAAGGAGCAGCACACTGCCGAGGATCTCGCCATTAGGAGTGAGTTGGGTGATCGACAGATCCACTGGCCGGATCAGCAGAGGCGGTCCGACGCAAAAGAAGCAAACGGCAACGGATGCCCCGCGATTCAGCAGGGCACGACTTCCTGCATAGGCCAGCATGGCAATAAGACCCACGGCCACGGACTGCACGAAAGCGATCGCGAATCCGTCCTGTAATGGAGGTGGGATGCCGATGAAGCGGAGCAAAGCCAAGAGCGGGACGTATAGCAGGGGGTGGAGAAAACCTTGCGTATACATGTCAACGACCTCGGTGCCTGGGGGGCGCTGCAAGTAGCGGCGGGCCAGTGACGCAGCCACATGGACATCATCCTGAAATCCACTGGTAATCACACCCGCCCACAGAACCCGAATAAGAATGGCAAGGGACGTTGAAATAAACAGAAGAAGACCGATATTCAGGTCAGATGCTCTGAGCCAGAATGGACGACGAATTCGATCGGCCAGATCCATGAAACAATCACGCTGGTTCACCAAGATACACGACATCAACCCAGCTGAATAGCCAGTTTGAGGCTGGGAACAAGGAGAACAGGGCACGGGTTCTCTGCAGAAACGAAAGACTGAGATCGCCTGGATGGAAGCAATCGCCAATGGGCATGGCAGTCTTCAACCACTGAGTGCAACAGACCTTCATGGAGTTTCGCCGAACGCCAAATAAGTCCTCGGTGGTGCTGCAGCGAAGATGCCATCTGAGCATGATGCTGACGCGACGCCCATCATCGGTTGTGACACCATGTTCACAGGACAGCATGCAACGGGCCCAAAGGCGTCTCGGAATCTGAAGACAAACGGGAAACATCGGCTAACGTGGAAACGACAGCACTCGTCTGCAGCATGACATCCGAACGACTCGTATACGTATCGACGGCCTACAATGAGTCGCTGAACCTTGAGGAGTTGCATACGCGCTGTCGTCAAGCCTTCGAGCAGATCAGGGAGGCCCTTCCGAACCCTGACGACCTTGAGTTCGGCATGGTGATTGCCGACAACAACAGCAGCGACGAAAGCCTGACGGTGATTCAGCGCATTGTCGCGAAGGACCCGCAGGTTATCGGGATCGCCAACAGCAGTAACTATGGCCCGGAAGCTTCAGCCGTCAACGCCTTCAAGCATGCGGGCGATTGCAGCTTGATGATCTGTCTCTGCTCCGATCTTCAGGATCCTCCCGAGCAGAGTGTGGAGATGGTGGTGCGGCTGCTGCAGGACAACTCCAAGGATGCGGTGCTGGCCGTGAAGAGTCGCTCGGCAGGGGGGCCGTTGCTGCAGATGGCGCGCAGGACGTACTACAAGGCCCTGGGCTATTCCTCCAGGCTCCAACAGGTTCCCAGTGGCTTCCATGGCTTCGGCTGCTACCGAAAAGAGGTTGTCGAGGAGATCCTGCGCTACTGGGATGAGTCCGGGATGAACCTGCGCATGTGCATCGCCAACAGCTGCCATTCGCCGGTGCTGATTCACTACAGGCAGGCCGATCGAACCCGGGGGACATCCTCCTATCGCGGTGCAGGGTATGCCCTGGAGGCCATCAGAGCTCTGCTGTCCGCAGACGCAGCCGCCAGTCGCCTGGCCCTCACCATCGGCGGGTTTGGGGTTCTGTTTGCCTTCATGGTGGCCGTGTTCCTGCTCGCCAACTATCTATCCGGGAACAGTCAGTACGAAGGCGGCATCCCCACGGTCATGGCCCTGGTTCTCATCAGCTTTGGCCTGCAGATGCTGACCATGGCGGTGGTCTCGAGGCAGATCGAAGGCCTGCGCCTTTCCGGCTTCAGGCCGAAGCTCAGATATACCTTGATGCGCCAGAGCCAAGGTCCGAATGATTAGCCATTCATTCACCCGCTACGGACTCAACGGCATCGCCTTCACCATCCTCGGCCCCGCTCTTTTCTGGCTTGCCTATCCGATGGGTGCCTTTCTCGCCCTGGGCATTGCAGAAGCAACCTGTCATGTCCTGAGATACTTCAGCTTTCGCTTTCTTGTCTTCCCCAGCAGCAAGGGATATCGGGTTTCCATTGGGCGCTACATCGTTTCCGTCGTGCCCACCATTACGGCGGGAGCCGTCATCGTCGCCCTGTTCAAGGGAGTGATCGGTAGAACGGAGCTGACGGTGCTGGGCGCCGCCACGTCCCTGATCGTTGGCTATGCATGGAGCACGTTTGTGTACAAGCAGAAGATATCCACCAGGCGCACAGAGCATGACGAACCCCAGAGCTGAATCTCCTGCCCGAGGAGATGGGCAGCATGGAAGCCATCTCAATGAGTCCGTACTACGATGCCATTGCGGTGAGCAGCATCCATCATGAGACAGACTTGCCTCGTTTGCGGCCATCAGCTGTCGGAGCCGATCCTTCACTACAGCGATCTCCCTTCCGGCGCCCAACAGATGCCAACGAAGGAAGATCTGGCTTCAGACAAGGGAATCGATTTCAGCGTCAGGCAATGCCTCTCCTGTGAGACCTTGCAGCTTGACTGCGAACCCGTTGCGTACTATCGCGATGTGATCAGGGCGATGCCGGTCAAGGGTGTCTTTGCCAATCTGAAGCTTGAGCTGTTCAAGGACTTTGCCAAGAAGTTTTCTTTGGCAGGCAAGCATCTGATCGAAGTCGGCTGCGGCAAGGGTGACTTCATCCAACTCTTTTCCAGCGAATCGGTAAGGATCTCTGGAATTGAGCATTCAAGTACCTCCGTCCTCGCCGCGCAAAGCAAGGGCCTCGACGTCGTTGAAGGATTTGTCGACTCCGCTGAATGCGAGGTTCCGAACGCGCCCTATGACGGGTTTCTCTCGATCAACTTCCTTGAACACCAACCAGATCCTTGCGGCATGCTGGCTGGAATTCACAGAAGCCTGACGCCCGATGGCGTTGGCCTGATTACGGTGCCCAGTTTCGATCACATTCTGCGCTATGACGCCTATTACGAGTTTGTCAGGGATCACCTGCTCTACTTTACAGAAACCACGCTGCGTCGCATGCTCGAAACCAATGGGTTTGACATCCTGGAGATGGGCCTCTTCAATGAAGATACAATTTATGCCTACGTCAAAAAACGGCCAGTTGTTGCCTTGAGTGGACTGTCCAACAACTACATGAAGCTGCGCAGCGAGCTGAATGCGTTGATTGATGATCTCAAGGCCCAGGGCAGGCGCGTGGCCCTATGGGGAGCCAGCCATCAAGGCTTTACGATCATCGCCTGTGCAGGTATTGGAGAGAAAATTGAGTACATCATTGATTCGGCAGAGTTCAAACAGGGCAAGTACTCGCCCGCCACGCACATTGAGATCATTTCTCCCGCCGATGCCCTATCCCGGGCAGCCAATGCCATCATCATCGCCGCTCCGGCTTATACGAAAGAAATCCTCGGCGTGATCCTTTCGACCTATCCTTCCGATACCCATGTTTCCGCACTCCGGCAGGACGGGATTGAGGTTCTTCATCAGCCGGTCAGCCCTTAAGGCCAGCAGCCGTATCGGTGATCTGCTCGTCCATGGTCCATGCGGAAAGGCCATGGGTGGAGAGGAAGTCCAGGAAAGGAGCGGGATCAGAGGAGTAGACATTCGGAGTGAGGCCCGGGTCAACAGAGGAGACGGGCTCAGGAAGGCTGAATAACCTGCTGACTCTCTGTGCCAGGGACGTCAGATCGGTTTCCTCGCTGACAGTGGCCAGGGGAGCCTCCAATGGAGGATGGTCGCTGGCCAGCCACGCCCAGGCCGACGCCACAATGTTGCCGGCATGGCCAAAGCCGCGAACCACGCGATTCTTGGACTTCAGGATGATCTGGCTACCGTCCCGGGCTTTGAGAAGAAAGTCACCCAGGGCATAGATCTCAGGGTTCGTCATGAATCTGCCCGAGAGCGTGTAGATCCTCAGGATGAGGCTGGCGGTGAGCTCCCTGATCCGCACTTCCTCTTCATACTTGAGGGCGCCATAGGGGTTTTCAGCGATCTTCTCTTCAGAGGCCCGACCGGTGCTATCAAAGGCCGCCGCGGCACCGGAGGAAATGTTCACAGCCCTGACGCCGGGTGAATGCACGATGGCCTCGCAGACAAGCCTGGTGATCTCCCGGTTGATCGCGATATAGGCGTCAACACCGACAGCATCCAGCCCGGAGCGAGGGAAGAAGGCCCCATGGAAGAGATAGCCAAAGGGCTCCTGCTTGGCATGCTCCGGCAGCTCAGCCAGTGGGTGGACGGGATAATCGAACGACTGGTCTTGCCCATAGGCTGTGGTGCTCAGCAAGGCGGGCTTACTGGCATAGGCTCGGACCTTCTGACGAAAGACATCGGGCGCGAGCAGACGCTGCAGCTCGTGCAGTGCGGTCTTTCCCACCCACCCGGTGGCACCGGTGACGGCAATGGGCTTGGAATGAAACTCAGACATCAGAAAATGGCGTGTAGGTGAAACAACTGATTCGTCGGTTATTGATCGTATGGCTCAAGATTCAGCATCGAATCGCTCAAGATCAGGTGTCGCGCTCAAGCACCTTCCAGCGGCTCTCCAGCATCTCGATGCGCATCTGGTCTTCCTGGTACATCAGGCCATAGTACTCACGCTTATTGAGCAGCCAGAGCAATTCGAAGTGAACAGCCTGCAGCAAGGCTTCTGCAAGATCGGGCGAGTCAAGGGCTGATCCCTGGAAGATGACCTTGCGGGTTTCGAAACGATCCAGATGGACAGCCTGGAATCGCTTCAGGTTGGGAAACGCATCAATCGACACGGCTCCGCCAACAACGAACTCAAGACCGGCCTTCTGGCACTTCCTGGCGATATCTTCACCAACCTCGGTGACCTCATTTCCTTCCAGGCCCTCCCGACCAACGCCGAGCGAGCAGCTGAAGTCAACACGTCCGAACACGACGCCATTGCAGCCAACCTCCGCAGAGGCTGCTGCGATCAGATCATCGATGCAGCGATAGCCCGCGATCGTTTCCACGTTGAACAGGAACTTGACATCCTCCTGATCCTCAGGAGCAAAGACCTTGTTCTTGGCGGCAATGAATTTCCCCAAGGCATAGGGGGATTCCACCATGGGGGCAATGATGTAATTGACCCCAAATTGCCGCGCCTCAAGCATGTCACGGATGGCCTCGCAGCCACCCACCTTCAGGGCCATGCCCACATCGGCCTTGTGGGCGATTTCGAGCAGCCTCAGGAGCTCGTCCGTACGGGTACCTTCAGCCTCAAACTCAGCCTTTGTTGCAACCACACCGAAACATTCTCTTCCGCGCTTAAGAATATCCAACATCTTCCGTTCATGAGCGTTCATCGGTCTCGTGACGATTGGTCGAATCTTACCAGAAATGGACGCTTTTGATTACTCGGATGTGTGCAGGTATCGGTAAACACAAGAAGCAATCTCGTCGGGGAGGTCGGGAGTCATCCTGTGAAGCGGATTGGATTCCATGCCACCCTGGGCACTGATACGGCTGGAGATCTTGGGGAAATAGCTTTGCTCCGGATCGATGGGCACAAGGAACAACGCTGGCGATGGACGCTCCCATAACTCAAGGAACACAGGATCGTCGGAACACCACCCAGCGGAGAGGGTGTGGACGGGCACGTCATAGGCCTTGCCAAGGAGCCTCCAATCGGGAAACCCCAGACCGGAGCGAACGTCACAGCCGACGTAAGAGCCTTGAAAGTAGTTCTTCTGGGTCATGCGGATCGATGCATAGCCCTCATTGCAGAACAGGAAGATCTTGAGATTCAGATCGTTGACGGCGACCGTGGCCAGCTCCTGAAGGTTCTGACTGAACCCACCGTCCCCCTCCACCAGAACGGTGCGATGGTGGCGGTCGGCGAGGGCCACACCGATCGCCGCCGAAAGGCCATAGCCCATGCTCGCCAGCCCCTTGTTCGTGAGCATCGTCTGGCCCTGACGCAGGTGAAAGGCCTGCATCATCACGGTGAAGGCACCACCACTGCTGCAGGGAACGATGTGGTCGGCATCACCGCAGACCCTGGAGAGGTCCATCACCATGTCGTAGGGATTCAGATAGCCCTCGGCCGTGGCATTGCAGGCCTCTGAGAGGGGCAATCGGGATTTGACGTCCTGGCAGAAGGTCAGCCATTCCGGGTGCTGGCCAAGATCATGATGAAGCAGCTGGCTCAGAAAGGCATCGGCATCGGCCTCAATGGCCTCCGCCAGCGTCGGATTCGGCTTGGCCAGCTCGGCTGGGTCGATGTCCACCTGAATCACATCCCCCACCGGCAGGAACTCCTGCCAGTTGAAACCTGTCTGCTGCAGCCCGAGCCGGCTGCCGATGGCAATCAGCAGGTCGGACTGCTGCAGCAGGATGTTGCTGTAACGCTGCCCCCAGGTGTTAGGCCGACCGAAGTAATTGGAATGGTCGGACCCATAGCGATCGGCCCCATTCCAGGTGGTCATCACCGGCAGCCCCAGGGACGCCAAGAGGGACTCAAGCTTCTGGGCACAGGGCCGCGAGACACCACCACCGAGGAGCAGGACCGGCCGTTGGGCTGCGGCGACGCGTGCCGCGATCCGGGCCGCGGTGGGGGCGGTGTCGGGAACCGCGGCCGTGGTCGCTGGGGTGAGGGGGGCCCCCTCTGCGGCCAGCCAGTCCTCGGGGACCGGATGGGCCTGGACATCCAGGGGGAGCTCCAGAAACACCGGCCCAGGCCGACCCTGCCAACTCAGCGCCACGCTGGTCAGGAAGGAGAGATGATCCAGGGGCTCCCGCAGACAGAGACTCTGCTTGCACAGTGGGGCCGCCAGCGCCACACCGTCCACCTCCTGGATACCCAGCTGACGCAGGCCGGGAGGGGCCAGATCACTCACTTTGACCTGGCCTCCGAGCAGCAGCAGCTCGCGGCTCTCCAACCAGGCCCCCGCCAGGCCCGTGAGGGCATTGGTCAGACCCGGACCTGCCGTGACCAGGACAAAGGCACGGCCGATTCCTTCTGCCGCGGTTCCCGAATTCAGGGTGGCATTGTGATGTTCGGCGGCAATGACGGCAGCCACCTCATGCACCGTGGGAACGCACACCATCTGATGGCGGGCGGAATTCAGCAGATGCATGATGTTCCCCCCCGCGACAAAGTAGCAGTGGGTGAAGCCCGCGGACTTGAGCCACTCCAGCATCACATCGGAGTATTTCATCAACCAATCTCCTGGGGAACGGAAGACACAGCCTTGAGGGCCTCCTCCGTGGCGAGCTGGATGGCTGCCAACTGGGGCTCACCGGCCGGGATCTTGATTTCCTCGACCCCAAGCACACTGGAAGGCTCTAATCCTGGCTTCACACCGCTGGAGGTCGGAACGATCAGATGATAGTAACCGGGAGAATGCTTCTTGTCAGCAAGAAAGGCACGACGGAAACGTTCTGGGTCAAACGATTCAACGGCCGTGGGATCAAGCGTCGGATGCAGAAGCTGAAGGCAATGATCCCAGAGCGACAGACAATCGGGCGGTGACCCGAGAAAGCGGACCGCCGCCATCATCCCCAGGGCCACCGCCAGCCCGTGGGGAATGGCGAACTGGGTCGCCGATTCCAGGGCGTGCCCCCAGGTGTGGCCAAAATTGAGGCAGCGTCGCTCTGCCCGGTCGAATTCGTCCCTCTCCACGAACCACTGCTTGACCCGCAGGGTGGCGTGCAGCAAGGCGGCCAGGTCCTGCTCGCTCCAGGCTCCGGCCAACACAGGCTGCACCAGCTCCAGATAGCTGGAGAAGGCCTCAGGTCCACGGCAGAAGGCGATCTTGGCAGCCTCTGCAGCCCCGCCTGCCATCTCCACGGCAGGCAGTGTGCGTGCGAAGACAGGAAGGATCTGAATGCAGCGAGGGGGGTGGAAATTGCCGATCAGATTCTTGTAGGCGCCGACATTGATCGAACTCTTGCCCCCCATGCAGGAATCGGCCATGCCCAGGAAGGTGGTCGGCACGTAGTCCCAGGCGATACCTCGCATGTACAGCGAGGTCACGAAGGTGGCGATGTCCTGAATGACGCCACCTCCCACGGCGAGCAGGCGGGAGCCGCGACCGAGTCCGGCCTGCTTGAGCGCCACGAACAGCTCGATGGTCTGCGGCAGGGACTTGGCGTCTTCGGTGGCCTCCACGAAGATGACGGGCTGCTCTCCTGGAAAGCTGATCCTGTCCCGGAAGAAGGCATCCATCAGGATCAGGTCCGCCTCAGGCTTCCATGCCCCGAGATCGGTCAGCCCCTGGAAGTCGATGCTGTAGTCGGACAGTGAGCTGCGGATGACGATGGGGGGGAGCGAAGCCAGGGACAGGGACGTCATGAAGGACTTGGAGTGCTGGTTATGTGTGCTTGAAGCCGATGAAACCGCCGTCCACGGTCAGGAACTGGCCGGTGATGAAGCGATTGCCAGGCCCGACCAGGAAAGCCGTGGCTGCGGCGATGTCCTCGGGTTGGGCGAGGCGGTTGAGGGCCGTCTGGGACGTGATCGCCCCGATCTGCTCCGGGGACAGGTGACGTCGCGTCATCGGTGAATCCACCACACCGGGGAGCACCGCATTGATCAGGATGCCCTTCTCTCCCAGATCCATGGCGCAGGACTTCACCAGGCCCTGCAGTGCGGCCTTGGAGACGGTGTAGGAGAGTTTTCCCAGCCGGCTCTCCAGCTGCCAGATCGAACTGATGACGCAGAGGCGACTGCCGCGCTCCAGCCGCCCCGCCGACAACAACGCCGAAAGACTGGCCGCAATGAACAGCACGTTGCATTGCCAGAGCCGCTCGAAGGTGGACGGATCGAAATCAGCGATCGAATCACTGGCATTGAGGCCGTGGGCCCACACCACCGCATCCAGCGGCGGCAAGGCCGAAAACAGCTCGGCACTCACCGGCTCGGCATAGGAGAGGGCCACGTGGGAACGGGCACTCCCTGAGGGGGAAACGGCTGCCGAGCCGGCCGTGTGGAGCTGATCACCCGCAGCCGTCAGGGCTTCGGCGATGGCCGAACCCAGGGCACCCCCGGCGCCGAACACCAGCACATTCCGGGGTCGCGGGTCAGGGGGAACGGCGCTCATGGAAGCAAGACCCCTAGGCCGCCAGCAGCAGGAAGCGTTGCTGTGCCCCATGGTAAGGGGACTCCCCGGATTTTCAGGCCTTCGTCTCGCGGGAGGGAACGTTGTGGCGGCTTCGCTCCACCACCAGGGGCAGGCGCAGGGTGCGCTGGTTGATGAAGCCGATGTATTCGCCCAGGATGCCGAGGGCGAACATCATGGTGCCGGCGAAGAACAGCGCCGAAACCGACAGCATGGCCACACCGAACTGGAAGCTGTCCCAGAAGATCAGCTTGCTGACCATCACCACGAACGACAGCAGAATCGAAAGGGCCCCGAGCGACAGGCCGGCGGTGGTGATCAACCGCATCGGCTTGCGGGAGGAGGTGACGATGCCGAGCACGCCGAAATCCACCAGGAAGGAGAGCGAGGCGGAGCTGCTGCCGCCCTTGCGATCGGCACTCACGTAGGGAATCGTGGACCACTTGAAGCCGATGGCGCAGACCAGGCCCTTGATGAAGGGATAGGAATCGATCGATTGCCGCAGGGCCAGAATCACGGAGCGGTCGTAGATGCCGAAACCGGTGGTGTCGCGCACCATTGGGTAGTCGGACAGCCACGAGAGTGTGGCGTAATAGATCTTCTTGCACAGGAACAGGATCGGGCTTTCGTGGCTGGAGCGCCGCACCGCGAAGATCACCTGGTCATCGCCCTTCTTCCAGGCGCTGATCAGATCGGCCACCAGCTCGGGGGGATCCTGCAGATCCGCCATCAGAAAGACATTGGCATCGGCGTCGGGCACCAGCAGGGCATTGGCCGAGGAGCGCACGAAACCGAAGTTCGAGACGTTGCGGATCAGGCCGACGCGGGAGTCCCTGGCCGCCAGCCCCTCGATCAGTTGCACCGTGTGGTCGGTGGAGCAGTTATCGGCAAAAACGATCGAAAAGACATCGTCCGGAAACTGCTCGAGAACCTTGGCCAGCCTCACATAGAGCGCTTCGACGTTGGACGACTCGTTGTAACAGGGAATGCAAATGGCGATATGATGCGTCGACGTCGTCATGGGCAAATGTTGTCAAAAAGCATGCTGCAGGCAGTGTATCTTTTGGCTGCCGTTCTTGCGGCATGCCTGGGCCAATTCATCTTGCGGATCCGGCCGCCGGCCGAAGGCGTCCGCACCGGTGCGATCTACCTGGCGGCCTCGCTTGTTTGCTATGGCGCCTCCTTCGGCATCACGGCCCTGGTGCTGCCCGGGGTCGATCGAAAACTGGCCGTGCTGGTGCTGAGCCTGCAATATCCGCTGCTGTATGTGTTCTTCTCGCTGAAGGATGCGGCCCCGGTGGCTCCGGCCAACATCCTGGCCATCACCCTGGGCTATGGGATCGTGGCCCTTGGAATTGCGGGCCGCTAGCTCACTCCCGCAAAGGCCACGGGGCCGCTGATCAGCCTCGACACATAGACGGCCGTCTCACCCTTGGAGCTGTTTCCAGGCCGATCCAGATCGCTCAGGGAAAACTCCAGTGTCTCGCCGGAGCGCACCGCCAGGCCGCCTGTGAAGGGGAACCGGGCGATGTGGTTGTCCTGCAATCGGCTCTTGTCCACATCCGCCGAACAGACAGGAGCATCAGCCGATGGGGATTGAACGCAGAGGCGCAGGACGCCATGGTTGACCCGGTTGTTGGTGCCGATCATCAGACCGACGGCCTCCATCTTCAGATCCGCCTGTGGAACGACGGGGAAGCGCATCGTCTGGCCGGTGTGCAAGGACATCGGCTGGAGCTGCCTGGGCAGGAGGTCGCTGACCTTCGAATTCATCGGCGTGAAGTGCATCACGCCGGCGCAGAGTCTGTCGATCTGGGGCCGACCCAGCTGGAAACTCCAGATCGGGCCCGCGAAGATCTGCAGCTCCATCGGCAGCTTGCCGGGCACCCTGCACTGCTGCTCGAGCTGTTCGCTGTAGCTGATCGGCGCCTCGCGGCGGGCGACGTTGTTGTGATAGAAGACGATCGAAAGGATCAGCCAGCAGGCCATGATCCTGGAGGCCGTTCCCTGGCGGGTTGTGCGATCGCGCACCAGGAGAACAAAGGCCGTGAGCAGGATCGTGAGGAACAGAACGGTGTTCCAGAAGAAGAAGCGCCCGCCGGCATCCTCCACGGTCAGGGCGGCGAGGGGGGCACCCCGGCGCACCGCCACCAGCAGGCTGGAGAAGGAGAGCACCATGGTGGAGAACATGGCCAGATAGAGCATTGACGGCTGCCGCATCCGGCGACTCACCACCCGCACGGCCAGCACCACAACGGCCACCATCACAGCCACCAGCAGCAGTTGCAGCGGCTCCGGCAGCACCCGCAGGTACCAGCCCGGCTTGTAGCCGCCGAACAGGGGGCTGACCAGGTGGATGGTGAACCAGTCGAGCAGCACATCCGGCCGTGCCAGCAGCTTGCTGATCGCCTGGGCGGTGGAGACCTTGTAGCTGAAGGTCAGCTGGGAGAGATAGAGCTGCACGGAGGAGAGCAGCACCGGCAGGGTGAGCCAGAGCGGGGCCAGCGAGAGACGACGCCGCTTCAGCAGCACGAAGACCAGCAGGGGCAGGCCGTAAAGGGCGACGAAAGGGCCCGTGAACACCGCCACCAGCCCATAGAGAAACAGCAGCAGCTGAAAGCCCGGCCACACCCGGAGGGGCGACGCCTCGCTGCCTTGCAGCAGGCGGCCATAGACCGCGTAGGCGATCAGGATGAAGCCGAGCGGGAAGAAGATATAGGCGTTGGGCAGATTGAGATAGGTTTCCTGGCCGTAGGGGTAGAAGACATAGGGGATATAGGAGAAGCGCAGGATCCGGCCGAAGAACCCCATCCGGATCAGGGCCTCCATGCAGCACAGGGGCACCAGGTAGCTGGCCCAGGCCACCGCCAGGAAAAACTGCGGGTAATCCAGCGGCGAGAGGTTGTTGACGGCGAACAGGGCCACCAGGCGCTGCAGCAGGTGGCTGTAGCCGGCGTAGGTCTTGAAGATGGAGTGGACGCCTGAATCGATCGCCGTCTGCAGGAAGATCGATCCGTCTTCCGCATAGAGGAGCGGCTCCAGGGTGATGGAGGGCCGCCTCAGGAAATAGAACAGGGCGCAGAGGCCGATAAAGCCGGCGGAGACGAGCAGGGGGCGCAGCTTCTGCAGGGCAACGGGCATGGTTCGGTTCACCCCGGCCTCAGCCCATCAGGTTGGTTTCGGTCCAGGCGAGCATGCGGCTGACGCCGTCGCGGCAGGAGATGGCCGGCGACCAGCCCAGGAGGCGCTGGGCCTTGCCGATGTCGGCGATGAAGCAGTCCTGGTCGCTGGCGCGGCGGGGGGTGGGGGTGTAAACGAGCGGCGGAATGGCCAGCAGCTCGGCGAGCAGGGCGAACAGCTCCAGCAGGCTGAGGGAGTTGGCGGCGCCGCCGCCGATGTTGAAGATCTCGCCGGTCATGCGCTCCCGGTGCTCGTAGGCGGCCCGGTAGAGGCGGATCAGGTCGTCGGCGTGGAGGACATCGCGCACCTGCTTGCCGGTGCCGGCGATGGTGAAGGGCTGGGGGGACACGCCCGCCAGGTGGGCGCGCTTCTGCTCGATCGCCTTCTGGCAGAACCAGCCCACCCAGCCCTGGTCGAAGGAGGCGAACTGGCGGCCGCCGAAGATCGAGGAGTGGCGGAACACCACCGTTTTCAGGCCATAAACGCGGGCCCAGTCGCGCACGTACTGGTCCGCCGCCCCCTTGGAGCAGCCGTAGGGGGTGGAGAAATCGAGGCCGAGGGCTTCGTCGAGGCCTTCGGGGTGGTCGGGGAGGCGGTAGCGGGTGGGGGTCTCCTCGTAGCGGAGGCCCTCCAGGTCGCCGTAGACCTTGTTGGTGCTGCTGTAGGCGATCAGCGCCTCCGGGGAGAGGGCCCGGGCGGCTTCGAGCACGTGGAACGTGCCCAGCACGTTGGTCTGCAGGTCGCGGGCGGGATCGGTCAGGGAGGTGGTCATCGCCACCTGGCCGCCCACATGGGCGATGTAGTCGAAGGGGGCGTGGCGGCGGAAGACGGCCATCACGGCCTCGGCTTCGGCCAGATCGCCCTGGATGAAGTGGAAGCGCCCGGGGGCGGCCTGGGACTCCAGCCAGGCCAGGTTGGCCGCCGAACCGCGCCGGAACAGGGCATCGAGCACGATCACCTCGGCGCCTTCCTGCAGGTAGGAGGCGGCCAGGTTGGAGCCGAGAAAGCCGCAACCGCCGGTGATCAGGACCTTCATCGGATTCAGGGCAGAGGGGACGCGGGAAGCCTCAAACCAGCCAGGTCCGGAACGTATCGCTCGATCTGATCGGGTCGGTCGGGAAGCACACCGGGGCGCAATCTACCGGTCGCCCCCAGGTGGCTCCACTCCGCCTCGGCGAAGGCCAGCAGGCTGGTGGCGACGCCCGAGCCGATGTTGGCCACCAGGGGGCGGCCCGGGGCCACATCGGGGCGCGTGCAGGCCTCCAGCAGGTGGGCCGCCACGGCGGCGACAGGCACGAAATCACTGACCTGGCGGCCCGAGGTCATGGGGAAATCCTCCCCGGCCAGGGCGGCGCGCCGCAGGGAGGGCCAGAAGTTGCCCGCGAACTGGCCCTCGCCGTAGGCGGTGAAGATGCGGCCGTAGAAGAGCTCCAGGCGCCGCTGGATGGCGAAGGTGCGCAGGAGCTGGAAGGCCGCCGCCTTGCTGGCCCCGTAGGCGCTCAGGGGCTCCAGGGGGGCATCGGGGGGGATGGCCGCAAAACGGCGGGCGGCGTTGCCGTACTCGTGGCTGGTGCCGGTGACGACGCAGCGGCGCACCCCCGCCTCCGCCGCCAGCTCCAGCAGCCGCAGGCTGCCGGCCACGTTGGCCTGCACCAGCTCGGCCCAGGGCACCTGCTTCGGGCTGACACCCGCCGAGGCCAGGTGCAGCACCGCCTCCACCCCCTCCAGCGCGGAGGCCGGGAGGGTGAGCAGATCGCCCTCGCACCACTGGGGCTGGCGCGGCAGGGGGATCACCGGGGCGGAGCGGGACGAGCGCCGCAGGGCCCGCACCTGGTACCCCGCCGCCAGGGCCGCCGCCAGCACGTGGGAGCCGATGAAGCCGGTGCCGCCGGTGAGGAACAGCCGCATCAGGCCTGGCAGAAGGCCCGGATCACGTCGATCTCCTTGGCCAGCATCGGCGCCGTCAGGCCCGGGTAGGTGCCGAGGAAGAGGGTGTCGACCATGATCGCGTCGGCGCCGGCCAGGTCGCCCACCACCCGCAGGGCGTCGGGGCGATCGGCGCGCAGCTGCACGAAGGCCGGCTGGCGCACCAGGTTGCCGCCAAACAGCATGCGGTTGCCGATGCGGTGGGCATCGAGCTCCCGGGCCAGGTCGGTGCGGCGGAAGGGGGCGTCGGGCTTGACGGCGATCTTGAAGCCGAACCAGGAGCAGTCGGTGCGGCAGCCGCTGGCATCCCAGGAGAAGCCCGTCTGCGGATCCCAGCCGGTGGCGTGGGTGGGCAGGGAGAACTCCAGCAAGTGCTCGGTGGCCACCAGGCCTTCGCGCAGGGTCTGCCAGTTGCGCTTGCGGGCCTCGATGAACTCCGGCAGGCGGCGCAGCTGCACCCGGCCGATGGCGGCCTGGGGATCGAGGGGTTTGAGGTTGAAGCCGAGGTGGCTGTAGATGTACTTGTGGTCGTAGCCGGCGGGCAGTTCGCCCAGCTGCCAGTCGAAGCGTTTGCCGCAGGTGTCGTCCTTGCCGGAGGGGCACCAGCAGTCGCGGCCCCAGTCGCGGAAGCTCTCGGCCACCACCTTGAGCTTCGGGTCGCGGACGATGTTGACGGCGCCGCCCTCGCCCATGGTGAGGTGGTGGGGCGGGTAGAAGCTCTGGGTGCTGATGTCGCCCCAGGTGCCGGTCCAGCGGATGACGCGGTCGGGGCCCTCATCGAGGCCAGGGCTGTTGTCGGAGAAGCCGAGGGATTCGGCCAGCTCCCGGGGCATGGAATAGGAGCACCCCAATGCGTCGCAGTTGTCTTCGACGAGGTAGAGGTCGTGGGCGCGGCAGAAGCGCAGCACGGCCGCCAGGTCGAAGGGGTTGCCCAGGGCATGGGCCATCATCACGGCCTTGGTGACGCCGGGGGTGAAGGCGGCTTCGAGCTGGTCGCAGCGGGCGTTGCCGGTGATCGGATCGGCGTCGATGAACACCGGCACCGCGCCCACCTGGAGGATCGGCGCCACGGTGGTGGGGAAGCCGGCAGCCACGGTGATCACCTCATCGCCGGGGCGCAGGCGCCGCTCGGCGGGCAGGCGGTGGGAGGTGAGGGCCGAGATGGCCACCAGATTCGCCGAGGAGCCGGAATTGACCAGCAGGCTGTGGCGCACCCCCAGGAAGGCGGCCAGCTCGCTCTCCATCGCGGCGCCTTCCGTGCCGAGGGTGAGCCAGAAGTCGAGGGTGGTGCCCACGGCCGCCTCCACTTCGTCTTCGGTGAAGACCCGGCCGGCGTAGGGGATGGTCTGGCCGTCGGCGTGGGGTGTGCGATCCGGGTCGTCGCCGGGGCGGAAGCCGGCGTGGGCCCGGCGGGCGTAGTCGCGGGTGAGCCGGAGGATCTCCTGCTTGAGCTGGTCGAGGTCGGCGGTCATGGGGTGGATCGGCCCGGCGGGCAGCAGGCGAGATAGGCGGTGAGGTCGTCGAGGCAGCAGGACACGGGGTCGTCGCCGGCTTCGATCACGCGGCGATACCACTGAAGCGTGCGGGCGGTGGTGGTCGCGAAATCCCAGCGGGGCGACCAGCCGAGGCGGTGGTGGGCCTTGTCGACCACCAGATTCAACAGACCCGCCTCGTGGGGGGCGGTGGGGTCGGAGGCGTCGATCCAGGTGCCGGGCCAGTGGGCCAGGGCCTGCTCCACCAGCTCCTGCACGGGCCGGTTGGCCTCCAGCTGGGGCCCGAAGTTGAAGGCTTCGGCCATCGCGAGGCCATCGGACGGCTCGGCGAGGGCCTCGGCCAGGGCCAGGTAGCCGCCGAGGGGTTCAAGCACGTGCTGCCAGGGGCGGGTCGCGCCGGGGTTGCGCAGGGTGATGGGCTCCCCGGCGCGCAGGGAGCGGACGGTGTCGGGAATGATGCGGTCGGCGGCCCAGTCGCCGCCGCCGATGACGTTGCCGGCCCGGGCGCTGGCCAGGCGCAGGTGGGGCGACTGGTGGGGCAGGGTGCCGCAGTAGCTGGCGCGCCAGGAGCTGATGGCCAGCTCGGCGGCGGCCTTGCTGCTGCTGTAGGGGTCGTGGCCGCCGAGGGGGTCGTTCTCCCGGTAGCCGTAGAGCCATTCGTTGTTGCGGTACACCTTGTCGGTGGTGATCAGCACCGCGGCGCAGGGCTGGGCCAGGGGCCGCAGGGCCTCGATCAGATGGATGGTGCCCAGCACGTTGGTTTCCCAGGTGAGCACCGGCTCGGCGTAGCTGCGCCGCACCAGGGGCTGGGCCGCCAGGTGCAGCACCACCTCCGGCTGGACGGCCGCCACCAGCTCGCTGAGGGCGGCCGGATCACGCAGATCCCCCACGTGGTGATCGAGGCGGCCGGCCAGGCCCAGCTGGTCGAACAGGGAGGGATCGGTGTCCGGCGCCAGGGCAAAGCCGGTGACGCTGGCCCCCAGCTCGCAGAGCCACAGGGCCAGCCAGCTGCCCTTGAAGCCGGTGTGCCCGGTGAGCAGCACCCGCTTGCCCTGCCAGAAGGCGGGATCGGGCTGCTGCCAGGCCCGCCGGGGGGAGGTGCTGGCCATGGTCAGCTCCAGATCTTCCAGGGGGCGCGGCCCTGCTGCCAGAGGTCTTCGAGGCGCTGGCGGTCGCGCAGGGTGTCCATGGGCTGCCAGAAGCCGCGGTGCTTGAAGGAGTTGAGCTGGCCCTGGGTGGCCAGGGCCTTGAGGGGGGCCTGCTCCCAGACGCACTGGTCGCCGTCGATCAGGTCGATCACGGGGGGCTCGAGCACGAAGAAGCCGCCGTTGATCCAGGCATTGTCGCCGTCGGGCTTCTCCTCGAAATCGGTGACCACATCGCCGTCGAGGTGCAGGGCGCCATAGCGGCCGGGGGGCTGGACGGCGGTGAGGGTGGCCTGGAGGCCCTGGCGCTGGTGGTGGGCGATCAGGGCGGTGATGTCCACGTCGGCGACACCGTCGCCGTAGGTGAAGCAGAAGGACTCGTCGTCGGGGAGGTAGCTGCGCACCCGGGCCAGACGGCCGCCGGTGAGGGTGGCGTCGCCGGTGTCGACCAGGGTGACCTTCCAGGGTTCGGCCTTCTGGCGGTGCACTTCCATATGGTTGAGATCCATATGGAAGGTGACATCACTGGTGTGCAGGAAATAGTTGGCGAAGTATTCCTTGATCACATAACCCTTATAGCCACAACAGATGATGAAATCGTTGATGCCGTGGTGGCTGTAGATCTTGAGGATGTGCCACAGGATCGGCTTGCCGCCGATCTCCACCATCGGCTTGGGCCGCAGGTGGGTCTCCTCTGCGAGTCGGGTACCCAGTCCACCGGCCAGGATGACGGCTTTCATCAGGCAGCAACGGGCCAGGCAGGCGGCGGCAACCTAGCAAAGGCACTCCATACCACCGAACCCAGACAGGCCAGGCGTTCTGGTGGCTGCCACGGGCTCAGGCAGGCAGGCGAAACACGACAGTTTCCTAAGCCCCCAGACAACGCCGGAGGCCTCTGGCCAGGATGAAAATCGTTTCCATCACTGGCCTGTGGCCGCCCGAAGCAAGAAGCTGGCGCTGACGGAGGTCAGGGGGCTGATCCAGGCGCTCCTGGCAAAGCCGGAGCTGGACGAGGCCGATCTGCTGACCTTCGCTGAGGCGATCAACGGGGCAGCTTTCAAGGATCCGCCGCCGCCGAAGCCCAAGCCGCCCACCGCCACCGAGATCAAGAGCAAGGTGCTGGCCCATTTCAGGTGCAAGACCGTCACCCAGCTGCGGAAGGACAAGAACTTCCAGCTCTCGATGACGGGGGAAGAGGTGGCGCTGAAGACCAAGGACGACTGGCTGGTGCTCTATCGGCGCTTCATCGGCATTCCGGCCAACGAGCGGAACCTGGAGGACGGAGCCACCGTGATCAACGGCATCGACGTGCTGCAGCACTTCCGGCCCTGGGTGGTATTCGGCCTCGACCCGAAGACCGCCACAGCCGATGAGGTGCGCGAAGCGTTCCGGCGCCTGATCCAGGTGCACCACCCCGACCACGGCGGCGATCCCCGCGTGGCGGAACGCCTGCAAATCATGAAGGACTCGATCCTTGCCCTGATGCCCTGAAGCGATGCGCGACTTTTTGACGGCCCAGGAAACGGCCAGGATTCTCGGGAAACGGATTGACATCCTCTACAACATCGTCGAGGCGTTCGACGCCAAAGCCGACGACGAATGGGAGCTGGTGGAGGGCGAGCACTTCGAGTACGCCGGCCCCGCCGTGGCCGGCGCCAATGGGCGGCGCCCCCGTCGCTTTAGCGAGGAGGGCGTGGAGGCCCTGGCCCGCTACATCGAAGCCACCGAGAAGACGGGCGTGCTGGGTTGGTTCCGTGAGCGGCTGTTCAACGTGAAGCAGAAACGCAAGCAACTGTTGGTGTCGCGGCGGATCACCCAGGAGTTCATCGAGGCCGGCGGCACCCTGGAGATCCGGGGCGATCTGGCCTTCGTGAGCCGCAAAACCACGGTGGGGATCCTGCAGACCAACTACAAGGGCCTGTCCAACTCATGGGAGCGGCTGCGCACCGCTGGTACGGAGGAGGGAGAGGAAGCCCTGGAGCTCAACAAGGACTTCCTGGAGAGCGAGGAGCGGCAGCTGCTGATCAGCCAGCGAGGCATCGCCCGCGTCGCCCGCGACATGCGGGTCAACAGCCGCATCACCAAAACGCGCCAGGCCTGGATCGAAGCCGTGGGCGATGTGGTGGAAGCCTGCTTCAACTCCGAGATCCGTTACCTCACCCAAGGCGTGGACCGAGCCATGAAGCGCGCCAAGTCGGCGGCCGGCCATCGCTGCGAAATCACCGGCAAGAAAGCGGCCGTCCACAAGAAGATTGACCTGGACGGGCACCATCTGTTCGACCGCCGCAGCCGACCGGACCTGGCCGACCTGCCGGAGAACATCCTGGTGCTGATGCCCGATCTGCACCGGGAATTCCATGGCTGGAAAAGCGGCCCCTGCACCCCCAAGGATGTGCTGGTGTTCATCGAAACGGCGCGGGGGGATCTGTTCGATCCGGTGAACTCGCGCGACATGAAACGGCTACGGACGTTGACCCACCGGCTGCAGCGGTTCCAGAGTGAGCGGGAGGGACAAAAGGTGAGGTATCACCGGCGCTGAATTACCATATTTCGAGTTCACTGGCCTCCTACTTTTGAGGATGGCCGTTCCGCTGCTTGCTGCGTACATAGACAGCCTTGTTTCTTCGCTGCGTCTCGAACAAGTCAATCGCTTCAAACAACCCACTGAGCTTTGCATAGCCATAGTTGCGAGGGTCAAACGAGGTCTGATTGGCAATGTGCATCCCTACGGGAGAAAGATTTGACCAGCCGTCGTCATCCGCAGCAATGGTCACCGCACTCCGCAGCAAAGTGATGAGCCTTGTATCTTGCTTCAACTCCTTCCCAGTTTTCTTGATGCCCGCCGGTGGGACAGAAGGCTCAGTTGAGGTCATCGACTGGTCGATTGTCTCCAGGTACAAAAAGGTCGAGCAGGCGTAAACAAAAGGCAAAGGGGTCTTCTTCTCACCAAAGCCGTAGACTTTCAAGCCACTTGTCAGGATTCTCATCACCAGAGGCGTAAAGTCACTGTCGCTCGAAACAATCGCAAAGGCGTCCAGCTTCTGGGTATACAGCAAGTCCATGGCATCGATGATCATTGCTGCATCGGTGGCGTTTTTCCCTTTGGTAAGGTCAAATTGCTGGACTGGGCAAATCGCATATTCCTGCAGGCACTCTTCCCAGGATTTCAAGGTTGGGCTCTTCCAGTTCCCATAGGCCTTGCGAATATTGGCAACTCCATATTTTGCGATTTCGGATACGATTGCCGAGATCTTGGCGGCTGGAGCATTGTCAGCGTCAATCAGGAGCGCGATCTTGGATTCTGATGGTGGCATCTTAGTCATGCGCCGTAGGCTAGCCTCTTCTTTGGACTCTACTCATGACACATTCTACTTTCTTGGTTTTCATTTGAATTCATTAACGTTGGAGTTCAGGCGCGGCCGTAGGCCGCCGCTTGGAACGACCTGCTAGACGTCATGGCCGCAGTGTTGGTACGTCGAAGGCCATTACAGTCAGGTATAGCTCGCAATTTCTGTCATCTCGATTAGCAAACAGGTATCGGAAGATTGTCTCGGTCGACCCTGGCAAGTCCTTCTTGTATTGCGGGTGCGCACGGACCGCGTCCGGAATTGCCGCCAACACCTTTGAGAAATCGCGGTTCCGATTGAACACCACCACCGCTGTTTTTGTGTCTCTCCAGGAGCTGTAGCCAAGGAGCTGGTCGATAGTCTCCGCAAGCTTCTTAGGTCCCGACCAGAACTTGCACTCGGCGATGAAGATGTTCCGGCCTTCCGAGCGAATAAGAATGTCCGTTTTGCCTTCATAGTTGAAAGTCTCTCCAGTAGCTTGGCCTTGGTAGTGCCCGTTGAGTTGAACGAGGAAATGCGATCGCAAAGCTTCTTCGTCAACGTCATGAAATGCGGAGGGGCTCAGTTCCATAACTTGTGTCATGCCTTGCATGACACCAAGAATGTGCTCATAGTCGTTCTGGCCCAGCGTTGGCTCCGGCTTGTACGGCGCAGAACTCGCGCGAGGCATATCAGGGGAAATCTTCTTCCGCACCTCCGCCGGAACATATGTCTTCTGAGCGTTCTGCCTCTGCTTCATCTTAAAGCCGAGCGACGCAACAGTATTGCGGTTTGCAAGTAGCTTGTTGCGTCGCGCCTCAATCGCAGTGCGAGCCTCGCCCTGAAGTTGCCCATTCAATCCAGCCACGTTGTTTCGAAGATTCGTCAGATACGATTGAACCTCTCGAACGGTCCGTTCTATCTCTGCCCGCACCTCCGCCGCCTCAAGGTTTGTTCCTGCGATCGCGAACGTCAGTAGGTTGCCACGCACGCTTGCCCTAGGCGGACTCAGTGTGTACGGATTCGGCTGGATCTTGAAGGCCTCTGCCTCGCCTGTGAAAGGGATCTCAACTTCGATTTCCGACCCGGTGATGTAGAACGGTCTGCTTCGGTCTGAGATGTACCGGTTCCGGTCCCTGCTGACGTCAATCTGCTTCTCTCGCTGATCGACCGTCAGGTTCTCTTCGTCAAGAACCGGAACATCGATCTTGTACTTCTCAGAGAAGTAGAGCGCCAAATCGTCTACAGAGGTATTCAGTAGGCGATCAGGGTCGACCTTCTGGATCTCTGCGACCATTTGCTGGCGCTGGTGCCGATCAACTGAATGCCAATCAGCCCCCGTGAACAAGTAGTCTTCCCGAGCCACAAGCTTCTCCTCTGACGTCTAACTTGTTCTTAGGAGGTTCCGTGAACCATCCCCAGATGGCAGGTCCATTCCTGATAAGACAACTGAGTTCACAGCAACCAGCCTCTTAAACCCTTTACCCACAACGCCACTCTAAGTAGGAACGCCAACCCCAGCTGCGGTTAACGCGTCCGTGAACCACCTGTGTCCACGGCTACAGCAGAGCGCAATGTTGTGAATCACGCGGGATGCTCCAGCAGCAACCCATGCGCATTCCAGGCCCGCAGGCCTCCCCGCATATTCGCCACCTGGCTCAGCCCCTTCTTCTGCAGCTGCTGTGTAGCCAGAGCCGAGCGACTGCCGGAGTGGCAAAGCACCACCGTGGGCCGATCCGTGGGGATCTCGCCGGCTCGCGCCGGTAGCTCGGGCAGGGGGATCAGCAGGCTGCTCGGGATGCGGCCGTCCGGGCCCTGCACTTCCGCTTCGGAACGCACGTCCACGAGCGTCAGTGACTCGCGGTGGTCGGCCACCCAGTCGGGCGTCAGTTCCGGCAGGCCGGCATAGCTGCGCTCGATCGGTGCCCAGTCGTCCGCTTCCTCCAGGCCACCGTCGGCGGGCCTGCCGGAGCGCAGGTTGGCCGGCACGGCCACGGAGATCCGGTTGGGGTGGGGGAGATGCAGGTTCTCCATGGTGCCCACGAAGTCGCGCTCGTCGGCCTCGCCCCCGAGCCGGCCGCTGTAATCGTGGGCCGGGTAGAGCAGGCAGTGGTCGGGCAGGGAGAGGAGCTGCTCGGTGACCGAGTGGTACAGGGTGGCGGCATCCCCCTGCTGAAAGTCGCAGCGGCCGCAGCCCCGCACCAGCAGGGCATCGCCGGTGAAGGCCACGCTGTGGTCATCGAGCACCACGCTGAGGCACCCATCGGTGTGGCCGGGGGTGGCGCGCACCTCCAGATGGCGGCCGCCGAAGCTCACCCGATCGCCATGGCGCAGGGGCAGGGTCACGTTCTCGGCCCCGGCGACGGCGGCCAGGGCGATGGCGCAGCCGGTGGCCCGGTGCAGCCGCCAGCTGCCGGTCACGTGGTCGGCGTGCACGTGGGTGCTGCTCGTACACCGAATCGATCAGCACCCCCTGCCGGGAGGCCACATCCGCCAGCAGGTAGGTGAAGGTGCCCGTCTCGGCGTCGAACAGCTGCCGCAGCAGCAGCGTTGCACCGCCGGCGGCGGCCGCCAGGGGGAAGGTGGAGGAAGCCATTCCCGCTGGGGACTCAGTCCGGTCCCTGCTGGGCCCCAGCCTGCTGCTTCCGGCCGCCTTCCGCCAGCACGCCCTGCAGGTAAGCGCCCACGAACATGCCGGCCAGGCCGATCAACACCGGCCCGTTGCCGATGCCGATGCTGGCCACCGCCGCCCCCGGCGCGGTGCCGGCCAGCATCGGTTTCACCTCGTGGGAAGCTCCAGCAGCGTGGTCTGGCGCAGCCGCGGGGCCAGCCGGAAGCCGATGGTGGTGACCGCCAAGGCCGCCGCCATGAACACGGCGACCGCCAGCAGCGAGGCCCTCGAGAACGAGGCGGCGCCGCAGATTCCGTGGCCGGAGGTGCAGCCCGAGGAGAGCCGGATGCCGAAGCCCACCAGCACACCCCCGAGCGCCAGCCGCCAGTCGCGCGAGCCGCGCTCAGGCTTGAGCGGCGTGACGTAGGTGAGCGTGGAGCTCAGGAAGGAACTGGCACCGGCTTTGACACCGAGGCTGAGGACCATGACCATCTATCCCAGTCCGAGGCACAGCCCCCCGTACAGATCGGACGTGACGCCATTGGGGAAAGGGAAGCCCAATCGATGCGGTCACCGAAAAGGCTTGGACCATAAACACATGGCCCGCTGCAGGCAACTGCGGGGGGCTGCCCCGCCGAGGAGGCCGGATCAGGCGGCGACGTTCTAGGCCTTGTCGAGCCCCAGGGCTATCCGTCGTTCAGCGATGGAATCCTGCAATACCTTCACCGTTGCCGGCGATCGCACGGCCTCGAGCGAATGAATCTTGATGTGCCTGAGTCTGGCGCCCGTTCCCTCGAGGGCTGGATGCGCATCGGCGATGCTGGCGCCGTGAAAAAAGCCCAGGTTGGCATAGCTCTTCTGGGGCATGATGTACGCATAGGCTTCCGACATCTTCTTCTCCCCGAAGCCATAGGCAGCCGATGGCTCACCCGGGCGGGGCACCTCGACACTATCCGGATGGAGTTCCTGGATCAGCGTTCTCAGGGCCAGACAGATCAGGCGCACATCCTGCGGCGCCGACGCCAGAACATCCTCGAACGTGCCCAGTCTGTTGATGCTTTTCAAAGGAGCTCCAGGCCCAGCAGGGCGATCACCTGATGGGCCATGGGCCGCGCCCCCAACTCAGACCGCCGCCGGCTCGCTGCTCTGCGCCTTCTTCTGCTCGGCCAGCACCTGCTCGAGACCCTCGATGTCTTCGTCGGTGATCTTGGTCTGCATCGGGCAGTGCTTGGGGCCGCACATCGAGCAGAACTCGGCCTGCTTGTAGATGTCGGCCGGCAGGGTTTCGTCGTGGTACTCGCGGGCCCGCTCCGGATCCAGGCTCAGGTCGAACTGCTTGTTCCAGTCGAAGGCATAGCGGGCGCGGCTCAGCTCGTCGTCGCGGTCGCGGGCGCCGGGGCGGTGGCGGGCGATGTCGGCGGCGTGGGCGGCGATCTTGTAGGCGATCAGGCCCTCGCGCACGTCTTCGGCGTTGGGCAGGCCCAGGTGTTCCTTCGGCGTCACGTAGCAGAGCATCGCCGTGCCGTGCCAGCCGGCCAGGGCCGCGCCGATGGCGCTGGTGATGTGGTCGTAGCCGGGGGCGATATCGGTGACGAGGGGACCGAGCACGTAGAAGGGCGCCTCGCTGCACTCCTCCATCTGCTTCTTGACGTTGAACTCGATCTGGTCCATCGGCACATGGCCCGGACCCTCCACCATCACCTGCACGTCGTGCTTCCAGGCGCGGCGGGTGAGTTCACCCAGGGTCTTCAGTTCGGCCAGCTGGGCGGCATCGGACGCGTCGTGCTGGCAGCCCGGCCGCAGCGAATCCCCCAGGGAGAAGCTGCAGTCGTAGCGCTTGAAGATCTCGCAGATGTCGTCGAACCGCGTGAACAGCGGGTTCTGGCGGTGGTGGTACAGCATCCACTGGGCCAGGATGCCGCCGCCGCGGCTCACGATCCCGGTGAGGCGGCCCTTCACCTTGGGCAGGTGCTCGATCAGCAGGCCGGCATGGATCGTCTGGTAGTCGACGCCCTGCTGGCAGTGCTTCTCGATCACATGCAGGAAGTCGTCCTCATCGAGCTTCTCGATCATCCCGTGCACGCTCTCAAGTGCCTGGTACACGGGCACCGTGCCGATCGGCACCGTGGAGGCGTTGATGATCGCGGTGCGCACCTCATCGAGGTTCACCCCGCCGGTGGAGAGGTCCATCACGGTGTCGGCGCCGTACTTCACCGCCAGCTTCAGCTTGGCCACCTCCTCATCGAGGTCGGAGGCATTGGGGGAGGCGCCGATGTTGGCGTTCACCTTGCACTTGCTGGCAATGCCGATCGCCATCGGCTCCAGACCCGGATGCTCGATGTTGGCGGGGATGATCATGCGGCCCCGGGCCACCTCCTCCATCACCAGCGACTCGGGCAGGTTCTCCCGCTTGGCCACGTAGGCCATCTCCTCGGTGATCACCCCCTGGCGGGCGTAATGCAGCTGGGTGACGTTGGCTTGACCACGACGCTTCTGGATCCAGGCGCTGCGCATGACAGGAATGACGAAGGACTGTTGGGCGCAGCCTGAGAGCTTCCGCACTTCCCTGCGCCGGCATGACCCGGATCAGGTTCGGAGGGTGTGATCTCAGCCCTGGGCGAAGCGATCGGTGGATCCTGCGCCGGGCACCCCTAGTGACTCTCGAAACCTAGCAAGGCTGAACGGGGGTGGGGCCAGGGCTGAAAGGGTCAGGGCCAAGGCGGAACGGGGACAGGGCTCAGCAACCATGTTTCCGGGTTCTGTACAGGCTGTACAGATTCGGGAAACGGCGCGCGCGCGCATCCCCGGGCCCACGAACGCCCGCTGGAGCAGGCGCAGGCGCAGGTGTCAGGCCTGCAGGCCGTCCAAAGCAATGGCCGTGACGCGATGGTCGCCGTCGCCCTGCAGCGCCGCCAGGGCCTCGCGGGCCTGGGCCGCCTCCGGCCCCCGACCCTCACGCACCAGGCGCCCCAGGATCTCGGCCCCGCCGGCCCGCACCGTGCCGTCGCCATCGGTCACCGCCTCCCGGGCCAGCTCCAGCAGCCAGGCCGCCGGCATCGCCTCCTGCTCCGCCAGGGCCGAGAGGATGCTGCAGCGCACCAGCCACTGGTCGTCGGCCACGAACGCATCCCGCAGCAGGGGCCAGGCCCGCTCCACCCCATAGCTGGCCAGGGCGTTGGCGGCCTCGGCCCGCACATTGGCGTCCTCGTCCTGGCGCACCGCCGTCTCCAGGGCCGCCCAGCCGGCCTCGCTGCGCTTCACCCCCAGCCCGGCGCAGGCCAGTGAACGGATCACGAAGGTGGCCTGCTCCAGCCCCAGCAGCAGCAGCGGGATCGCCGCCTCCGGCTCCACCCCCCGCAGCCCCGCCAGGGCCGGCATCGCCCGGCTCGGATCGCCCGAAGCGATCGCCTGCCGCGCCGCTTCCAGATCGGGGGTGGACTCACTCACGGGGATCAGGGCGGGGATCCTTCACCTTGGCGCAGCTCGCCGCCGGCCGGGGGGCCCTGGCGCAGGGCCCGCAGCAGCTCGGCCCGCCGCCGCCGCCGCCGGATCCAGCTGGTGGTGAGCAGGCCGGAGCCGATCACCAGGGCAGGCACGGCCGGCAGCTTGTCGGCCCCCTGGCGGGTGCACAGCACCAGCAGGGCCAGCAGGATCAGCAGCGGCGAGGAGAGCGCCAGCAGTGCCGCCCGGAAGCGGGAGGGCCGACGGCCGCTCAAACCGGCTGCTCCATCCAGCGCAGCAGGCTGAGGGTGAGCACCTTGATGCCCACCTCCAGGCAGCCCTCGTCGGGATCGAAGCTGTTGCTGTGCAGCGGCGTGCAGCCACCGGGCCCGGCCACCCCCAGGCGAAACATGGTGCCGCGGGTGCCCTCCAGCAGCTGGGCGAAGTCCTCGGCCCCCAGGGACGGCTGCTCCAGCCACTGCACCTTGGAGCGGCCCAGCAGTCCCACGGCCGTGTCGGCCACCAGCTGGGTGAGCTCCGGATCGTTGTGCACCGGCGGGGAGATGCAGCGGTAATGGACCCGGGCCTCGCCGCCGTGGCCCTGGCAGAGGGCGTGCACCGTGTCTTCAATCCAGCCCGGCAGCTGGGCGTGCACCTCCAGATCCAGGCAGCGCACCGTGCCCAGCAGCCGCACGTGGTCGGCGATGACGTTGAAGGCCTTGCCCCCCTCGATCAGCCCGAAGCTCACCACCACCGGATGGAGCGGGTCGAGCCGCCGGCTGATCGCCTCCTGCAGCCCACTCACCACCCGGGCGGCGATCCAGATCGCATCGGTGCTCTGGTGCGGCCGGGCGCCGTGGCCCCCCTCCCCCAGCACCTCCACCTCCAGCTCCCCCGCCGCGGCCGTGAGGCTGCCGCTGCGCACCCCCACCGTGCCCACCTCCAGGCTCGGGAACACATGCACCCCGAACAGGGCCTGCACCCCCTCCATCGCCCCATCGGCCCGCATCCAGGCCGCCCCTTCCGCCGTCTCCTCCGCCGGCTGGAACAGCAGCCGCACCCGGGCCGTGAGCCGGTCGGCCACGCCGGCCAGCAGCCGCGCCACCCCCAGTCCAACGGTGGTGTGGATGTCGTGGCCGCAGGCATGCATCAGGCCCTGGCGGCTGGAGGCATAGGGCAGCTCGGTGCGCTCCTCGATCGGCAGGGCATCCATGTCGGCCCGCAGGGCCACCAGCGGCGCCCCCACCGGCCCCAGTTCGGCCACCACCCCGGTGCGGCCCACCCCTTCACGCACCTCCCAGCCCCAGCGCCGCAGCTCACCGGCCACCAGGGCGGCGGTCTGCTGTTCGTGGCCGCTCAGCTCGGGGTGGCGGTGGATGTGGCGGCGGATCTGGATCAGCTCCGGCAGCAGCGACTGCAGGGTGTCCTCCAGTCCCAGGGCGTCCCAGGCCCCATCCCCCCCCTCGACGGGCCCGCCGGGTGAGAAGGGGGGAAAGGACAAGGGGGTCATGGGCGGAGGGGGAGGCCGAAGGGGCGAAACCGGTTCAGGAGGCCAGGGCCAGGAACTGGGCCAGAGCCTGCACGGGCACGGGCGGCCAGCGCCGTATCTGCAGCAGCCATTCTTCCTGCCGGTAGCGGGGATCGAGGCCGGAGGCCGCGGCCCAGTGGCTCTCGGCCTCGCCCCGGGCCCCCCGCTGCCACAGCAGCGCCGTCAGGCCGGCGCGGGCATCGGCGAACAGCGGGTAGCGGCGGATCAGATCGCGCAGCTGCTTCTCCGCCACCGGGATGTCCCCCAGCTGGAAGGCGGCCAGGGCGGCGCTGGAGCGGGCCATGGCGAAGCCCGGCCGGGCGGCGGCGGCCGCCTCGAAGCACTGGCGGGCCGCCGGCCAGTCACCCAGGGAGCCCTCCACGTTGCCCAGGTTGTAAAGGGCGGAGGCATCCTCCGGATTGCGCTCCAGGATCCAGGCGTAGTCGGCCGCCGCCTCCGGCCAGAGGCCCAGGGCCTCCTCGGCGGTGCCGCGGTTGAGGTGGGGGTCGGCGCTGGCGGGCTCCAGCTCGATGGCCCGGTCCTGGTCGGCGATCGCCGCCCGGGCGTCCCCCAGGGCCAGCTGCACGTTGCCGCGGTTGCTCCAGGCCGAGGCGTCCTCGGGCGCCAGATCCACCACCCGGTCCCACAGGGGCAGGGCCTCGCCGAAGCGCCCCTCGCGGCTGGCGGCCAGGGCCTGCTCGAACAGGGCCGGCAGTGACGCCGCCGCGCTCGGCGGCCAGGCCAGCAGCCCCACCAGCAGCACCAGCAGGGCCAGCACCGCCGCCGCGCGCCGCCTCATGCCGCCACCGCGGACGCACCATCGAGGTGGGCGCGGCCGGCGGGGGTGACGATCCGGCCCCGGGGGGTGCGCTGCAGGAAGCCCAGCTGCAGCAGGTAGGGCTCCACCACCGCTTCCAGGGTGGCGGGATCCTCCCCCAGCCCCGCCGCCAGGGTTTCGAGCCCCACCGGCCCGCCGCCGTAGGCCTCGAGCATCAGGCTCAGCAGGCGCCGGTCGCTGGCATCCAGGCCGCGGCCGTCCACCCGGTGCAGGGAGAGGGCCTCCTCCACCAGCGCCGCATCGATCTGGCCGTGGCCCCCCACCGCCGCCACGTCCCGCACCCGGCGCAGCAGCCGGTTGGCGATGCGGGGCGTGCCCCGGCAGCGGCGGGCCACCTCCTGGGCGGCGCAGGGCTGCAGGGCCAGCTGCAGCAGGCCGGCGGCCCGCACCACGATCGCCTCGAGGTCATCGAGGCCGTAGAACTCCAGCCGCTGGATCAGGCCGAAGCGATCCCGCAGCGGCGAGCTCAGCGAACCGGCGCGGGTGGTGGCCCCCACCAGGGTGAACGGGGCCACCTCCAGGCTGCGGGTGCGGGCCGTGGTGCCCTTGCCGACCGTCAGATCGAGGCGGAAGTCCTCCATCGCCGGGTAGAGGATCTCCTCGGCCACCCGGTTGAGGCGGTGGATCTCATCGATGAACAGCACCTCGCGGGGCTGCAGGTTCACCAGCAGACCGACGATGTCCCGCGGGCGCTCCAGGGCCGGGGCGCTGGTGATCCGGCAGCGCACCCCCAGCTCCTCGGCCAGCACCAGGGCCATGGTGGTCTTACCGAGGCCGGGGGGGCCGTAGAGCAGCACGTGGTCGAGGGCCTCCTGGCGGCGGCGGGTGGCCTCCACGGCGATGCGCAGCACCTGCTTCAGCTCGCTCTGGCCGATGTAGTCATCCAGCCGGCGGGGCCGCAGGCCGTCCTCCCGCACGGGGGTCTCCTCGACGGCGGCGGTGGGGTCCACGAGCCGCTCCGGAGCCGCCCCGGACCGCGGCCCCCTGGGAGCGGGTGCGGCCGTTCCTCCCGAAGAGATGATCGCCATGGCTGGAGGGTACCGGCTGCTGCCTAGGGTCGGGGAGCACCCAGGTGATCAGGAACGCGGCGATGGGGAAGGGGCCCGGCAGGAAGGGCGGTGGCGCCAAGGGCGCCGATCCGGCCAACCGGCTGCTGGCCGACAACCGCCTGGCCCGACACCAGTACGAGATTCTCGAGACCCTCGAGACCGGCATCGAGCTGCTCGGCACCGAGGTGAAGTCGATCCGGGCCGGCCAGGTGAACCTGCGCGACGGCTTCTGCCTGATCCGCAACGGCGAGATGCAGCTTCACAACGTCCACATCTCCCCCCACAGCCACGCCGGCAAGTTCTTCAACCACGAGCCCCTGCGGGTGCGCAAGCTGCTGGCCCACCGCCGCGAGATCGACAAGCTGCGCGTCTCCCTCGATCAGAAGGGCCTCACCCTGATCCCGCTGAACCTGCACCTCAAGGGCTCCTGGATCAAGATCACCATCGGCCTGGGCAAGGGCCGCAAGCTGCACGACAAGCGCGCGGACGAGAAGAACAAGCAGATCGCCAAGGAGACCCGGGCCGCCGTCGCCAGGCTCTGAGCGGCCTCAGTTGCTGGGCGGTGCGGGGGGCGCCGGTGGGGTCGCGGGGGCCGGGGCCGCCGGGGCGGCCGGTGCCGGGGTGGTGCCGGGGGTGTCCGGAGCGGGCGTGGCCGGCGTGTCCTGGGGCTCCTCGGGGGCCGGGGGGGCGTCCGGCGCCGGCGGCGGCGTGGGGGCCGGCGGATCGGCCCGCAGCGACAGGCGGATCAGGGCCGGGGCGACGCCGTCGTTGGTGAGCAGCAACTGCACCGGCGAGCTCTTCTGGGAGTCGAGGGTGACCACCCGCAGCGGCCCCCTCGGCTCCAGCAGGGTGCCCCCGGCCGAGTAGACGCTCATCTGCAGCAGCGGCGAGCCGCTGACGCCGAGGGCAAGGCCGTGGCCGGCGGGCAGGCGGATCGGGAACAGGCGCGCCCCGCTGGCGGGCACCTCGGCCGACAGCACCTGGGCGTTGCCTGAGGGGGCCTCGATCGGCTCGATCCTCAGGTTCTCCAGCATCATTTCGGCGGCGGCGTACCAGATCTGGCGGAAGGGTTCCGGCGGCATCGCCTGGGAGGAGCGGCTCGGCAGCAGGTTCTGGACGCTGGCCGACACCAGCTCCCGCAGCACCGCCGGGCTCAGCCCCTGGCCCACGAAGCCACCCTGCCGCTGCTCCCAGTCGCTGGCGCTGAAGTTGCCCAGCCGGCGCCGCAGGGGCAGGGGCAACTGCTCCACCCGGGCCAGCCATTCCTCGGCCAGTTCGTTCCACACCCGCCGCAGCGGGGCGTCCTCCAGGGAGTCGGAGGGGAGGCGGCCGTTGCGCTCGGGGTACTGGGCCAGCAGGGCCGCATCCACCAGGCTCAGGAACCAGGCCCGGTCCACCTGCATCGCCCGCAGGCGGTTGAGCAGCTGCTGGCGCTGGTCCACCTCCGAGGGGGGCAGGCTGCTGGGGAGCTCGCTCTGGCCGCCGGGGGCCGGGGCGGCCACCTTGCCGCGGCTCAGCCACCACCAGCCCACCGCCGTCCCCACGACCGCCGAGAGCACCAGGGCGATCAGCACCGGCCAGAAGCCCCCCTCGGCCTCCTCCTCCCGTTCCTCATGGCGGCGCCGCAGGCTGTCGCTGACGGCCACGGCGGCCGGCGGCGGTGGCGTGGTGGCGGTGGCCGTGCGCAGCGGCAGCTGGGGCTCCGCCCGCTCCACGGCAGGCCGGCGGGGCTCTGCCGCGACATCTGCCGCGGCATCCGCCGCGATGGCGGCCGCGATCGCCGCCTCGGCGGCGGCCGGGGCCGGCGGCGGCGGCGGGGCGGTTGGGGCGGCCTCCGGCACCAGCACCACGGTGCGGTCGGCCCGGGGCACCGGGCCCGTGCTGTCGGGCATCGCCAGGGACTGGAAGGCCACCAGGGCCTGGCCGGCGGAGGCGAAGCGCTCCTCAGGGTGGCGGCTGAGCAGGCGCTGCAGGTGGCGCAGCAGCTCCGGCTCGTGCTCCAGGGCCGCCGGCCAGCGCCACTGCATCGTCGCCGGATCGAGCAGGCGCTCCGGCCCATCCCCGCTCAGCAGCACCAGGGACACCACGCCCAGGGCGTGCAGATCCATCCAGGGCTGGGCGGGCTCGCCCCTGGCCAGCTCCGGCGGGGCGTAGCCCGGGGTGGCCCCCAGCAGCCGCTCGCCGGCGGGGCCGGCGGACGTGCCCCGCACCAGGCCGAAATCGAGCGGCACCGGCAGGCCGTCGCTGTCGCGGCGCAGCAGGTTGGCGGGACTGAGGTCCCCGTGCAGCAGGTCCTGACTGTGCAGGGCGGCGAGCACCGGCAGCAGCTGGCGCAGCAGCAGCAGCACCTCCCCCGCCCCGAACACCAGCTGGCGCTCAGCGCGCAGCTCCAGCAGCTGCTGGTAGGTGCGGCCCGCCTGCCACTCCCGCACCAGCCAGAGCTGGCCCTCGGCCTCGATCACGGCGCCGATGCGGGGCACCTGGGGGTGGAGCACCCCCTGCAGCCGCGACCACAGCTCCCGGGCCCGGGCCTGGTCCTGGTCCGGCCCGATGCGGCGCAGGGCCACGGGCCCGTCGGCGGCCAGCTGGTCACTCGCCTGCCACAGCTCCCCCTGGGGGCCGCCCGCCTCCGCCCCGAGACGGCGTTCGAGCCGGTAGCGGCCGCCGATCACCTGGCCCTGGGCTGCGGTCATGGGATCAGGGCCGTGCCGGTGCGCTGGGGCTGCTCGAGGCCGCGGCCCGCCAGCCAGTCCTGGTCGTAGAGGCGGGAGCGGTAGCGATCGCCGCTGTCACACAGGACGGTGACGATGCGATGGCCGGGGCCCAGCCGCCGGGCCGTCTCCACTGCCGCCGCCACGTTGATCCCCACCGATCCGCCCATGAACAGGCCCTCCTGCCACAGCAGGCCGTAGATGGTGCGCAGGGCCATGGGGTCGTCGATCCGCACCGCGTCGTCGATCGGCGCCCCCTCCAGGTTGGCGGTGACGCGGCTGTTGCCGATGCCCTCGGTGATCGAGTTGCCCTCGCTTTTGAGGGTGCCGTCGGTGGCCCAGCTGTAGAGGGCGCTGCCGCAGGGATCGGCCAGGACGCAGCGGATCCTGGGATCCTGCTCCTTGAGATAGAGGGCCACCCCGGCGTAGGTGCCGCCGGTGCCTGTGGCGGCCACCCAGGCATCCAGCCGGCCCCCGGTCTGCTCCCAGATCTCCGGCCCGGTGCTGCCGTAATGGGCCCGCCGGTTGGCGAGGTTGTCGAACTGGTTCGCCCACACGGCGCCGGGCGTCTCCTCGGCGATGCGGCCCGAGAGGCGCACGTAGTTGGCCGGGTCGCTGTAGGGCACCGCCGGCACCGTGCGCACCTCGGCGCCGAGGCTGCGCAGCAGGCCGATCTTCTCCGCCGACTGGGTCTCGGGGATGACGATCAGGCAGCGGTAGCCGCGGGCATTGCAGAGGTGGGTGAGGCCGATGCCGGTGTTGCCGGCGGTCCCCTCCACCACCGTGCCCCCCGGCTTCAGTTGGCCGCTGGCCTCCGCCTCCTGGAGGATGCCCAGGGCGGCCCGGTCCTTCACCGACCCGCCGGGGTTCATGAATTCCGCCTTGCCCAGGATCTCGCAGCCGGTCAGGGCGCTGAGGGCATGGAGCCGGATGAGCGGCGTTCCGCCGACCGCCCCGCTGAAGCCCTCGGTGATCCCGGTGCTCATGCCGTCGCTGTGGGCTCCCATGCGGCTGGCCTTCTCCATCGCTGCGTGGCCGGATCGTAGGGAACATCCCTATGGTCGGCCCCAGAGAACGGCAGGACCATGGGTTCCAGGGCACACGCGCCGGCGGACATCCCCTGCCTCCTGCTACGGCTCCAGGCGGTCCGCCAGCACAGTGAACGCCTGATCCAGGGTCTGGAACCCGAGGACCTCTGCCTCCAGGGCATGGCCGATGCCAGCCCCGCCAAGTGGCACCTGGGGCACACCACCTGGTTCTTCGAGACCTTCCTGCTGGAGCCCCACCTGCCGGGCCACGCGACGCCCGATCGCCGCTGGGGCCACCTGTTCAACTCCTATTACGAGGCGGTCGGCAGCCGCCACCCCCGTCCTGAGCGGGGCCTGCTCACCCGGCCGGCCATCGGCGAGGTGCTCGCCTGGCGCCGGCGCGTCGACGCCGGGCTGGAGACGCTGCTGCTGCAGCTGGATCGCCAGCCACCCGAGGCGGCCGGGCCCCTGCTGGAGCTGGTGGAACTGGGGCTGCAGCACGAGCAGCAGCACCAGGAGCTGCTGCTGATGGATCTGCTGGACGGCTTCAGCCGCAACCCGCTGGAGCCCGCCTATGGCGTCGAACCCCCCGGCGCCGGGGCACCGGAAACCACCGGCGGCTGGCGCTCCCACCCCGGCGGGCTGGTGGAGATCGGCCACGCCGGTGGTGGCTTCCACTTCGACAACGAAGCCCCCCGGCACCGCCAGTGGCTGGAGCCCTTCAGCCTCGCCGAAACCCTCGTCACCAACGAGGCTTACGCCGCCTTCATCGCCGATGACGGCTACCGGCGGCCGGAGCTGTGGATGAGCGAGGGCTGGGCGCTGGTGCAGCAGCAGGGCTGGAACGCACCGCGCTACTGGCGCGGCGAATGGGAATTCAGCCTGGCGGGCCGCCGGCCCCGGCACCCCCAGGCGCCCGTGCGGCACGTCAGCTGGTTCGAGGCCGACGCCTTTGCCCGCTGGAGCGGCGGCCGCCTGCCCAGCGAAGCCGAATGGGAGCTGGTGGCGACGGAAGCCGCCCAACCGGACGGCCGCCCCCTGCCCCAGGCCTTCGGCGCCCTGTGGCAATGGACCGCCAGCCCCTACCGGCCCTACCCGGGGTTCCGCCCCGCCCCCGGGGCCGTCGGGGAATACAACGGCAAGTTCATGACCTCCCAGTTCGTGCTCCGCGGCAGCTGCTTCCTCACCCCGGCGGGCCACGCCCGCCCCACCTACCGCAACTTCTTCGGGCCCCACTGCCGCTGGATGGCCGCCGGGCTGCGGCTGGCCCGCGACGGCGCACACGACGGTACCGGCGCCCCATGCTGATCGACCTCCATCCCGAACCGGCCGACATGGCCCGGCTGGTGATCGATGGCATGGCCCGCCGCCCCAAGCAGCTGCCGGCCTGGCTGCTGTACGACGCCGAGGGTTCCCGTCTGTTCGAGGCGATCTGCGAGCAGCCCGAGTACGGCCTCACCCGCACCGAGACGGCCCTGCTGGAGGCACGGGCGCCCGAGCTGGCCGCCGCCCTCGGCCCCGGGGTGGTGGTGGAGTTCGGGGCCGGCAGCGCACGCAAGGTGAGCCCCCTGCTCAGCGCCCTGGATCCCGCCGCCTATGTCGCCCTCGACATCAGCGCCGACCACCTGGCCCCCGCCTGCCGGGCCCTGCAGCAACGCCATCCGGACCTGGCGGTGCTCGGCATCTGCTGCGACTACAGCCGCCTGGAGCAGCTGCCCGAGCACCCCGCCCTGGAGGGCCACGGCCGGCTGGGCTTCTACCCGGGCAGTTCGATCGGCAACTTCGACCCAGCCGGCGCCCGGGAGCTGCTGCGCCAGTTCCGCCGCCTGCTGGGGCCGGACAGCCGCCTGCTGATCGGCATCGACCAGCCCAAGGCGGTGGAGCGGCTGGAGGCGGCCTACAACGATGCCGCCGGCTGGTCGGAGGCCTTCGCCCGCAACCTGCTCACCCGCCTCAACCGTGATCTGGACGGCGATTTCCACCCCGACGACTTCCACTACCGGGCCTGGTGGGAGGCCGGCCAGTCCCGCATCGCCATGGCCCTGGTAAGCCGCCGCGACCTGGAGGTGCACCTGGCGGGGCGGTCCTGGCCGTTCGCGGCCGGCGAGCCGCTGATCACCGAATACAGCCACAAGTACGCCCCCGAGGCCTTCCTGGCCCTGGCCGCCGAAGCCGGCTGGCTGGGGGCGGGCCGCTGGAGCGATGCCGCCGGCGATTTCGCCCTGCATCTGCTGGTGCAGGCAGACTCGGAACAGCACCGGAGCACGCCATGAGCAGGGAGGAGCAGCGTCAGTCCATGCGCGGGGTGCGCGAGGGGCTGATCGAGGAACTCGAGGATCTCTACCGCCGGGCCTTCGACCGCATCGGCGAACAGGACTTGGGCGAAGGGGCCATCGCCCGGCTCACCCAGCTGCTGCTGCGCTCGCGGGAGGCGGCCATCACCCCCCTGCAGGAGGAGATTGAGGCGCCCCTGATCACCCGCGCCCCCGGCGAACCGGTGCCATGAGCAGCAGCTGGCTGGAGGAACTGGAGGCGCGGCTGGATCAGCAGCTGGAGGGCTTCCTGCGCACCAATCCCCAGCAGGAGGAGCTGCTGCGGGAGCAGGCGTCCCGCGACCGCCAGCGGCAGCTGCTGGCGGAACGGCTGCGCCTGCGCCAGCAGGCGGAGGAGCAGCGGCGCGAACTGCTGCGGCTGGCCGAGGAGATCCGCCAGTGGCAGGAGCGCACCGGCCGGGCCCGGGCCGCCGGCGCCGAGGACCTGGCCGGCCGGGCCGAGCAGCATGTCGGCGGCCTGATGGACCAGGGCCGCCACCGCTGGCGCGCCCTGGCCGATCTGGGCCAGCGCTTCGCCGGCGTGGAGCAGGAGCTGGCCGAGCTCACCAGCCGGCCCCGCCCCGGCGCCGCCCCCACCCCCGACCTGGAGGCCGACTGGGCCCATTTCGAGGCCCAGCAGGAGCTGCAGGAGCTGAAGCGCCGCAGCCAGCGCTGAGCCCCGCCGCCCCATGGGTTTCCTGCTCTCCAAACTGCTGCCGCTCGGCCTCTACCCCCTCGGCCTGGCCCTGCTGCTCCAGATCGCCGGCCTGCTGGGCCGGCAGCGCCGCTTCGGCCCGGTGCTCTCCGGGGTGGGCATCGCCCTGCTCTGGCTGGCGGCCACCCCCCTGCTGAGCCGGCAGCTGGTCTGGAGCCTGGAGGAGCGGGCCGCCCGGCTGACGCCGTCGCCGATCCCCAGCGCCGATGCGGTGCTGGTGCTGGGCGGCGGCCTGCGGCCCGCCCTGCCGCCGCGCCAGGGGGTGGAGGTGAACGAGGCCGGCGACCGGCTGCTGCGGGCCGTGGCCCTGATGCGGGAGGGCAAGGCCCCCTGGCTGCTGGTGACCGGCGGCAAGGTCACCTTCATGGCCAACGATCCGGCGGCCGGCGAAGCCCGGCTGGCCAAGGCCCTGGCCACCAGCCTGGGGGTGGCGGCCGATCGGATCGTGACCAGCGAGGAGGGGCGCAACACCGGCGAGGAGGCCGGCGCCCTGGTGCGGGTGGCCCGGCAGCGGGGCTGGAACTCCCTGCTGCTGGTCACCAGCGCCACCCACCTGCCCCGGTCGCTGGCCACCCTTCGCCGGGCCGCCCCGGACCTGCGGATCATCCCGGTGGCCTGCGACTTCCAGCTGCCCGAGCGGCGCTCCTTCGGCACCCCCACCCTGGCGGGCACCGTGATGGGGGTGCTGCCCAGCGCCGAAGCCCTGGTGCTCACCACCACGGCCATGCGCGAGCACCTCGGCCTGCTGGCCTACCGGCTGCGGGGGTGGGTCTGAGCGTTACTTCTTGGGGGCCGGCGGCACCAGGCTCACGCCCTCGGGCGGCGGAGTGGGGTCGGGATCGGCGATGAGCATGTGCTGCAGCACGATCTCCGGACGTTCACTGTCCCGCCAGCGGATGCGGTAGGCGGGCATCTTGGTGCCCCGGCTGGTGGTCTGCTCCACGGGCTCCATGACCCAGCCACGGCGAGATCGCCCCTGGGGATTGCGCTTCACCACAGCATCGGCGTGTTGAAAGCGAAAACCGACGCGCTCACCACTCATACCAGAGCCCCGAGGGGGAGAAGGCCTACTGGGGACCATTATCCCACTGCGTCGGTTCCGGCCTAGTCGCGGGCCTCCGGGCGCAGCAGGGGGAAGGCGATCACATCGCGGATCGAGGGGCTGTCGGTGAGCAGCATGGCGAGGCGATCGATGCCGATGCCGAGGCCGCCGGTGGGGGGCATGCCCACCTCCAGGGCGTGCAGAAAATCCTCGTCCACCGTCTGGGCTTCGGGGTCCCCCGCCTGGCGGCGCAGCTGCTGCAGCTCGAGCCGGGCACGCTGATCGAGGGGGTCGATCAGCTCGCTGAAGGCGTTGGCCGTCTCCCGCCCGACGATGAACAGCTCGAAGCGCTCCACCATCCCCGGCTTGCTGCGGTGGGCCCGTGCCAGGGGCGAGTTCTCCACCGGGTAGTCCATCACGAAGGTGGGCTGCACCAGGGTGGTCTCCACCGCCTGCTCGAAGGCCTCCACCAGCAGCCGGCCGACGCTGTCGGCCGCCTCGGGGGCCGCCAGGCCGGCGGCCTCCATCGCCGCCACCGCCTCGGCGCGGTCGCTGAAGCCGCTGAAATCCAGGCCGGTGGCCTGCTCCACCAGCTCGTGCATGGTGACCCGCCGCCAGGGCGGGGTGAGATCGATCGCCTCGCCCTGGTAGGTGAGGCGCGTGTCGCCGCAGACCTCCAGGCAGGCTGCGGCCAGCAGCTGCTCGGTGAGATCCATCATCGTGTGGTAATCGGCGAAGGCCTGGTAGATCTCCACCGAGGTGAACTCGGGGTTGTGGCGGGTGCTGATCCCCTCGTTGCGGAAGATGCGCCCCAGTTCGTAGACCCGTTCGAAGCCCCCCACCACCAGCCGCTTGAGGTGCAGCTCCGTGGCGATGCGCAGGGTGAGGGGCAGGTCGAGGGCGTTGTGGTGGGTGGCGAAGGGGCGGGCGTCGGCGCCGCCGGCCTCCGTCTGCAGGACGGGCGTCTCGATCTCGAGGAAGCCGCGCTCGTCGAGCCAGCGGCGCATGGCGCTCACCAGCCGCGCCCGGCGGCGGAAGGTCTCGCGGGTGTGGGGCGAAACGATCAGGTCCAGGTAGCGCTGGCGGTAGCGCTTCTCCACGTCCGCCAGGCCATGCCACTTGTCGGGCAGGGGCTGGAGCGCCTTGGAGAGCATCACCCAGTCGGTCACCTTCACCGAGAGCTCGCCCCGGTCGGTGCGGCGCAGGCTGCCGTGCACCCCGATCCAGTCACCGCCATCCACCAGGGAGGTGATCTGGGCGAAGGCCTCGGGCTCGTCCGGGTGGGCCGCCAGCAGGGTGGCCTTCTCGATGAACAGCTGGATCGGACCGGTTTCGTCGGCGATGGTGAAGAAGGCCAGCTTGCCCATCACCCGCCGGGTCATCACCCGCCCCGCCACCGCCACCGCCACGGCCCGCTCCTCGCCGTTGGGCAGGTCGGCGTGGGCCTGCTGCAGCTCGGCGGTGCGGTGGCTGGGGGCGAAGCCGAGCGCATAGGGAGCCCGGCCGAGGGCCTCCAGGGCGCGGGCTTTCTCCAGACGGGTCTCACGCAGATCCGACAAGGCAGGCAGGGCGATGGAGAAGGGTCGCTGCCCATCCTGCAGGACCGGCCGGCATCGACTTCAGCGCGCGGTTCAGCCGGCGGCGGCCAGGGTTCCCTCGCCCATCCGCTGGGAGGCGTAGCCCGTGCCGCGCACCGTGAGGATCAGCTCCGGGTTGCGGGGGTCGGGCTCGAGCTTGCCGCGCAGCCGCGCCACATAGACGTCCACCACCCGCAGGTCGGCGGCCCGGCGCGGCGGATAGCCCCAGAGCTGCTCAAGGATCTCGGCCCGGGGCACCACCCGTCCCGGCTCGCGGAACAGCAGCTCCAGCAGGCTGAATTCGGTGTAGGTGAGGGCGATGCGCTGTCCCTCGCGGGTCACCTGGCGGCGGTTGGTGTCGACCACCAGATCCCCCACCCGCAGCACCCCGGAGCCCGTGGGCAGCTCGCGGGGCTCGCTGGTGGCGGCCCCCCGGCCCATGCGGCGCAGGATCGTGGAGATGCGGGCCTCCAGTTCCTTGGGGCTGAAGGGCTTGGGCAGGTAGTCGTCGGCGCCGAGGTCCAGGCCCGCCACCCGCTCGGCGATGGCATCGAGGGCGGAGAGGAAAATGATCGGAACGCAGGATTCGGCCCGCAGCCGCCGGCAGACGGCGAAGCCGTCCAGCTTCGGCAGCATGACGTCGAGGACCACCAGATCGGGCTGCTCCTTGTGGAACAGGGCCAGGGCTTCCTCGCCGTCCTCGGCGCACAGGACCCGGTAACCGGCCAGCTGCAGGCGCATCAGCAGCACCCGGCGCACAGCGGCCTCGTCGTCGACGACGAGCAGGGTGGCGATCGGCTGGGCGGGCTGCTGGTCGGAAGGTGGCGGTGACGCGGGCTGCTGGGCGGCAGAAACACCACCGGAGGATTCCTGCAGATCAGCCCCGTCGGTGAACGGGGAGGCTGAGGATGCAGAGGATGCGACCGAAGGCGTGGGCATCGCTCCTGTCCGACCGGATGAAGAATCGCAACCATAACGCGACGCCGTTTCGTGCCGTGAGCACGGAATCGGTTCCGGCAGCTGGCCTCTGGCCGATTTACAACATTTCTTCAGGGTGCCAGTCCCGCCGCCGGCGGCCTCAGGGCCAGCGGGCCTCGGCGTAGCTGTTCCACTGCCTCTCGGCCTCGGCCAGGGCCGCGTCGCTGTCGAGCTGCCCCAGCATCGCCCGCTGCAGCTGGGTGTAGAGGATCGCCTGCAGCCGCTTCACCCCCGGGATCGCCGGCACCAGCACCCGCGCCGCCGCCAGGGTCTCGATCGAGAGCAGCCGGGCGCTGTGGACCAGCCGCTCCTGGCCGTCGGCGGGCACCGCCGCCCGCAGCCGCCCCTCCAGGCTCGCCAGGGCGCCCCGGGAGGAGGGCAGCACCCGGGCCTCCTCGGCGAAGACCAGCTGGTTGGCGGCGTCGCTCAGGAACAGGGCGAAGCTCACCGCCTCCGGGGCCATGGCGCTCTGGCGCGGCACCACCAGGTTCATCACCGCCACGTTGGCCTCGCCGCTGGCCCCGGTCAGGGGCGGGAAGGGGGCGGAGGTGGCGGCGATGCCGGGGGCGTTGGTCTGCAGGTTGCGCAGGAAATCGGGGCCGCTGGCCACCTGGGCCAGGTCCCCGGCCTGGTACAGCTCGATCGCCCGCCGGTACCCCTGGCTCACCACCTCCCGCGGCAGCAGGCCGCGGCGGTAGAGGTCGCTCCAGAAGGCGAAGGCCCGGCGACCGGCGGGGCTGTTGAACGCCGCCCGCTGGCGGTCGTCGAGCAGCCGCACCCCCATCTGCACCAGCGCCTCCATCAGCTCACCGGAGTCGTCGGGCACCACGGTCACGAACAGGGCGTAGCGGCCGGTGCGGCGCCGGACGGCCTCGGCATAGGCCGGCACCTCCTCCCAGCGGCGCGGCGGGGCGGCCAGGCCGGCCTTCTGCAGCAGCCGGCGGTTGGCGATCGTCACCCGGGCCGTCAGGTACCAGGGAATGCCGAACTGTTCCCCCCCTTGCTGGCCCGAGGTCCAGATGCCGGCCAGGTAGCGCTCGGCGGCGTCGGGGGGAAGCAGGGGGGTGAGGTCCCGCAGGCCCCCCTTGCTGGCCAGGTTGGCGGCGAAGTTGGGGTTGAGGTTGACCAGATCAGGGGCGGTGCGGGCGAACACCGAGGCCAGCAGCTTGCGTTCCACCGACCCCCAGGGCACATCGGTCCAGCGCACCGTCACGCCGGGATGGGCCCGCTCCCAGGCGGCGATCACCCGCCCCATGTAGTCGTTGAAGCGGGGCGCCAGGTCCAGGGTCCAGACGTTGAGCACCTTGCCCCGGCCGGACGCGGGCGGGCGGGCGCAGGCCCCGGCGGCGAGGGCGAGGGCGAACGGGGCGGCCAGCAGCCGCAGGGCCTGGCGGCGGGGCAGGCGGGACGGCCGGCTGGAGCGGGGAGACATCCTGGCCATGGCCTAGCGGCGCCAGCCGGAGCCCAGTTGCCGCCAGAGCAGCAGTTGCAGGGAGCAGAGCATCGGTGCGAGCACGGCCGTGATCAGGGTCTGGGCGAGCAGAACCCGCAGGCCGGATCCCGCCAGATCATCCCAGCGCCAGCCCGGCAGGGCCAGCAGGGCGGGATTCACCCCGTGCTCCCGGGCGCTGCGGCCGGCCAACGGTCCCGCCAGCTGCAGCGCCTCCCGGGTGCCGATCCAGTCGAGAATCCCCCACTGGAGCATCAGGGTGAGGCCCAGCAGGGCCGTGCCGATCAGGGCGAGCAGGCCGAGGCTGAAGCTGCGCTGGATCGGCGCCGCCCGCCGTCCCATCCGCCCCCACCACCAGCCCAGCAGCAGCAGGGCGGGGATCTGGGTGACGCCGCCGGGGTGGAGTGCATCGAGCAGCAGGCCCAGGGCCAGGCCGGCGCAGGCTCCCGAGAAGGGGCCGTCGCACAGCGCCCAGGGCAGCAGCCACAGCACCGCCCAGCAGGGACCGACGCCGTCGAGGGCCAGCCAGCCCGGCGAGGCCAGGACGAGCAGCGGCACCAGCAGGACCGTGGCGGCAAGCAGGGGCTGCCGGCTGAGCAGATCCATCAGCGCACCTGCACCTGCACCCAGTCGAGGGCCGACACCGGCGCGATCAGCTGCACCACCGCCTCCGGCGCCGGATCGGCATTGGCGTCCATGGTCTGGATCACGCCCACCGGCAGGTTCGGCGGCACCAGGGTGCTGGCGGGGGAGGTCACCACCACGTCACCGGGACGGGCCTGGGGATCCTTCTCCAGGAAGCGCAGCAGGGGCCGGGCGGTGCCGATGCCGGTGAGCAGGCCGTGGTGCTGGGTGCGCCCCACCCAGACCCCGACCCGGCTGCTGGGATCGGTGAGCAGGGTGACGGTGGCGGTGCTGGGGGTGACACTCCCCACCAGGCCGACCAGGCCGCCGGGGCCGAGCACCGCCTGGCCGGCCCGGATGCCGCTCAGGGCCCCCTGGCCGAGCAACAGTTGCCGCCACCAGCCGGAACCGTCGCGGGAGATCACCGGGGCGGTCACCCGGTTGGGATTCTTCTGCTGCAGGTCCAGGAGCGACCGCAGCCGCTGGTTGTCCCGCTCCAGCTGGGCCAGCCGGGCACCGTCCTCCACCCGGCGGGCCGACCGCAGCCACTCCGCCTGGGCCGTCCCCGGCCAGAAGGGTCTGCTGAGGAAGGCGTAGGCGTCGGTGAGCATCGCCCCCTTGCTGAGACGCACGGCCGCGAGCGCCAGCAGCACCAGCAGCCAGGGCAGGAGGCGTCGCAGGGAGGAGCCGTCGACGAAGCGGAGCCAGCGCCAAGCCGGCATCGGACTCAGGCCGTCATACGGGCGAATTCAGGGGTGTCGAGCACGCGCTCGAGCCGGCTGTAGTCCTCAAGGACCATGCCGCAGCCGTTGACCACACAGAGCAGGGGGTCTTCGGCCACGTGGGTGAGGATCCCGGTCTCGTGGCTGATCAGGTCGCAGATGCCCCGCACCAGGGCGCCGCCGCCGGCGAGCATGATCCCCCGGTCAACGATGTCGGCCGCCAGCTCGGGAGGGGTGCGCTCCAGGGTGCGCTTGACCGCCTCGACGATCACGTTGAGCGGCTCGGCCATGGCTTCGCGGATGTCGCCGGCCCGGATGTTGATCGTGCGCGGCAGGCCGGAGAGCAGGTGCAGACCCCGTACGTCCATGGAGGTTTCGTCGTGGGCGTCGTCGGGGAAGGCGGAGCCGATGCGGATCTTGATGTCCTCGGCGGTGCGCTCGCCCACCACCAGGTTGTGGACCTTCTTGAGATAGACGCTGATGGCGTCGCTGAGTTCGTCGCCGGCCACCCGCACCGACTCGCTCAGCACGGTGCCGCCCAGGCTCAGCACGGCCACCTCGGTGGTGCCGCCGCCGATGTCGACGATCATCGTGCCCACCGGATCGGTCACCGGCAGACCGGCGCCGATGGCGGCCGCCACCGGCTCATCGATCAGGTGCACCTGCCGGGCCCCGGCCAGGCCGGCCTGATGCACGGCCCGGCGCTCGACGCCGGTGACGCCGCTGGGGATGCCGATCACCAGGCGCGGGGCGATCACGCCGCGGCCTTCGTTGCCCTTCTGGATGAAGCTCTTGATCATCTGCTCGGCGGCGTCGAAGTCGGCGATGACGCCGTCGCGCAGGGGCCGGATCGCCCGGATGTTGCCGGGGGTGCGGCCCAGCATCAACTTGGCCTCCTCGCCCACCGCCAGGGGGGTGCCGCGCTCCAGATCGATCGCCACCACCGAGGGCTCCTGCAGCACGATCCCCTTGCCCGAGACGTACATCAGCGTGTTGGCCGTCCCCAGATCGATGCCGATGTCGCGGGAGAACTGGAAGCGGCGGAAAAACACGGGCAAGGCCTCTGGCAGCGGTGAATCATAGGTGGGGCATTCCCAGCGGCCCTCCGCAGAGCCGCCGGGTGTGACAACCGGGACGAAGGGTGGAACGGAAAGGGAGAGGCCCCCGATCGGGGTGCCGCATCATTGATCCATTCGTTCCAGGAGCACGCCATGGGCGTCAATTCCATCACCCTCGTCGGCAGAGCCGGCCGCGACCCTGAGGTCCGCTACTTCGAATCCGGCAGCATGGTCGCCAACCTCACCCTGGCGGTGAACCGCCGCAGCCGCGACGACGAGCCGGACTGGTTCAACCTGGAGATCTGGGGCAAGCAGGCCCAGGTGGCCGCCGACTACGTCCGCAAGGGTGCCCTGATCGGCATCATCGGCTCGTTCAAGCTCGACCGCTGGACGGACAGGGCCAGCGGTGAGGAGCGCAGCAAGCCGGTGATCCGCGTCGATCGGCTGGAGCTGCTCGGCAGCAAGCGGGACGCGGAGGGAGGCGGCGGCGGCGGCGGCGGCTTCGGGGGCGGTTTCGGCGGCGGCGAACCCAGCGAGGAGGAAGTGCCGTTCTGAGCCTGCGGGCCCGGATTCGGCCCGGGGGGCTTGTGCCAGTGGCCCAGCCGGGTTATCAAGCGTCCGAAGCCAGAGAAGGCGCCCCCCGGGGCGCCTTTTTTACTGTCCGGGGCCGGGCCGGAGTCCCTGCAGGCCCGGGACTCCGATCAGGGCCGCTGGCGGCTCTGCTTCCAGATCCGCAGCCCCAGCCACACGGCGCCGGCCAGCACCGCCACCAGCAACAGCACCTTCACCACCCGGGCGGCGGGCTCGATCCAGCGCTCCACATTCGTGTAGCCCTCGCCCAGGGCCAGGCCCGCCAGCGTCAGCAGCAGGGTCCAGATCAGGCTGCCGGCGGTGGTCCAGAGCAGGAAGGGGGCCATCGGCATCATCTCGATGCCGGCGGGCACGGAGATCAGGGTGCGGATGCCGGGCACCAGACGGCCCCAGAACACCAGGGCCGTGCCATGGCGGCTGAACCAGCGGCGGCTGCGGCGCAGCTCCTGGGGGCTGATGCCGATCCAGCGGCCGTGGCGTTCCAGCCAGTGCTCGATGCGCTGCTCGTTCACCAGCCGGCCGATGCCGTACCAGGGCAGGGCGCCGAGCACGGTGCCCAGCAGGCCGGCCAGCACCACCGGCACCAGGGAAAGCTTGCCCTGATGCACAAAAAACCCCCCGAGCGGCATGATCAGCTCGGAGGGAATCGGGGGGAACAGGTTCTCCAGGAACATGGCCGCGAAGATCGCGCCATACCCTGCCGCCGGGTTGGCCTCCACGGCCGCGCCGATCATCTCGGGCAGCTTCTGGACCAGTTCGATCGCCATCGGGCCAGCCGGATCAGAGGCGCCAGTCTTCCACGACGGCCCGGACGCTGCCAGCAGCGCCGGGCCGACGCCGCTCAGTAGCGGTAGTGGTCGAGCTTGTAGGGGCCCTCCACGGGCACGGCGATGTAGGCCGCCTGCTCGGGGGTGAGCTCGGTGAGCCGGGCGCCGATCCGGTCGAGGTGCAGGCGGGCCACCATCTCGTCGAGGTGCTTGGGCAGAACGTAGACCTCCTTGCCGTACTCGTCGCCCTTGGTGAAGAGCTCGATCTGGGCCAGCACTTGGTTGGTGAAGGAGTTGCTCATCACGAAGCTGGGGTGGCCGGTGCCGCAGCCCAGGTTCACCAGCCGGCCCTCGGCCAGCAGGATGATCCGGTTGCCGCTGGGCAGGATCACGTGATCCACCTGGGGCTTGATGTTCTCCCAGGCGTACTGCTTGAGGGACGCCACATCGATCTCGTTGTCGAAGTGGCCGATGTTGCACACGATCGCCTGGTTCTTCATGGCGAGCAGGTGCTCGTGGCGGATCACCTGGTAGTTGCCCGTGGCGGTCACGAAGATGTCCACATCCGCCACCACGTCCTCGAGACGGACGACGCGGTAGCCCTCCATGGCGGCCTGCAGGGCGCAGATCGGATCGATCTCGGCGATCATCACCGTGGCGCCGAGCCCGCGCAGGGACTGGGCCGAACCCTTGCCCACGTCGCCGTAGCCCAGCACCAGGGCCACCTTGCCGGCCACCATCACATCGGTGGCGCGCTTGATGCTGTCGACCAGCGACTCGCGGCAGCCGTAGAGGTTGTCGAACTTGCTCTTGGTGACCGAGTCGTTGACGTTGATGGCCGGGAAAGGCAGCTCACCGCTCTTCTGCATCTGGTACAGACGGGCCACACCGGTGGTGGTCTCCTCGGTGACGCCCTGGATGTTGGCGTAGATGCGGGAGTAGAAGCCCGGCTGCACCGCCAGCTTCTGACGGATGGAGTTGAACAGCGCCACCTCCTCCTCGCTGGAGGGGTTGTCGAGCACCGAGAGATCCTTCTCGGCCTTGCTGCCGAGCACCACCAGGCCGGTGGCATCGCCACCGTCGTCGAGGATCATGTTGGGGGTGCCGCCGTCGCCCCACTCGAGGATGCGGTGGGTGAAGGCCCAGTACTCATCCAGGGTTTCGCCCTTGTAGGCGAACACCGGGATGCCGGCAGCGGCGATGGCGGCGGCGGCGTGGTCCTGGGTGGAGAAGATGTTGCAGGAGGCCCAGCGCACCTCGGCGCCGAGGGCCACCAGGGTCTCGATCAGAACGGCGGTCTGGATCGTCATATGCAGGCTGCCGGCGATCCGGGCGCCCTTCAGGGGCTGCTCGGCACCGAACTTCTCGCGCAGGGCCATCAGGCCGGGCATCTCGGTTTCAGCGATCGCCAGTTCCTTGCGGCCCCAGTCGGCCAGGCCGATATCGGCGATCACATAGGACGCAGTCGCCTGAAGGCCAGCAAAAGCAGCCTCAGGGCTGGAAGGTGTTGCCACCATGAATGGGAAGCTCCCCAAGGGGAGGACGAAGAAGTGGAAATATCTGCAGAGACGCCGAGGCTTCGGGCTCGCTGGAGGGCAATCTACATCGATGGAATCCGCTGACGTGATCGAGGTGTGCCATCTGGCGGACCCCGCCGCCACCGACGCCCTGGGGCGGCGACTGGCGTCGCAGCTGCTCGCGGCCGGTGACGGCGCCCTGCTGCTGCTGCGGGGGGAGCTCGGCGCCGGCAAGACGTCCCTGGTGCAGGGGCTGGCCGCCGCCCTGGGCATCGCCGAGCCGGTCACCAGCCCCACCTTCGCCCTGGCCCAGCACTACGACACCGACACCGGCTCCGACGCCGGCACCACGGCCCTGGTGCACCTGGATCTCTACCGGCTGGAGCCGGGCGCCGCGGCCGATGAACTGTTCGCCCAGGAGGAGGAGGACGCCCGCGGCCTCGGCGCCGTCCTGGCGGTGGAGTGGCCCGAGCGGCTCAGCTTCCAGCCCGAGGGAGCCTGGGAGGTGGCGTTGAGCCACGCGGAGGATGGCGAGGGCCGGGTGGCCCGGATCACGCCGCCGGGCTTCACCCCGCCGCCAGGCTTCACCCCGCCGCGATCCTTGCCTCCAGCGCCGCGATGATGCGGGCGTTGGCGGCCGGGAAGGGGTAGCTGGCGAGCTCATCCGGCGCCACCCAGCGCACCTGCTGAGAGGCCAGCGGCTGCGGCTCCCCCGCCAGCCAGCGGCAGAGATGCACCACGAAGCGCAGCCGCTTGTGGCTATAGGCGTGCTCGAGCGTGATCAGCTCCTCCCCCACCGTCACCTCGATGGCCAGCTCCTCGCGCAGCTCGCGCCGGATCGTCGCCTCGATCGCCTCGCCCGGTTCCTGCTTGCCCCCCGGGAACTCCCACAGCCCCCCGAGCAGGCCCTCCGGGAGCCGCTGGTCGATCAGCACCCTGCCGGCAGCGTCCGACACCACCCCCACCCCGATCACCTGGAACGGCACGGGCGGGGGGGTGTCCTTCACGGGGAAGCGGCCGGGGTCGCCGGCAGCGTAGGCAGCGCAGTGCGGCTGCCACGGACAGGTGCCGCAGGCGGGCTGGCGGGGGGTGCAGACGCCGGCGCCCAGGTCCATCAGGGCCTGGTTGAAGGCGCGGGGCCGCTGCGGGTCGAGCAGGGTCTCGCTGAGCCGCCAGAACCCGGCCAGCTCCCGCTTCGGCGGAACCGGGTGGGCCATCAGCCGGGCCAGCACCCGCTGGACGTTGCCGTCAAGGATCGCGAAGGGCCGATCGAAGGCGGAGGAGAGGATGCTGCCGGCGGTGCTGCGGCCGATGCCCGGCAGGGCCATCCAGCCCTCGAGGCTGCGCGGCCAGGGGTCGCCGCTGCCCGCAGCCGATGGCTGGGCGCCGGCGACGAGTTGCCGCGCCCCCGCGTGCAGACGGCGGGCCCGGGCGTAGTAGCCCAGGCCCTGCCAGAGCATCAGCACGTCGTGCTCGCTGGCGGCGGCGAGGGTCCCAACGTCAGGAAACGCCGCCATCCAGCGGTGCCAGTAGGGCAGCACCACCGCCAGCTGGGTCTGCTGCAGCATCACCTCGGCGACCCAGACCCCGTAGGCGGCCAGGGGCTCCCCCGGCCCCGGTCGGGAGCCATCGGGGTGAAGCTTCCAGGGAATGTGGTGGCGGCCCTCCCGCTCCCACCAGGCGAGCAGATCGGCCCGCAGGGGCCCAATCGGGCCCGGAAGCTGCGGGGGCCGCGTCCTAGAGGAACCCACCCGGTCGGGGTCGGCCGCTGGAGAGGGAGACGTTGCCCTGCAAGGGGCCCTGCCCAGCCCCCTGGGCAGGGGCCGGCGGCGGGGCGGGGCGCGATGGCGGCTGGGGCACGGCCACCACGTTGAAGGCGATCGACCAGCGCTCCCCCTCGCCCCGGAAGGGGGGCACCGAGTGGGGCTGCCAGGCCGGGAACACATAGAAGTCACCGGGCACCGGCAGCACGTAGTGGGCCATGCCGGTGCGGAAGCTCTGGATGTGCCATTCCTCCGGGCCGTGGAAGCAGAGCTGGCCGTCGAAGCTGTCGGCCCGGATCTGGGGCGGCACCTGCAGGAACAGCACGCCGGAGAAGCTGCCGCCGTGGGTGTGGGTGGGGTTGTAGTCGCCGGCGCGCTGGGCGTTGAGCCAGAGGTCGATCATCTGCAGGCCGTAGCGGCCCGGCGTCCAGGGACCCCGGCCCTGGGGCGGCTGCTGGTCGATCACGTGGCGGATCCAGCGCTCGCAGGCCGGCAGGATCACCGAACGGCAGAGCTCGGCGGCGGCGGGATGGTCGGGGCCGAGTTCCCGCTGCTGGGTCAGCTGGCCGGCCAGCTTCACCGAGGCATCGGGACTGCGTTCAGGCGCCGCCAGCACCGCCCTGGCCATGGCCTGAAGATCGGCCAGCTGGGCGGGGCCCAGGTGGCCCTGGAGCAGGTAGCGGGGAAAGAGACTGATCACCTCCATCGTCGGATCCTCCGAGGCTGCGGGGGGCATGCCGGCCATGGGAGGAAGAGGTGCGTGCGGTTCCAAGCCTCGCAAACGGAGCGCCCGGGAAGGCGTCAGATGGCCACGTAGGCCTCGACGGCGTCGCTGACGCGCCGCAGGCCGGCCAGGCCGTCGCGCTCCAGGTTGCGCACCCGGTCGCGGCTGATGCCCAGGATGCGGCCGATGCCGGTGAGGCTCATCGGCTCCTCACCGTCGATGCCGTAGCGCATCTTCAGCACCCGCCCCTGCAGTTCCGGCAGCTGCTCCAGCAGGGCCCGCAGGTCCCCCTTGAGGCATTCGCCGTCCACCAG
>NZ_JACJTY010000012.1:0-76181 GCF_014698945.1 Synechococcus sp. FACHB-909 | reverse complement strand
GGTAGCCCAGCACCGGCACGTCGTGGGGGACGCCGATGGCGTGCTCGGCGGGGATCCAGCGCACCCGGTAGGCGCCGTTCTGGTCGCGGTAGCTCTCGGTGCGGCCACCGAAGCCCACCACACAGGATTTCCCGGGCTGGACGATTTCCCAGGGCCAGCCCCCCTTGAGCCACTTGTCGGTGATCTCCACCTGGCGGCCGTCGCGGATGATCTGGTCGAAGATGCCGAACTCGTAGCGGATGCCGTAACCGGTGGCGGGGACCTCGAGGGTGGCGAGGGATTCGAGGAAGCAGGCGGCCAGACGGCCGAGGCCGCCGTTGCCCAGGCCAGGCTCCTCCTCCACGTCGAGGATCTCCTCGATGTCGTCGATGCCGAACTGGCGCAGGGCCTCGGCGGCCTCCTGCTGGATGCCGAGCATCAGCAGGTTGTTGCCGAGCTGGGGGCCGATCAGGAACTCGGCCGAGAGGTAGGCGACGATCCGCCTGGGGTGGGCGTCGATGGCCTCGGTACCGGCCAGGTAGCGGGTCATCAGCCGGTCCCGCACGGCGTAGCTGAGCGCCATGTAGAGGTCGTGGCGGTCGGCTTTCTGCACCCGCCGGCCGAGGGAATAGAGCAGGTGCTCGATCAGGCCGTCGAGCAGATCCTGCGCCGTCAGGCCGTTGCGCTGGGGATCGGTGTAGGCGCCAGCTTCGGGGAGACCCATCACGTTGGCCAGGGTGCTTGTCATGCTGGATGGTCACGGCACCCCTCGACCATCACCAGGGAGGGTTAAGACCCGGGGAACGCAGGAATCCCCTCACCTTGGGAAGATGGGGGGGCCTGCCCAGCTCCCATTTCCGACCCTGCAGCCCAGTCCGGGGTGGCCCCCGCGCCGCTGTCCGCTCCCGGGGCGTCCAGCCAGCGGGAGGGGTCGGTGCTGATCTGTGGCCTCGGATCCCTGGGCCAGGCCTGCCTGCTGCGCCTGCTGCCCTTCGATGTGCCGTTGCGGTGTCTGGATCGTGAGCGACCGGACTGGCGCGATCCGCGCCTGGAGGAACGCTTCGGCTCCACCCTGGTGCTGGGTGACATGCGCCTGCCCCACGTGCTCGCGCAGGCCGGGGTCGCGTCGGCCCGCGCCGTGCTGCTGCTGAGCACCGAGAGCACGGTGAACGTGGAGGCGGCCCTGCAGGTGAGGCTGCTGAATCCCACGGCAGACCTGGTGGTGCGCTCCTCCGGCCAGCTGGCCAGCCTCGGGGCCCTGCTTGAGGAGCGCCTGCCGGGGGTGGCCGTGGTCGATCCCCTGCTGCTCACGGCCGGGGCCATCACCGAGGCCCTCCGGCCCGGCGACCAGGAGGCCTGCTTCCGGGTGGATGGTGAGTCCTATCTGGTGGTGGAGGGAAACGACCCGGCCCGCCGGCAGCAGCGCAGCCTGCGCCAGGACGGCGCGGATCCGGTCCGGCCCCTGCAGGTGGTGCCGATGGCCTCGCACCACCACCGTGCCGCCGAGGCCGTTCCCGCCGCCCGGGTCCAGGGCCGCTGGCTGGCCCTGGGGCGCAGCCTGGGGGCCCCGCTGCGGCGGTGGCGGCAGTGCAGCCCGCTCCAGCAGGCGGGGCTGCTGGTGATCCTGGCCCTGATGGCCCTGGGGCTGGCCCTGTTCTCCACTGGTGGCGGCTGGAGGCAGGGGGTGTTTGTCACCCTGGCGCTGCTGCTGGGGGAGTTCGTCGATCCGGTCAACGTGATGCTGCCCCCGGGGGACGGCATCGCCGCAGCGGCCCCCTGGCTGATCGGCGTCACCCTGCTGTATTCCCTGATCGGGACGCTGCTCACCTCCGCCCTGGTGGCCGTGATCCTGGAACGGCTGCTGCGGGAGCGCTTCGGCCTGGGCCGTCCCGGACGCTTCCGGCGGGGCAGCCGCTGGATCCTGCTGGCGGAGGGGGAGGAACTTGCCGCGCGGGTGGCCGACAACCTGGTCAGGGATGGCCTGCAGGTGCTGCGGATCGATCCGCGACCCGGGCCGGCGCTGCAGCGGCCGGGCCTGGTGATCGTCCAGCGCTGGGAGGCGGCCCTCGCCGCGCTGCAGCACTGCCGGCTGGAGGGGATCGGCCTGCTCTCCGTCGATCTGCTGGCCAACCTGCAGGAGACCTTCCAGCTGCAGAAGTCCTGGCCCGACGCCCGTTACGCGATCCTCTCCCATGCGGTCGAGGCGGCCGAGCGACTCGGGGACCTGCTGGGCGGCGTGGCGGTGATCTCCAGCATGGACCTGGTGGCCGATGCGGTCGTGGCGACGGCGTTCGGCGAACGGGTGGAGGAGATCTGCCGGATTGATGGGGCCAACCATCTGCTGGTGCGGTACCGGATCCGCCAGGGCGATGGCCTGCTGGGGCTGAACCTCAGCCGGGTCGAGCAGGGCTACGGCGTCACCACCATCCACCTGCTGCGTCGCGGCCGCCGATCCCCCCTGGTGCTGCCGTCCCTCGATCTGGTCCTGGCGGCGGGGGATGAACTGGTGGTGCTGGCCACCCTGCGCCAGCTGCGGCGGATCGAGCTGGGCTGCCCGGATCCGCCCCGATGGCGCCTGCGCCTCCAGGGCTCCCCCCGGCCGGAGGGCCATTTCACCGCGCTCCAGTCCCTGGCCCGGCACCTGGGGGGCGCCCCCGGGGCGATGGCCCCGCTGCTGGACGGTGGGGAGCACCTCACCCCGGCCCTCGACAGGGAGCTGGCCGAACAGCTGGCGGAGGACCTGCGCCGCCAGGGCCTGCACTGCGCTGTGGAAGCGGTTGCCGTGGGTGACGCTGTGGCCAGCGAGGGCCTGCGGCCGTGAAGGACCCCACGGCCGCCCCGGCCCCCTGGCTGCTTGAGACGTTGCGGGACCTCAGGGCCACCCTTGAGCGCATCGAAGTGGAGGAGGCCGCCTGCCTGGAGGCCATTCACCCCGACCACCGGGCCAGTGCCCGCAACCTGCTGCACGCCATGGCCTTCCATCGCCATGCCCATCCGGGCCTGCCGAAGGCGCTGCGGCACAGGGGCCTGTCTCCCCTCACCGATGGCGATGCCCCCCTGCTGGCCAGCCTGGAGGCGGTGATCACCGCCCTCGAAGCGCTCGAAGGTCTGGGCCCCTCGGCGGCGGCGGCGCAGGACCAGCCGGGCGGCCCCCCTGGCCTGGGCGGTCCCGATCTGCTGGGGCGGCGCTGCGACCGGTTGTTCGGAGCCCTGGCCGCGGCGGGCGGCGCTGGAACCATGGTCACCCTGCCGGCGGAGGCGGCCAAGCGCCCCGCCCTGGTCGCCGATCTGCTGGCGGCGGGGATGACCATCGCCCGCATCGATTGCGCCCATGACGACCCCGTGGTCTGGGGCCGGATGGTGGACGCGCTCAGAGCGGCCCGGGCGGCCAGCGGCCGCCCCTGTGCGATCGCCATGGACCTGGCGGGCCCGAAGCTGCGCACCGGCCAGCTGGCCCTCCAGCCCGCGGTGATCCGCGCCCGTCCCCCCCGCGACCGGATGGGGCGGCCCACCCAACCGGTGCGGATCCTGGCGGTGTCGCCGGGAGCCTTGCCCCGGCTGCAGGACACGGACGCCGTGCTGCTGCCGGCGCGACTGTCGAAGGCGAAGCGGCTGAAGCAGGGGAATCGCCTGCAGGGGCGGGATGCCTCCGGCCGCCGCCGCACCCTCCAGGTGGTTCGACGTGGCCCCGATGGGGTTCTGCTGCTGCAGGCCGACAAGACCTGCCACTTCACCTCCGGCCTGGTGTTCCGCCAGCGGCATGGCAAAGCCCGGCTGCGGGTCGGTCCGCTGGCGCCGGTGAGCGGCGAACGGCTGCTGCGCCCGGGCGATGCCATCCGTCTGACGCCTGAGCCGGACCAGGGCGCCGGCACGCTCCCCTGCACCCTGCCGGAGGTGTTCGTCGATCTGCGCCGCGGTGAGCGGGTGCTCTTCGACGATGGCCGCATCGGCGCCGTGGTCCGGAGGGTGTCAGCCCGGGAGGTGCGGCTCAAGGTCACCACGGCCCGGGCCAGGGGCAGCCGGCTCCGTTCCGACAACAGGATCCATTTCCCCGACAGTGACCTGCGCACGCCGGCCCTCACCGCCAAGGACATCGAGGATCTGGCGTTCGTGACACGGCACGCCGACATGGTCAACTCGTCCTTCGTGCACCGGGAGTCCGACATCCAGACCCTGCGCCAGTGCCTGGAGGACCGTGGCCGGGGTGATCTGGCGGTGATGCTCAGGATCGAAACCCGCCAGGCCTTTCTCAACTTGCCCGGTCTGCTGCTGGCGGCCATGGCCCACGGCGCCCCGGTGGCCGTGATGATCGCCCGGAGCGATCTGGCGATCGAGTGCGGCTGGGAGTCCCTGGCTCCGATTCAGGAGGAGATCCTGCGGATCTGCGGCGCGGCGCACGTGCCCTGCCTCTGGACCACCCTGACGGTGCTGGAGGGGATCGGGGCCCGCACAACCGGCGACCCCAGCCAGCCCCTGCTCACCTGCCTGGCGTTCCGGAGCAACTGTGAAGGGGGCAACCCGCTGCCGTGAGCCTGCCCCTGGGAAGCCTGTCCCTGGGAATCAGCGGAAAGGATTCAGTCCGTGGATTCGTCGAAGAGGGAACTGCGGGTGAATTTGAGGCCTTTCCAGATCTTCTTGATTTTCGCGTAGGCCTCGTCCTGGCTCATCTTGCCGTTGGCCTGCAGGCCGACGATCAACCCCACCTGGTCGGCGAAGGACTCCAGATTCTGGTGAAACATCAGCCGCTCCGGGCTCCAGTCGCTGCCGCGGTAGCTGCCATGGGCTTCCATGGGCGACTGGACATCCCGTTCCTGCCGGCCGAGTTCGGGGTTGGATGATCCCGTGGAGGGCTGGTTGGTCAACGAATCGTCAAGAGCATTGGCTTAACCTAGCCAGCCAGCCTTAAGACTCCGTAAAGGCCAGGGGCCAGCCCCAAAACCCCCGCCACGCCTGCCATACCCACCATCGGGCCGTTGCGGTTGAATCGTGGCAACAACCGGAAGTCCCGTGGTGCGACTCACCCCAGGGGCGCTGAATTCCCAGCGCCTGGAGCAGCGTCCGGCCGGTCTGCCCACCCATCTCTATGTCCATGGCGGGCTCGGGCCCACCCGGGCCGATGCGGTGCTGTTCCTGGATTCCGGGCCGGTGCGGACCCCCTCCCCCGCCATCGAGCGGCTGGCCAGCCTGCGCCAGGCCGGCACCCCCCTGTGGCTGCGCCTGCAGGGGCTTGGTGATCGCCGTTACATCCAGCAGCTGCTCGATCGCCTCGAGGTGCCGGCGGTCTTGCTGGCCCCCCTGCTGGAGGTGCCCCAGCGCCCCCAGGTGAACGGACTGGAGGATGTGCTGCTGGTGGTGCTGCACCGGCTCAGCTTCGCCAAGGACCCGGCCCATCTGGTCAGTGAGCAGGTGGGCCTGGTGCTGCTGCCTGGCTTGCTGATCACCCTGGAGGAGGGCTGCGGCGGGGATCCCTTCCCGGATCTCACCGAATGGCTGTTGTCCAAGTCGGGGTCCCTGGCCGACCGGGACCTGGACGACATCCTGCACTTCGTCATCGATGACCTGCTCGATGATCTGTTCCCGATGCTGGAGGCGATGTCCCAGCGGCTGGATGCGCTGGAGGAATCCTCCCTGCGCAATCCCCGCCCCCTGATCCTGCGCCGTTCCTACGAATTCAGGAGCAATCTGCGCATCATCCGCACCTTGATCTGGCCGTTGCGCCATCAGATCAGGCTGCTGCTCCGCCAGCGCCAGCGGCTGCTGGGCACCGAGGCCCTGGAGGGCTTCCGGGACATGGCCGAACTGGTCGACCAGCTGTTCGAGGCCTGCGGGTCGCTGCGGGGTCAGTGCGATGCGATCACCCAGTCCTATGCGGCCAGTGTGGGCAACAGGATGAACCAGGTGATGAAGACCCTCACCATCCTCACCAGCATCTTCGCGCCGCTCACGTTCATCGTTGGCGTCTACGGCATGAACTTCGAGTTCATGCCCGAGCTGAAATGGCGCCATGGTTACGCGTTTGTCATGTTGCTGATGCTTCTGATCGCCACGGTGCAGGCCTGGTGGTTGTGGCGGCGGGGCTGGTTCCAGGACTGGACGGGACAGGGCTGAGCTGGCGCCCACAATCTGTCCTTAACCCAACCCCTCGGCTTGCTGGTGCAGGATCGGCGCAGCGTCCTTCCTTCGCTGGTCTCGAACCATGGTCCTGAAGCTTCCTGCGACAGTCCGGTCGAGGGGCGTGATGGCTTTCAGTGGACTGGGTGCCCTCCTCGGCGTCGGGCTGACGCCATGGCTGGCCCTGGTGCCCGCGGAGGCCCAGACGGGGACGGCTCCGGTGGTGCGCATCGAGGGCTCCAGCACGGTGTTCCCCATCCTGGAGGAGGCCGCCAAGGCCTTCCAGAAACGCCAGGGTTCGCCGGTGTCCATCGCCCTGAAGGAGACGGGCAGCTCGGCTGGCATGCGCAGGTTCTGCCGCGGAGAGATTCCGATCAGCAACTCCTCCCGTCCGATCAGCTCCAGGGAGCTGAAGGCCTGTGCCGCCAAGGGGGTCACCTTCATTGAATTGCCGCTGGCCTTCGATGCCATTTCGGTGGTGGTCCATCCCAGCAACAGCTGGGCCAGCCGCATCAGCACGGCCGAGCTCTCCACCCTGTGGAACCGCAAGGCCCAGGGACGCATCAAGCGGTGGAAGCAGGTGAACGCCTCCTGGCCGGATCGGCCGATCAATCTGTGCGGCCCGGGGGCCGACTCAGGAACGTTTGATTACTTCAACAAGGCCATCAATGGGGATTCTCGCAATTCCCGCACCGATTACACCGCCAGTGAAGATGATAACGTTCTGGTAAGTTGTGTTGAGAAGAATCCTCTGGCGCTGGGCTATTTCGGCTTTTCCTATTATCGTGCTCAGGCTGCCAGGTTGAAGGCGCTCGCTATCACGGGTCCCAAGGGAACCTGGCCGCCGACCGTCGACAACGTGCAGCAGGAGCGCTACGTGCCTCTCTCGCGACCCTTGTTCGTCTACATCAACGACAAGGATCTGAGGGATCGGCCCGAGGTGCGTCGCTTCATCACCTTCACGGTCCAGGGTGGGTTGCGTTTCAGCGAGCGGGCCGGTGTGATCCCCCTGCCTCCGGACACCTATCGTGTTGTTGAATCCAAGCTTTATCGCCACTTGATCGGCACCTCCTTCGGGGGCGATCTGCCCGTCGGGCTCTCGATCAACGAAGCGATCCGGCGCAGCTTCCAGCAGATCCGTTCGAAAACACCCCGCTGAGGCCTCCGGCCCCTCCCATGGCCAGCCCGCACGATGATCACCCGTTCAGCAATGGAGCGTTTGCCGTCGATCTGATCGGGCGCTTCACCCACAAGCTCGCGTCGCTGCAGGGGCCCGTGCTCGCCGACAACGATCCCGAACCCCTGCATCAGATGCGGGTGGCGCTGCGGCGGCTGCGCACCTGCCTGCACCAGTTCGGCCCCGCCCTGCAGCTGCCCAAGGCCGTCGCTGACCCCCGCCTGGCCAAGACCGTGCGCCGGCTCGGCATGGCGCGGGACCTGGATGTGCTCAGGGATCGGCTGGAGAAGGATCTGATGCCCGAGCTTCCCGAGACGGAACAACGGGCTCTCAAGCCCGTGTTGAAGCAACTCCGGCGTGAACGGGCCCTGGCCTATGAGCAGGTGGTCACCACCCTCCAGAGCAGCGGCTACCTGAAGCTGCTGTCCCAGCTGCAGGGTTGGCTGCGCCATCCCGAGTTCACGCGGCTGGGGGAGCTGCCGCTGCTGGCCTGGACCCTGGAGTGGCAGGCCCCGATGATCGCCGGGCTGTTCCAGCATCCGGGTTGGTTCATCCTCAAACAGGAGGGGGACATGGAGCGGGTCCACGACCTGCGCAAACGACTCAAGACCGCCCGTTACGGACTCGAGAATCTCGGGGCCGTCACCGGCTCACGCTGCCGGCAGTGGGTGGCTGAACTGAGGGAGCTGCAGGAACTGCTCGGAGAACTCAACGATCTCCATGTCCTGGAGAGGGCGATCGATGATCAGTTGCCGGCCGGACTGGCCAGGAGCCTGCCGGCTCTGGAGGCCCTGTTGCGCCGCAGGGCCCAGATCTGCTGGGACCAGTGGCGGCAGCGAGCCGATGGGTTGATCCTCCCCGAGCGCCGGCGCAGCCTCTCGATGGCGCTCTGGCTCGAACGGCGTTCCGACAGCCACCCGGAAGCGCCCCCGCTGGCCCTCGCCTTACCGAGCTCTTAACCAAAGCACTACCAGCCCTTTGCCCGTCCGGCGGGTGTCGCTGCATACAGTTCGCTGCATCCGATGCGCTTTCCCCGATGGTATTCACGCCCTCCCGTGAATCCGGCAGCAAGGATGGATTCCGAGAACTTCTTGAAGCGAACTACCAGAAACGCAGTCTGGTTCATGTCAGCGCCGGGAGCCATGTACCGCTGCTGAAGAACAACGTCTGGCTCGTCGTTCGCGGCATGGTGAAGCTCAGCGCCATCACCATTCACGGCGACGACATGCTGCTCGGCCTGGCCGGCCCCAACGAGCCGTTCGGCGATCCCCTCAATGGCGTCGAGGCCTACGCCGCCACCACCCTGGCCGACACCGACCTGCTCTGCCTCAGCTGCAGCGAGATCCGCCAGGACGGCACCCTGGCCGTGGCCATGCTGGAGGCCCTCGGCCAGCGCATCCAGCAGAGCCAGGCCCTGCTCGCCCTGATGGGTCTCAAACGCGTCGATGAACGGGTGCGTGGCTTCCTCGAACTGCTGGCCAGCGAGTACGGCCAGCCCTGCGAATCGGGCCTGCGCCTCAACCTGCGCCTCACCCATCAGGAGGTGGCCAGCGCCCTGGCGACCACACGGGTCACCGTCACGCGCGTGATCGGCACCCTCCGCGACGAGGGCTGGTTGCAGCTCGACAGTCAGCGGCGTCTGGTGGTCAGCTATCTGCCACGGCGTTGAGACAGTTCTGGGGTCTGCCCGCTGCGGACGCCGATAATGCCGTCATGCACCCCCCTCTCCTGGTCGTCGAGGACGACGACACGATCCGCGAGACCATTCGCGACGTCCTCGTTCTGGAGGGGTTTTCGGTCACGGCCTGCGGCAACGGCCGGGAGGCCCTGCGCACCCTCCAGGAATGCCCTCCGGGGGAGGAATTCTCCCTGGTGGTGCTTGATCTGATGCTGCCCGGGCTGGGGGGCCTGGATCTCTGCCGCCAGCTGCGCTCCGCCGGCAACCACACCCCCATCCTGGTGGTCAGCGCCCGCGACAGCGAGACCGACCGGGTGCTGGGGCTGGAGGTGGGCGCCGATGACTACCTCATCAAGCCCTTCGGCCTGCGGGAGCTGGTGGCCCGCTGCCGCGCCCTGATGCGCCGCAGCCGTTCGGTGGAGGTGGCCGCCAAGGTGCTCCAGCACGCCAACCTCAGCCTGTACCCCGAGGAATGCCGCGTCACCCGCGACGGCCTCGAGGTCAACCTCTCGCCCAAGGAATACCGGCTCCTGGAGCTGTTCATGCAGCACCCCCGCCGCGTCTGGAGCCGCGACAAGCTGCTGGAGCGGGTCTGGGGCTACGACTATTTCGGCGACAGCAAGACCGTCGACGTCCACATCCGCTGGCTGCGGGAGAAGCTGGAGGCCAACCCTTCGGCGCCCGAGCACCTGATCACCGTCCGGGGCTTCGGCTACCGCTTCGGCTGAATGGGGGTTCTGCTGGCGGGGCTGCTGGGGCTGGCCCTGGGTTGGCTGCTGGCGCGCCGCACCAGCCGGCCCGGCCGGGCCCGTTCCGGCCTTTGGCACCGCCAGCTGCTGCGCTGGATCGGGGAGGCCCCCGATGGCTGGCTGATCCTCGACAGCGGCGACCGCATCCAGTTGATCAACCAGCGGGCCGAACGGCTGCTGGAGGCCCCCGGAGCGGGACTACGGCGCCAGGAACCCCTCGATCGGGTCTGCAGCTCGCCCGAGCTGCTGGAGGTGGTCCGCAACGCCCGCCGGCGGGAGCGTCCCCAGCGCCTCGACTGGGAGCTTGGCGAGCAGCAGCTGGCCGTGTTCGTCCTGCCCGGGGACGATGGCTGGGTGGCGCTGCTGCTCCAGAGTCGTCGTTCGCTCGAAGCCCAGCTGGAGCAGCAGGAGCGCTGGGTGAGCGATGTGGCCCACGAGCTCAAGACGCCCCTGACGGCCCTGCTGCTGGTGGGTGACAGCCTGGCCGCCCACGTCAACGACGCCAATGTGGTGCTGGTGGAACGGCTGCAGCGGGAGCTGCTGCGGCTGCAGCGGCTCGTGGGCGACCTGATGGAGCTCTCCCGGCTGGAGAACACCCTGCCCGAGGGGGTGCGCCTGCGCAGCCGTGTCGATCTGCCCCAGCTGGTGCAGCAGGTCTGGCTCGGTCTGCGGCCCCTGGCCGAGCGGCGTTCCATCCGCCTGGAGCTCATTGCCGAGGGCGAACTGGCGGTGCTGGGGGATGGCTCCCGGCTGCACCGGGCCGTCCTCAACCTGCTGGACAATGCCCTGCGCTACAGCCCGGAGGAGGGCACCGTGTGGGTGGAGATCGAAGCGACGGCGGGCTGGTGCCTGCTGTCGGTGCGCGACGAAGGCCCCGGGCTCAGTGAGGACGACCTCGAGCACATGTTCGAGCGCTTCTACCGCGGTGATCCGTCCCGGGTGCGCAGCGACCGGGGCGGCAGCGGGCTGGGTCTGGCGATTGTCCAGCAGATCGCCGTCACCCATGGCGGCCGCATCCAGGCGTCCAACCATCCCGGGGGCGGGGCGTTGATGGAACTGCTGCTCCCTGCGGTGGCCTGAGATGGGGTGGCCTGAGATGGGAAGGACAGCTCCCGGAGCCGCGGGCCGGATGGCGGCGGTGGCCGACCCGGTGATCGCCCAGGTGGGGGCCCTGATGCGCCAGCGCCCGGACGCCCTATCCCTGGCCCAGGGCATGGTCAGCTGGGCGCCACCGGAGGCGGTGCGCCAGGCCGTCGGCCGGTCGATGCTGGAGGCCGGGCGGCTCGACCGCTACGGGCCGGTGCAGGGCGAGGAGGCCCTGCTGGAGGCGGTCCGGCGGGAGCTCACCGAGGTGCGGGGGCTGGATCTGGAGGGCAGCGACCTGCTGGTGACCGCCGGCAGCAACATGGCCTTCCACGCCATCGCCCAGGTGCTCTGCGACCCGGGCGACGAGGTGCTGCTGCCGCTGCCCTTCTATTTCAACCACGCCATGGCGATCCGCCTGGCCGGCGGCGTGCCCGTGCCGGTGGCGGCGGGGCTGGTGCCCGACCCCGAGCGGCTGGCGGCGGCGATCACCCCCCGCACCCGCGCCATCGTGACGATCTCCCCCAGCAATCCCAGCGGCCTGGTGGCGCCGCCGGAGGTGCTGGCGGCCATCAACACCCTGTGCCACCGCCACGGGCTGGTGCACGTGAGCGACGAGGCCTATGCCGATTTCATCCATGGGACGGTGCCCCACGGAAGCCCCGGTCGGCTGCCAGGCAGCGGCGGGCACACGGTGTCCCTGTTCTCCCTCTCAAAGGCCTACGGCATGGCCGGCTGGCGGGTGGGCTACGCGGCGGTTCCCCGCCAGCTGATGGGGGCCCTGGCCAAGGTGCAGGACACGGTGCTGATCTGTCCGCCCCAGGTGAGCCAGCAGGCGGCGCTGGCGGCCCTGGAGGCCGGTCCGGCCTGGTGCCGGCCCCACATCGCCGCCCTCGGCCAGCGGCGCCGGCAGCTGTTCGAGGCGGTGGCGGCCGCCCGCGCCGGCGGCCAGGCGCTGGAGCTGCTGGGCCCCCCTGACGGCGCCTTCTATGGCCTGCTGCGGTTCCCCTGCGCTCTGGGGGGTGAGCCGCTGATGCGCCATCTGGTGCTGGGGCACGGGGTGGCCGCCCTGCCGGGTGACAGCTTCGGCCTGCCGCCGGCCGGCGGCCAGGCCCTGCTGCGGCTCAGCTACGGCATGCTCGACGCCACCGCCCTGGCGGAGGCCCTGGGGCGCCTGTTCGAGGCGCTGGCGGTGCTGCCGGCCAGCGACGACTGAGCCCTGCCCCCGCTCAGGGCCTGGCGCTGGAGGTACGGCTGTCGCTGGCGGCACGGCTGTCCCCGGCGGCCGCCAGCATCCAGAGCGTGCTCCCGTCGGGCCACAGCAGCAGCATCTTGCCGCCCGCCAGCACGGCGAGGGGATCGCTGAACGGCAGGCCGGCGCTGCGGACCCTGGCCAGCGGCAGCCGCCGCAGTTCCATCCCGTCCGGAGCGGGGACCATCCCGGAGGGGACCTCGCGGGTGGGCGTCGCCTGCTCCCAGAGGGCCGCAACGGCAGTGGCCTCGGCCGCCTCGAGCGGCCGGGCCTGCAGGGCCAGGGCGAGCATCCGGGTTGCCAGCTCCGCGCCCGGCCCGGAGCCGGCGCGCTCCTGGGGGGCTCCCAGTGGCGCCGGGGTGGCCGCCGCCGCCCGCTCCCGGTTCCCTGCCGTGCCGCCATCGCCGCGCCGGGGGCCGGCGACCCCGCGGCGTGGTTGCGCCGGCAGATCCATCGGCGGAGGCGGCGGCAGGGCGCTCAGCGGCGGCAGGGGCAGGGCCGTCAGGGAAGGCTCGCGTGCCTGCTGGCGGCTGAACCGCAGCAGTTCGGGGGTGTCATCCGGCGGCGTGGCGGCCACGGCGGGGGCTGTCCTGGCGGGCGGACGCAGGGCCGCCGCGACAAAAAGCCCGTTCAGGGCCAGAGCCCCGAGCAGGGGCAGCCGCAGATGGCGCCAGCGGGGGAGGGGGAGGGTCTGCAGGCGGAAGACCCACGGACGGGGGAGGCTGGCTTTCATGGCAGCTGGAGCTCCAGGGGCAGGTCGGTGCGGCCCAGGCGCTCCATCAGCTGCTGCACCGCTCCCCAGGGCACATCCGGATCGGGGATCAGACGCAGGGTCGGCTGGCCAGGGCCGTCCTTGAGACCCTTCAGCACCGCGGCCAGCTGAGCGGACGGGACCGACTGGTTCCAGAGCCGCAGCCGGCCGTCGGCGCCCAGGTGCAGGCTGACGATCCCCTGGCTCGCCGGACGCTGGGCCAGCCGCTGGGGAACCAGAATCAGGGCCAGGGTCAGCAGCGCCAGTGCGGTGGCCATCGCCCCGAGCGCCGCAGCGTCCAGGGCGGCCCCCCAGGCAGGTGTCTGGCCGGTGTCGGCGTTCATGGCCCCGCCTCCGGCAGGGCCAGCCCCACCGGCTGGGGGCTGATCGAACGCAGGTGGGCCAGGGAGCGGGCCACCTCGCCCAGGGGCAGGCGGGCCGCCGGCAGGAAGTGGATCTCGCTGCCGGCCGGCTGGGAGGCCAGCAGGCCCGGCAGTCGGCCGTGGGAGACGGGTTCACCGTTCACGAACCAGCGATCGCCGGGCGCCCGCACGATCCAGAGGGCCCCCGTCAGGGAGTCGCCCCCCGGGGGCCGCAGCCGCGGCTGTCGCTGCCGGGCCAGGTCGGCCAGCGCCGCCACCGACCCGCACAGCAGCAGGGTCAACCCCACCAGGGCGGCAAGGGCGTGGTTCATGCCAGCGGTGCCCAGGGACGGCCGAGGCGCTGCAGTCGCAGGCACTGGCTGCGGCGCAGCCACTGGTTGGCGAACAGGCCGGTGCTGGCGATCAGGCTCAGGATCAGGCCCAGGGCCGTGCTGAGCAGCACCCGGCCGAAGCCAGCTAGGTTGGCCCCTGCCGGCAGCAGCAGCTGGGGGCCGAGGCTGGCGAGCACCTGCATCAGTCCGAGCACGGTGCCCACCAGCCCCAGCAGCGGCGCCAGCACGACGGCCGCCTGCAGCAGCGGTTCGCCGAAACGCATCTCCAGCTCCCAGTCCTCCAGCAGGCGCCCGGCGGCCGGTCCGCCCTGGTCAGCGAGCACCCGTTCCCACTGCTGGCGCCTCGAGGAGCGGCTGCGCCACCAGTTCCACCAGTAGCGGCCCCGGTCGATCACCACGGTCACCACGGCGATGGAGAGCAGCAGCAGCAACAGGGCGATGGGTCCATGGATCCCGGGGACCGGTGTCTTCACCCCTGGCGACGCTGCGTCCGACGGGGGCGATCGTATGGGCCGACGTCGCCCGGACGACGTGCCCCAGCTGCTTGACAGTCCCCTGGGATCGCGCGCTGACTAAGGTGCCCATGGACCGGATCCAGAGGGAGCACCATGAGCCCCATCCATGCCGATAACAGCCTCAGCATCGGGCAGACCCCGCTGGTGGAGCTGCATCGCGTCACGGAGGGATGCGGCGCCCGGGTGCTCGCCAAGATCGAGGGCCGCAATCCGGCCTATTCGGTGAAGTGCCGCATCGGCGCGGCAATGATCTGGCAGGCCGAGAAGGATGGACTGCTGGGGCCCGGCAAGGAACTGATCGAGCCCACAAGCGGCAACACCGGCATCGCCCTGGCGTTCGTGGCCGCCTCCCGGGGCATCCCCCTCACCCTCACCATGCCGGAGACGATGAGCCTGGAGCGGCGCAAGCTGCTCACGGCCTACGGCGCCCACCTGCTGCTCACCGAGGGGAGGCTGGGCATGGGGGGTGCCATCGCGGCCGCCCGGGAGCTGGCGGAGTCCGAACCGGACCGCTGGGTGATGCTGCAGCAGTTCGTGAACCCGGCCAACCCCCGCATCCACCACGACACCACCGGCCCCGAGATCTGGACCGACACCGGCGGGGTGGTTGATGCCCTGGTCTGCGGCGTCGGCACCGGCGGCACCATCACCGGCGTCAGCCGCTACATCAAGACCACCCTCGGCAAGCCGCTGGTGTCGGTGGCGGTGGAGCCGTTCAACAGCCCCGTCATCCGCCAGACCATCGCCGGCGAGGATCTCCGGCCCGGTCCCCACAAGATCCAGGGCATCGGCGCCGGGTTCGTCCCCGCCAACCTCGACCTCAGCCTGGTCGACCGGGTCGAGGCCGTCAGCGACGAGGAGGCGGTGAGCATGGCCCGGCGCCTGATGAAGGAGGAGGGGATCCTGGCCGGCATCTCCTGCGGCGCCGCCACGGTGGCCGCCCTGCGGCTCGCCAGGGAGAAGGCCTTCGAGGGCCGCACGATCGTGGTGGTGCTGCCCGACTCCGGCGAGCGTTACCTCAGTTCGGTGCTGTTCGAAGGCGTGTTCAACGAACGGGGGCTGGCGGCCGTCTGACCCCACCGACCGCACGAGCGCCGCGAGGCCACCGCCGATGAGTTACCTGCGTCAGATCATGCAGCGGCTCCATGACCGCTCCACCGCTCCGGCTCCGGTTGACCGCTCCGGCGATCCTGCCGTGCTGGAGGAGCATCTGACCCTCTATGCCGCCCGGCTCCAGGGCTGCAGCGACGCCATGCTCCACTACGAGGCCGCCTGGCTGGAGCAGCACATCGACACCCTCGAACTCTGCGCCCGGCAACCGACGATGCTCGCCAGCGCCGGGGGGCCGGAGCGGGTCGAGCGGCTGCTGCAGGAGAGCCTGCGGTTCCGCCAGCTGCTGGAGAGCGCCCGGGCGGCCAGGGGGCTGACGGGGGAAGGGGTACGTGCCGCCGTGGTGGCCAGCGAACATGCCTGGGAGCTGTCCGACCCGGGACTCCGCCGGGCCTGGGGGTTCCCCGCCGACCTCCAGGGCGGCGCCGGGTCCTGAAGGCCCTGTGTGCCCGCCCGCGCACGCTGTTCGTTGCGATACACACTGCCGGGGCAGGTTCCCCAAGGATTTGCTGATCGTCCTCCTGCGTCACCATGGCGAGCTTCACGATCAGCCTGGAAGGAGGCAAGTCCTTCAGCTGTCCCGACGACACCTACATCCTCGACGCGGCCGAGGAGCAGGGCATTGATCTGCCCTATTCCTGCCGCGCCGGAGCCTGCAGCACCTGCGCCGGCAAGATCCTCTCCGGCAGTGTCGACCAGTCCGACCAGAGCTTCCTCGACGATGACCAGATCGGCGAAGGCTTCGCCCTGCTCTGCGTCAGCTACCCCCTCTCCGACTGCACCATCAAGCCGGGCGTCGAAGACGATCTCTGATCCGCGTGTGTTCGATCAGCCGGGCATGGTGACGAACTCCTCGGCCACCGAGGGGTGCAGGGCCATGGTGCGGTCGAAGTCGGCCTTGGTGGCCCCCATGCCGATGGCGATTGCCGCCATCTGAATGATCTCGGCGCTGTGCTCGCCCACCATGTGGCAGCCCACCACCTTGTTGGTGGCCGCCTCCAGGATCAGCTTGAGCAGCACCCGGGGGCCCCGGGCCGGCAGGGCCTGGGCCATGGGCCGGAAGCGGGCCCGGTGCACCCGGATGCCTTCGCTGCCGAAGCGTTCGATCGCCGCCTCTTCGCTCAGCCCCACCCCGGCCAGTTCCGGCTGGCTGAACACGGCACTGGCCACCAGGTCGTGGTTCACCTGGCGGGGCTTGTTGCCGTAGACGGTGTCGGCGAAGGCCCGGCCTTCGTCCACGGCCACCGGGGTGAGGTTGATGCGGTCGGTCACGTCGCCCACCGCATGGATGTGGGGCACGTTGGTGGTCTGGTCGGCATCCACCGGGATGCGGTGCCCTTCCACCGCCACCCCGGCGCACTCCAGCTGCAACCCCTCGAGGAAGGGCCGCCGGCCCGTGGCCAGCAGCACGCCGCCGCAGGGCAGCACCTCGCCGCTCTGGGTGACCAGCTCCAGGGCCCCGGGCACGCCGGTGATGGCGGCGGGGCTGTGGGCGAAGCGGATCTCGATGCCTTCAGCCTCCATGGCCTCCTGCACCGCATGGGAGGCCTCCCGGTCGAAGCCCCGCAGCAGGTGGTCGCCGCGCACCAGCAGGGTCACCGCCACACCCAGGCCATGCAGGATGCAGGCGAATTCGCAGGCAATGAAGCCCGCCCCCACCACCACCACCCGGTCCGGGAAGCGCTCCTGCAGGAACATGTCGTCGCTCACCCAGCCCAGTTCGGCCCCGGGGAAGCTGGGACGGTGCGGCCGGCCACCGGCGGCGATCAGGATCCGTTCCCCCTTGAGCCGACGGGTGGTCTCGGCGCCCTGGACCACATCGATGTGGTGGGGATCGGCGAAGCGGCCCCAGCCCCGCACCAGCTCGACGCCCGCCTTCTCCAGCAGGGTGATGTGCAGCTGGTTGAGCCGGTCCACCTCGCGGCGCACATTGGCGAGCAGCACCGAGGCATCCGGCCGGAAGCCATCCAGCTGCCAGCCGTAGCTGGCCGCATCGGCCAGCAGGTGGCGGTAGGCCGAGCCGTAGACCAGCAGTTTCTTGGGCACGCAGCCGCGGATCACGCAGGTGCCCCCCACCCGGTCGCCCTCCACGATCGCCACCGAGGCCCCGTAGGAGGCCGCCCGTTTGGCGGCCGCCAGGCCACCGGAGCCCGCCCCGAGGACGATCAGATCGAAGCAGTCGGTCATGGCAGCAGGGCGTCGTGGAGCACGGTGCCTTCCAGCATGGCGTCCCGGAGATCGGTGTCCCGCAGGTCGCAGCCGCTCAGATCGGCATCACGCAGGTCGGCGCCTCCCATGTTGGTGCCGTAAAGGCAGGCACCGCGCAGATCACTCCCCTGCAGCTGGGCACCCTGCATCTGGGCGAAGCTGAGGTCGGCCCCCTGGAAATCGGCCCCGCCCAGGTCGGTGGGCTGGTCGAGCCCGCCGCGGAAGTCGGCCTCCACCAGCCGGGTGGACCGCCAGCGGCTGTGGGCCCCGAGCACCCCCCGCAGACAGCAGCGGTGCATCAGGGCGCCGCCGAAATCGGCCCCCTGCAGCCGGGCCGCCGACAGGTCGGCGTCGTGCCAGAAGGAGCCGCTGGCCTTGAGACCGGAGAGGTCGGCCCCCCAGAGCAGGGCCTGCTGGAAGCAGGCGGCCTCCACGTTCGCTCCCGCCAGCCGGGCATGGCCGAACCGACCTTCCTTGAAGCAGCCGCCGTGCAGGTCGCAGTCGCCTAGATCCAGGGCCACGCCATCGAGATCCCCCAGCCGCAGACCGGCGAAGTGGCGGCGGCCTGCGGCCAGGGCGTCTTTGAGGGCCTCCAGGTCGGCGGGGAGGTCGCCCGGCAGATCGGCGGGACGGTCAGAGGATGGCCGCAAGGGCATCGAGTTGCTGGCGGCGGGAAGCGAGCATCAGCTTCCGGGCCTGGGCCAGGAGCTGGAAGACGCCCTTGTCGATCACTTCATAGAACACCAGGCTGCCTTCGGGACGGCGACGCACCACCCCGGCGATCGTCAGCAGCTTGAGATGCTTGGACACGAGGGCCTGGCTGAGGCCGGTCTTCTCGACGACGGCCGTGACGTTCAGGGGGCCCGGCCGCAGGGTCTCAAGCACGGTGAGCCGGTTGGGCTCGGAGAACACCTTGAAGTAGTCGGCCAGAGATTCCATCGACCGCAGCGAAGCCCGGGATCGTGGCGAGGCTACCACGCTTGCGTCTCAGACTGTTGATACAGAATCGTGAAACCACAGGTCTGCTTCACCTGTATCACGTAGTATCACGATGCCGTTATAACGCGCAGTCGCGTCGCCCCCTGATGACCGCCACCCTCTCCACCCCTGCTGCGGCGCCCCACCTGCGGGAAGACCTGCTGACCCCGCGCTTCTACACGACCCAGATCGCCAAGGCGGCCCGCACGGATCTGGAGCCGCAGCGGCCGGCCTTCGACGCGATGCTCGCCGAGATGGAGGCGGACTACAACCGCGACCACTTCGATCGCAAGGCACCGCTGGACCGGCTCCGGGACCTGAGTCCTGAGGAGAAGGAGGCGTATGAGAGCTACCTGGTGCGCTCCTGCGTGTCGGAGTTCTCCGGTTTCCTGCTGTTCAAGGAGCTCTCCCGGCGGCTCCTCCAGGCGCAGCGTCCCGAGATGGGGCGGCTGTTCCAGCTGATGGCCCGCGATGAGGCCCGCCATGCCGGTTTCCTCAACCGGGCCCTGGTGGCCGAGGGCATCGAGATCGACCTGCCCAGCCTCAGCACCAAGCGGCCGATCACCTGGTTTCCCCTGAGCTGGGTGCTTTACAGCGTCTTCCTGTCGGAGAAGATCGGCTACTGGCGGTACATCCTCATCGACCGCCATCTCAAGGCCAACCCCGACAGCAACTTCGCGCCGCTGTTCGATTTCTTCGAGCCCTGGTGCCAGGACGAGAATCGCCATGGCGACATCTTCAACATGCTGATCCGCTGCTGGCCGGCCCTGCGCCAGGGGCTGCGCGGCAAGCTGCTGAGTCGCTTCTTCCTGTGGTCGGTGTTTCTCACCCACAGCCTCACGGTCTGTGAGCGCGGCGAGTTCTACCGGATCCTGGGGATGGACCCGGAGGCCTTCGACGCCGAGGTGATGCGTCAGACCAACCGCACGGCCCGCCGGGCCTTCCCCTGGGTGTTCGATCTGGAGTCCGGCGGCTTCATCGCCCTGCGGAACCGCCTTGTCGCCTGCTTCCAGGAGATGGGGGCCGCTCGCCGCCAGGGGGCCGGCCCCTGGCGCCAGATCGGCCTGAGGCTGCGCTTCGGCGGGCTGCTGTGGCAGCAGTTCTGGCAGCCGATGGTGCGGGCGGAGGCGGGCTGAGCCCGGGCTGCCCGCGGCGTTTCCTGCGGCCTCCACCAGCGGATCGTTCAGCTCCTGTTCCCTTGCCTCCTCTCCCATGCCCCAGCCCCATCTGAGCGCCGCCTACTGCGACGCCTACAGCCGCATCAACGCCCTGGTGATCGTGGGTGAGGGCCTGGCGGACAGCCACTTCCGCCTGCTGGCCGGCCTCCTTCCGGAGGACCGGGACGACCTGCTGCGGCTCGCCGCCATGGAAGGGCACCATGCCCGCGACTTCTCCGGCTGCGGCAGGCAGCTGGGGATCCGCCCGGATCTGCCGCTGGCGCGCCGGCTGTTTTCGCCGCTGCATCGCCTGTTCCGTGAGGCTGTGAGCAGTGGCGACCGCGTCAGCGCCCTGGTGATCCAGTGCCTGATCGTGGAAAGCTTCGCCGTGGCCGCCTACCGCTGCTACCAGCCGGTGGCCGACCCCTTCGCCGCGCCGATCATCGAGTCGGTGCTCACCGATGAGGCCGAACACCTCGAGTACGGCGGACGCTGGCTGGCGGCCTGGTTCCCGGAGGTGGCCGCACCGATCGCGGCCTGCTGCGAGCGCGCCCTGCCGATCGTGCTGGCCATGCTCCAGAGCGTCCGCGACGACCTGACCGCCATCGGCATCGATCCCACCGACCTGGTGGGCGAATTCGTGGGCTGCTTCCAGGCGGCGATTGAGATGGTGGGCTTCCCCCCGTCCCAGGCCCGCGCTCTGGTGGCGCGACTGGCTGGCCGGGCGGTGGAGGTGGCGGCCTAGGTCAGAACCCCGCCTCATCGAGCATGCCGCGCAGCACCTCGGCGCTGTGGCGCAGCTGCCCCATCTCCTTCTCGGTCAGGGCCATCTGCACCAGGGCGGCGGCGCCGCTGTCGTTGACGATCGTGGGCAGGCTGAGGCAGACATCGGGCAGGCCGTAGTGGCCGTGGCTGCGGCTGCTCACCGTGAGCATCTGGTCCTTGCTGCGCAGCACCGCCTCGACGATCTCGGCGGTGGCCAGCCCGATCGCCCAGGAGGTGCTGCCCTTGAGCCGGATGATCTCGTAGGCCGCCTGGCGCACTTCGGCGTGGAACAGCTCCTGGAGCTCAGGATCCGCCAGGGTGCGGCTGCCTTCCCAGCCCCCATCGACAAGGCCCGAGCCAGCCACCGTCACCCGGCTCCAGACCGGCACCTCGGAATCGCCGTGTTCGCCGATCACCCAGGCCTGGACGTCATGGGGATCGATCCCCAGCCGGCGACTGATGGCCATGCGGAAGCGGGCCGAATCGAGCACGGTGCCCGAGCCGATCACCCGGTGGGCGGGGAAGCCGCTCAGCTGGCCGGCGATGTGGGTGAGCACATCCACCGGGTTGCTCACCACCAGCAGCACCGCCCGGGGGCAGTGGAGCGCGATCGGTGGCACGAGCCTGCGGAACAGGGCCGCATTGCGCTCGATCAGCTCCCGCCGCGACTGGCCCGGCTGCTGGGCCACACCGGCGGTGATCACCACCAGGTCGGCATCCCGTCCCTCCTCCTCCACGCTCCCGGCCCGCAGGTCGGTGCGGGGCAGGAACGGCAGGCCATGGCAGAGGTCCATCACCTCCCCCTCCAGCCGGTCATGGGCCACATCCACCAGCACCAGCTCCTCCTGGCAGCCCCTGTGCAGGATCGCCACGGCGCAGGCCATGCCCACGGCGCCGCAGCCCACGATCACGACCTTGCGGCCGGGGAGGGTGCGTCCCCGCGCCTGGGCGCCGGTGGGCAGGAGCAGGTTGCAGAAGGGGGCGGCGGACGCGTCGCCGACGGCCGGGGTGAGATCAGGCACCGGCGGCAGGGGCCTGGGGGTGGCTCGGATGGGTTGTGGCGGTTGGGTTCGTTGCTGTTGGGTTCACTGCGCCTCCGCCCTGGGAATCGGGCCGTCAGCCCAACGGAAACACCCCGGAGCGTCGCTGTCACGGCTCCGGGACCACAGCCGGGGGTGTTCCCCGCGGCCGGCCACCGGTGGCCCCCGGCGCCGGGATCCCCCCTCTATCCCCTGTCGGCGCGAGCGCTGCTGGTGGCGGTGTCGGCGGTCGGCGCCCGGGGCGGCAGTGCTGCCGCCCGCTCCTGCAGCCAGCCTGTCGGCAGAGCGAGCGTGCCTGCGCAGCCGCCGAAGCGCAGTTGCAGCCAGGTGATCACCGCCGCGTCGCCGGCCACGATCGCTTCGATGGGCCCCTGTGGCCGCGTCCGCTCCTGGTCTTTCGCAGGGGGATGGCGGAAGGCCTGAGCCAGGCGCAGCTCCTCCACCAGATCCTGTCCCAGATACCAGAGCTCCACGTCCGCGCCCTTGCGCTGGCGGCGTTCCTCGATCAGTTCCCGCAGCTGGCCGTCCCCGCTGAGCTGCCCCAGTGGGGCCACCAGAAAGGAGAGGGAGCGCAGGGGCGCGGTGGGTGGGACCTGGGTGGTGGCGGACATGGCGGAGAGGGGTGCGGAGGGGATGGGGGCGGGGAGCGGATGCGGAGGCTGCAACGATTTTGTTGTTACAGAAGAATGTAACAACAGTACCGTTATACCGTAGGCAGCAGCGCCCCTCGCGGGCCCGTTCTCCCCCAGCACCGTTCCCCATGACCACCGCCGTCCCTGTCGCCATCTCCGACCATGCCGGCCCCGCCGATGTGCTCGCCCGCAAGGGGTTCGGCCCCCGGGTGCGTCGCCTCCATGGCCGCATCGGTGCCGCCCACCACCAGGCCGAGGGCATGTCCTTCTCCCGGTCGCTGCTGGCTGGGCAGGCCCACCCCCGCCAGCTGGCGGCCCTGATCCGTGCCCTCGCCCCCGCCTACGGCCTGATCGAGGCCCGGGGCCCCCTGCTCGCGGCCGCCCTGGGAGCCGAAGGTTTCCCCTGGGCCGACCTGGCCCGCAGCCAGGCCCTGCACCAGGACATCGCCCGGCTGGCCGTTGTCCCGGCCACGCCCGCTTCCGCGGCGGCCGCGATCTGGCTGGAGCACCTGCAGCGCCTGGCCCAGCAGGCCCCGCACCGGTTCATGGCCCACGTCTACGTGCGCTACGGCGGCGACCTCTCCGGGGGCCAGCAACTGGCCGAGCAGGCCAACGCCATCCTCGCGGACCAGGGCCTGCCGTCCCTGCAGTTCTGGCAGTTCCAGCGCCCCATCCCCGTGCTGAAGCAGGAGCTGCATGACGCCATCGAACGGATGGACCTCAGCGCAGACGAGGAGCTGGAACTGCTGGAGGAATCGGTGATCGCCTTCCACGACACCCAGCGGTTGCTGGCGGAGCTGGGGGAGCTCGCCGCCTAGCCGCCCCGCGCGCCCCTGGCCGCACCGGCCGCCCCCCTCTCCCCTCTTGCTCCCGCCACGCTCCCATCCCCTCCCCATGACCCCTGCGGCCACCGTTTCCCCCCGTCCCACCACCCCGATCGACCTGCTGCTCAAGCACGACCGGCCCGTTCCCCGCTACACGAGCTATCCCACGGCCGCCGCGTTCCACGGGGGCGTCAGCGCGGCCGATCTGGAGGTCCAGCTGGCCCGCCCCACCGACGCGCCGCTGTCGCTCTACGTGCACGTGCCCTTCTGCCGCAACGCCTGCTGGTTCTGCGGCTGCAACCGCATCACCACCGGCGCCGGCTCCAAGGTGGTGGATCCCTACCTGGAGGCCCTGGCCGCGGAACTGGAGCTGATCAGCCGCCACTCCGGCCAGCGCCGTCGCCTCGCCCAGCTGCACTGGGGCGGGGGTACCCCCAACTATCTGACGATCCCCGAGCGCCGGCGGCTCTGGGAGCTGATCGAGCGCCACTTCGACCTGGAGAGCGATCTGGAGGCCTCCATCGAGGTGAATCCGGAGGCCCTCAGCCGCCAGGACGTGATGGAGCTGCGCCGTCTGGGCTTCACGCGGATCAGCTTCGGCATCCAGGATGCCGACCCCCTGGTGCAGAAGGCGGTGAACCGGGTGGTGCCGGTGGACCAGCTGCGCCGGGCCATGGGCTGGATGCGGGAGGCGGGTTTCGCCAGCGTCAACGTGGATCTGATCTGCGGTCTGCCGCTGCAGACGCCGGAGCGGTTCGACGCCACCCTGGCCCTGGTGCAGGACCTGCGCCCCGACCGGGTGTCCCTGTTCTCCTTCGCCTACCTGCCCGAGCAGCTGCCCCTGCAGCGGAAAATCGCCGCCGAGTATCTGCCCAGCCAGCGCCAGCGACTGCAGATGCTGGACAGTGCCGCCGCGCGCCTGGGCGGCTGCGGCTACGACGCCATCGGCATGGACCACTACGCCCTCTCCGGCGACAGCCTGGCCGTGGCGGCCAGAGAGGGGCGCCTGCACCGCAATTTTCAGGGGTACACCACCGGCGGGGAGCTGGAGCTGCTGGGGGTGGGTCCCACGGCGATCAGCCAGTTCCCCGGGCTCTTCAGCCAGAACCAGCGGGATCTCAAGGCCTATGCCGCCAGCATCGCCGCCGGCCAGCTGCCGGTGGAGCGGGGGCTGGTGGTGAGTGATCCGGAGGTGCTGGAGCGGCGGGAGCTGATCCGCCAGGTGATGTGCCATTTCCGGGTGGCGATCGACCCGGAGCGCTACGCCGCCGAGTGGACCGCCCTCGAGGACCTGGCCGACGACGGCCTGGTGCGGCTCAGCCAGGCCGATGGCCGGGGCCTGGTGGAGGTGACCGCCGCGGGTCGCTGGCTGATCCGCACCGTGGCGGCCGTGTTCGATCCCTCCCAGCGCCAGGCGGCCTCCGGCTCGCGGCTGATCTGAGCCGCCTCAGCAGGGTTCCAGCACGCAGTTGATCTTCAGCTCGAAGGGCACGGCGCTGGCGGGCAGTCGCAGCAGCTGGGCGGTGAGGGCAGCCAGGTCCTCGGGCTGGGTCATGGCGTCGGCGGGCAGGGCCGTCACCTGGGAGGCCATGGCGGTGTTGACCCAGCCCGGGCAGATCGCCGTCACCCGGATCCCGGCGTCCCAGCCCTCGTTGCGCATCGACTGGCAGAGGGCCATCAGGGCGAACTTGCTGCAGGGATAGGCCGCCAGGGAACCCTTCACCCGCTGGCCGCTCATCGATACCAGGGTGATCACCCGGCCGTCGCCGCTGGCCACCAGCGCCGGCCAGGCGGCCCGGGTGAGCCACCAGGGACCCATCAGATTGACGCGCCACAGGTCCTCGATCTCCCCTTCGCCGCCCGGCGCGAACAGCAGGCCCAGCCGGGAGAAAAGACCGGCGCAGTGGATCACCCCGTCGATCGCGCCGAAGTGGGCCAGCGTCGCCGCCACCCAGGCCGTTGCCTGGCCGGGGTCGCGGGCGTCGTAGGGATGCACCATCACCCGGTGGCCCCCCTGGCGGGCGGCCTCCCGCAGCGGGCCCCCCGCCAGGGCGGCGGGATCGCGCAGGCCGAGGCTGAGCCGATGCCCCTCGGCCAGGGCCCGTTCTGCGATCGCCCGGCCGATACCCCGGCTGGCGCCGCTGATCAGCAGGGTGCGGGGCTGCTCCATGGCCGGCGACGGCGGCGGCGGGTCCGGAAATCCTGGCGGATGGCCGGGGCGGGGGCCTGCGGGACGGCTGCGGGAGAGGGACTGGAGCCCCACAGAGGTCCGCCGGAATCCCATCAGGAGTCCGTCAGGTGCCCACAAAAAAGGAGCTGACCGTGATGGCCAGCTCCGGGTGGTGAACGGTGGACGCGCCGGTGTCGGCGGCCGCTGCTCAGAGGGTGGATTCGCCGGATTCGCCGGTGCGGATCCGGATCACCGATTCGACCGGGGTGACGAAGAGCTTGCCGTCGCCGATCTCACCGGTGTGGGCGGCTTGGGTGATGGCGGCGATCGCCGCGTCCAGCTTGGCGGTGGGAACGACGATCTCGATCCTTGCCTTGGGCAGGAACTCGACGGTGAACTCCGTTCCCCTGTAGCGCTCGACTTGGCCTTTCTGGCGACCGAATCCACGGGAGTCGGTGACCGTCATGCCGATGATGTCAAGGGCGACGAGGGCAGTCTTGATGGCATCCACCTTGGAGGGGCGGACCATGGCCGTGATCATTTTCATGGAAGGTTTGGTCGTCAGTTGGTCATTGGATCGTACGCCTCTTCCCCGTGAGCCACGAAGTCGAGACCGCGCTCTTCCTCTTCAGGGCTGACGCGGAGTGGCATCAGGGCCCCGAGAATCCAGAGAATAATAGCCGTGCCGAGAGCGACAAATCCATAGGTGAGGATAACGGCTTTGAACTGGGCGATGAACAGGCCGAAATTTCCTGATTCCTCAAGGATCTTGGCCGACAAGGGGAAGTAATCCGCAGGCACAAGCGCCTTGGAGGCAAGAATTCCGGTCAGCAGAGCGCCCACGGTCCCGCCCACTCCGTGGACCATGAAGGTGTCAAGGGAATCGTCGAACTGGATGGCGGCCTTCACCCTGACGGCAATGAAGCAGACCACCGCCGTGACGATGCCGATCAGGAGCGATTGCTCCATGTACACAAACCCTGCCGCCGGGGTGATGCCCACCAGGCCGGCAACGGCACCGGTGGCTGCTCCAACGGCCGTGGGTTTGCCGTCCTTGAACCATTCGATCAGGCACCAGGTGAGCAGGGCGGCCGAGGCGGAGGTGGTGGTGGTGAGGAAGGGATACCCTGCCGTCTTGGAGGCGAACATGCTGGCTCCGTTGAAACCGAACCAGCCGAACCACAGCAGGCCTGCCCCCAGCAGGATGAAGGGCACGTTGTGGGGCGGGCGTTTGCTGTTGGGCCAGGTGGTGCGGGGGCCGATGATGGCCGCGGCCACGAGAGCCGCCACGCCGGAAGCGATGTGGACCACGGTGCCACCGGCGAAATCGATGGCGCCGATCGATCCGAACGGACCGATGAAACCGCCGCCCCAGACCATCTTGGCCATGGGGGAATAGATCAGCAGGCTCCAGATCAGGCAGAACCAGAACCACGCCTTGAAGCTGACCCTCTCCACCAGGGCGCCTGAGATCAGGGCCGGCGTGATGATCGCGAACATGCCCTGGAACAGGGCGAAGGAGGTGGCACTGATCGGGAAGCCTGCCGCCAGGGGCTGGTCGCCGAGTTCACCGCCGACGCCATGCAGGAACATCGATCCCAGGCCACCGATGAAGGGGCTGCCGAAGCCGACGTCGAAGGCCAGGCTGTAGCCGATCACCACCCAGAGGACGCCGATGAGCCCCATCAGGAAGAAGCTCATCATCATGCAGTTCAGCACGTTCTTGGGACGCGTGAAGCCGCCGTAGAAGAAGGCCAGGCCAGGGGTCATCAGCAGGACCAGGGCCGAACCCACCAGCATCAGCAGTGTGTCGGCCCCATCGGTGGGAGCCATGGCCAGGGCCGCCTTGGCCGAGCCGGCGAGCAGTGGACCGATGCCGGCCCCCACCGCCAGCAGAAAGAAGGCGATTTTCCTTAGCCGTTGATCCTGAAGCCCAGCCAGAAAGCGGACGCGAAGGCGATCGAAGGTCATCAATGCGGATGACGTCGATGCACCAGTCGGTGATCCATGCATCGGGAAAGGGGGGTGAACCTTGGGAAAGGTAAATTTCACCCTCAGCGCTGGGGAAGGATGGTTGTGTAGCCAAACGAACAAACAGGCCCTCCGGCCAGTGAACGGTCACAAAAAAGCCGGGGCAGTGCCCCGGCGGGATGGTCGCGGCGGACGCTCAGATCAGGCGACGGCGGCGGCGGCGCGATCGAAGTAGGTGCCCACTTCCGACATCAGGGCGGAGCAGTCGCCGGGGGTGATGCCGTTGCGATCATTGGCGATCGCGATGGCGGCGTCCTTCATCTTGCGGATGCCTTCGGCCACGGAGGCACCGGGCACGCCGAGGGCCAGGTAGGTCTCGCGCAGGCCGTTGAGGCAGCGATCCTCAAGCACGGAGGCATCGCCGGTGAAGATCGCGTAGGTGACATAGCGCAGAACGATCTCCATGTCGCGCAGGCAGGCGGCCATGCGGCGGTGCGTGTAGGCGTTGCCGCCGGGGGCGATCAGGGCGGGTTGCTGGTCGAAGAGGTCGCGGGCGGCGTTGGTGACGATCTTGGAGGCGTTCGAGGTGATGCGGTTGACCGTGTCCATCCGCTTGTTGCTCTCGGCCACCATGGCGCCCAGGGCATCGATCTGGCCGGGGCTGAGGAATTCGCCGCGGGCGTCGGCCTGGGCGACGAGCTTGGTGAAGGCGTCGAACATGGGGGCTGCTTGGAAGCGTGGATGTGAACTTTAGATTCGCCGGCCGGGGTTGTGCGAGTTCCCGAAGCCAGCTCCCCTGGCAGCTTGACTAGGGTGATTGGCCCCAAAGCCTCTGCATGGCCGGCCCCGCAAGCATGCCTCCCGAGCCGATGGACTGGGGTGCGCTGGCCCTGGCCGCCGGGCCGGCGCCGAGCGATCCGACCGCAGGTCCCACCAGCCCCCAGGCCCGGTTGCGGCTGTTCGGTCGCCCGGAGTCGGAGGTCCGGGTCACGCTGTACCGCGACCACCACGCCTGGTGCCCCTACTGCCAGAAGGTCTGGCTGTGGCTGGAGGAGAAACAGGTTCCCCATCGCACCAGCAAGGTGACGATGTTTTGCTACGGGCGGAAGGAGCCCTGGTACACCGAGCGGGTCCCCAGCGGCATGCTGCCGGCCCTCGAGCTCGATGGTCGTCTGATCACCGAGAGCGACCGCATCCTCGAGGCCCTCGAGGAGAGCTTCGGCCCCCTGGGGCCGGCGATGCACTCGTCCGTGGCCCTGCCGCTGCGCCAGCTTGAGCGTCAGCTGTTCCGGGCCTGGTGCCAATGGCTCTGCGTCCCGGCCCGGGGGCCCGCCGACGAGGCCCGGGGCCGGGAGGGCTTCGATCGCTGGGCCGAACGGTTCGCGAGCGCCCTCGAGGCCGAGCCAGGACCGTTTCTGCTCGGGGAGCTGGGCACGGTGGACCTGATCTTCGTGCCCTACGTCGAGCGCATGAACGCCAGCCTGGCTTACTACAAGGGCTACCTGCTGCGGGAGCGCCATCCCGCCATCGATCGCTGGTTCCGGGCTCTCGAGGAGCGCTCCACCTACCTCGGTACCCAGAGCGACTTCCACACCCACGCCCATGACCTGCCCCCCCAGATGGGAGGGTGTTACGCCAGCGGCAGCGGCGAGCAGCGGAATCTCGCCGACCGCATCGACGCCGGCCCCTGGCCGATCGTGGCCCCACCCGGGTCCGATCCCGAGACCAGCCAGGACGAGCCGGCCGACGCGGCCTCCGTGGCCCTGGCCCGGGTGCTCCGGCACCGTGGGCCCCTGCTGGCGCGCAATCCGCTCGGATCCGATGGCTTCGACCGACCGTTGCGCTGTGCCCTCACCCGGCTGATCACCGGCCAGGATTGCCCGCCTCCCCCCGGGTCGGCCCGTGGCCTGCGCTACCTGAGGGATCGCATCAGCGTGCCCAGGGACATGCCGCTGCACGCGGCCCGCCTGCTGCGCCGCTCCCTGGAGGCCACGGCCCGTCTCGATCCGGCCGCTCCCTCGGCGGCGGGGGAGCCGATCCCGGTGCAGCATCGCCGCGACCAGGATCCGTCCCCCTTTCTTGCCGCCGCGAGCCGGCCCCTCGGCACCGCCCCCTAGCGTTGGCCTCGATGGTGTTGGAGGCCATGGCAGGCATTTCGGGTCGTGCTTCCCTGGCGGGCCTCAGCCGGGTGGTTCCGCCGCTGGCGGTGCTGAGCCTGGCCCTTGCGGCCGGCGCTCCCGCCGTCCAGGCCCTGGAACTGGGCGGTCGCACCCAGTTCGTGCGGGCCCCCTGGAAGGTCACCCTCACCAGCTACACCACCAACGTGGGCCAGTCGCCCGCGGAGTACTTCTTCACCCTCAGCCTCGATGAGGGGGCGGGGGCCTCCCTCGGCGGCATGACCATCCAGCAGACCCGTGGTGCCGACTGGCAGTTCCCGTTTGCCGTCGAGCGGACCCACGCCTTTCTCGGGGTGCCCCGCCGTGAGGGGCGCCGGATCCCGGTGCAGGCCGCGTTCGATCCTGCTGCCCGGCGCTTCGACCTCAGCTTCCCCGAGCCCGTCCCCCCCGGCGCGACGGTGACGGTGTCGCTGCGGCCCTGGTTCAACCCCGTCCAGGCCGACACCTATCTCTTCCAGGTGACGGCGATCCCTGCCGGCCCGGGGCCGGTGCCCAGTCCGGTGGGGGTGGGGACTTTGAGGATCTACCAGCCCAATGATTGGTGAGTGAATCGGCCGGCGTGGCTGGGCACGCGCCAGGATGGGGACCCCTGATGACGCCCACGATGCAGGCCAGCTGGAACGGAAAGGTGATCGCCAGCAGTGACGACATCGTGACGGTGGAAGGCAACGCCTACTTCCCGGCCGATGCGCTCGATGCAGCCTGCATCCGCCCCTCCAGCCACCGCTCCTTCTGCGGCTGGAAGGGAGAAGCGCACTATTACGACCTGATCGTCGACGGCAAGGAGAATGCCAATGCCGTCTGGTACTACCCGGAGCCCAAGGAAGCGGCCAGCAACATCCGGGGGCGGGTGGCGTTCTGGAAGGGCGTGACGGTGGCCTGAGGCCTTCTCAGCTTTCCGGGGATCAGCTGCCTGGATAACGGAGGGTGCGCCACTCGCCGCTCAGGGTGCTCACCTCCACGCCGATGCCGACGGGACCCTGCACGGGGCCGAATTCCTCCTGCCACCAATGCAGCGCCTCGCTCCAGGCGGCATCCAGGGAGTCGTAAAGGTCGTCGAGGATGGGATGGGGATCACCCTGTTGATCCACCAGCCGGTAGGTGCGGCACGTCTGGACGTTGCTACGCGTCTGGGCGCTGCTGCGCGAGCGGGAGGACTGAGGTAAGGAGATCGCCACGTCTTGCCTCGTATACAGGATTGGCATTCTGGCCCCTGTGCCAGATCCGAACTGTCACCTTCACAACATCTTTCGGTGTTGCTCCGCAACCGGCGTCGCTGCGGTATCTCGGGTCGGCGGGCGCTTCCGTCCCGTGCGATGGCTCACCTGGCGGCTGCGCTCCTGGTAGCGGTGGACCACCGGAAGGCGCTCCTCCTGGTAAGCCTGCAGCGCCAGCTGCGGTGTGGCGGCGGCGCCGGGCGCCAGCTGGGCCGCCAGGGCCACCGCATCCTCCAGCCCCGCCGTCATCCCCCGGGCCTGGGAGGAGCTCATGGCGTGGGCGGCATCGCCGATCAGGGCCACCCGCCCGTCGACGAGAGCGGGCAGGGGGTCGATGTCGAACGACCAGTTGGCCACCACCCCCTCCGGAGCCGTGGCGGCGATCACCGCGGCTGCATCGGCGGGAAGCTTGGCGAGGGCGGCGGCGGGCACCCCCTCTTCCAGCAGCCTCTGCCGGGCCTCCCGGTCATCGGGGAGCTCCTCCTCCTGGAAGAAGCCCCAGTGGGTGCGCCCCCGCCCCTCCCCGTCGGGGCCCAGATCGAAGAAGTTGGCGTAGATGCCCCGGCCCCGGGCATAGACGAAGAAATCCCCGTCGGTGCAGAAGGTCGCGTCCGTCACCACCCCCCGCCAGACCCGATCCCCCAGGTACTGCAGACGCCGGTCGGGGCAGAGCAGGGCCGCCACCCGGGAGAAGATCCCATCGGCCCCCACCAGCAGATCGCCCGTCCATTGGCGGCCATCGGCAAAGCGGGCCTCGACGCCGTCCTCGCTCTGGCTCCAGCCGACGAGTGCATGGTCGCCGTGGAAGGCGGCGGGATCGAGATGGCGCCAGAGGGCGTCGAGGATGGCGCGGCGGTGGATCAGCAGGGAGGGCAGCTCCCCCGCCTGCCGTTCCGCCGGGCTGGCCTCGATCAGATCGCCCCTGAGGTTGCGGAACACGAACCGCTGCACGGGATGGCCGCCCGCCAGCAGGTCGTCGAGCAGGCCCGGGACGGCGGCGGCCGCCACCGCCTCCACACCGCTCTTCACCAGCAGGATGCCGCAGCCCTCGGTGCGCAGCCGCCCGGAGCGCTCGAACAGGGAGACGCGGTGGCCCTGGCGCTGCAGCATCAGGGCGAGCAGCAGGCCGGAACTGCCGGCCCCCACCACGGCGATGCGGAGGCCGGCGGGGGCGGAACTCATGCGCTCACGGCGGGCTCCAGGATGCTGGCATGGAGAACGTCCATCACCTCGAGGACCTTGGTGGTCTCCTCCGGGTCGAGGCGCAGGGTGCCGGCCAGGTCGGCGAGGATCGCCTGCTCCTGGTCCTCCAGGGGGCCGTCGGAGCGCATGATCTCCGCCGCCACCGCATAGGCCGTGTGCCGCTGCCGGTCGTCCAGCACCGCGGCCGCCTCCTCCATCAGGCCGATCGCCCCCTTGGCACGCAGGCCCTGGAGCAGCGTGTCCATCAGGCTGATCATCTCCTTGTCGCTCCTCCCCTTGAAGGGGGCGCGGTAGTCGAGGGCGTGGCGAAGGGCCCGTGTGCCCGCCATGGTGAGGGCCCCGTCCCAGGAGACGGCGGCGAGAGCGACCGCGGCGAAGGCCGTAGGTGCGTCCATGGACAACGTCGAAAGCATGGGAACACCCGTCATCGTTCGCTCCAGGGGTGCCTGTCAGTGGCCGATGTGACCGAATCCGGGAAAAGCTCCCCCTCGTCGCCGTCCGGTCCTCAGCGCTTCGGGGCCGCTCCACCGGCGGCACCACCTTCGCGGCAGAGCTTCAGATAGAGGGCATCCGGCTCCTGATACCGGGCCGGGCGGCAGTCGTGCAGACGGGCCAGCTGCTGCCAGCAGACGGTCCGCTGCACGTTCTTGAGACTCTTGCCTTCCCGCACCAGCATCCGCATGGCCCGGCAGTAGGAGCCGTAGTGCTCGTCCAGGTCCGGGAGGTCGGCGGGAACGCTCATGCAACGACTCCAGCACCTCCCCTCGGCCAGCGACTGTGCCGATGGGAACCAAGCGTGCAGATCTTGAGATCTCCCCCCGTGGGGCCAAAAAAAGGAGGGCCCCGAAAGGCCCTCCCCGCAGCGGAACGTGCGCCGTTCAGCGGATGAACAGCATCTCCTGGTAGGAGGGCAGGGGCCACAGGTTGTCGTCCACCAGGGCCTCGAGACCATCGACCGCCTCCCGCAGCTGGTGCATCAGCGGCATCAGGGTGTCGGCCGAGTAGCGCATGTGGGCGATGGTGCCGTGGGGGGCGTTGCTGATGGCGCTCTCGAGGGCACCGCTCAGTTCCATCAGTTTGGCGCTGAGGGACGCGACCTTGTGCTGGGTTTCCGGGGACACCTGGAGGCCCATGGAGGTCTGCAGTTGCAGGGAGCTGGCCAGCTCACCCAGGTAGCGCATGGCGGCCGGGTAGATCTGGGTCTGGGCGATCTGCACCGCCAGCTTGGCCTCGACGTCGATGGCGAGCACGTACTGCTCGGCGTAGACCTCGAAGCGGCTCTCCAGTTCCAGGGGGGTGAGCACACCCTGCTGGGCGAACAGGTCGCGCACTTCAGGCCGCTGCAGCACGGGCAGGGAATCGGCAGTGGTGGGCAGGTTTTCCAGGCCCCGCTCCTCCACGGCGATGCGGTGCCACTCGCTGGAGTAGCCGTCGCCGCCGAAGACCACGTTGCCGTGGTCGGTCATGATCTGCTTGAGCACGGAGAAGACGGCGCCCGGCAGGCTTTCGCCGGCGGCCATCTTCTGCTCCAGCTGGTCGCTGACGTAGGCGAGCGAATCGGCCAGGATCGTGTTCATGGCCACCAGGGGGCCCGCCACCGACTGGTTGGAGCCGACGGCCCGGAACTCGAAGCGGTTGCCGGTGAAGGCGAAGGGGGAGGTGCGGTTGCGGTCGCCGGGATCCTTGGGGAACTCGGGCAGGGTGTCGACACCCAGCTGCATCACGCCGGCATGGGTGGAGCCCGTCACGTCGCCTTCCTTGATCTGGCGGAAGACGTCTTCGAGCTGGCTGCCCAGGTAGACGGAGATGATCGCCGGGGGAGCTTCGTTGGCGCCGAGTCGGTGATCGTTGCCGGCGGTGGCCACCACGGCCCGCATCAGGGGACCGAACTTGTGCACCCCGCGGATGACGGCGCCGCAGAACAGCAGGAACTGCATGTTCTCGTGGGGGGTGCTGCCGGGATCCAGCAGGTTGCCCTGGGTGGGGTTGCCCACCGACCAGTTGACGTGCTTGCCGGAGCCGTTGATGCCTTCGAAGGGCTTCTCATGGAGCAGGCAGTTCATGCCGTGGCGGCGTGCCGTGCTCTTGAGAATGGTCATGATCAGCTGCTGGTGATCCGTGGCCACGTTGGCCGCCTCGAAGAACGGGGCGATCTCGAACTGGCCCGGTGCCACCTCGTTGTGGCGGGTCTTGGCGGGGATCCCCAGCTTGTAGAGCTGGCGCTCCACGTCCTGCATGTACACCTGCACCCGCAGGGGGATGGCGCCGAAGTAGTGGTCGTCGAATTGCTGGCCCTTGGCGGAGGGCTTGCCGAACAGGGTGCGGCCGGCCAGCAGCAGGTCGGGACGCAGGGGCACGTAGGCGCTGTCGACCAGGAAGTATTCCTGTTCGGCGCCGCAGCTGGAGTTGACCGGGGCCACCTCGGTTTCGCCGAGCAGCCGCAGCAGGCGCTGGGCCTGCTTGTTCATGGCGGCGTTGGAGCGCAGCAGGGGGGTCTTCTTGTCGAGGGCCTCACCGGTCCAGGAGATGAAGACGGTGGGGATGCAGAGGGTGAGACCGTTGGGGGTCTCCATCAGGAAGGCCGGGCTGGTGATGTCCCAGGCGGTGTAACCGCGGGCCTCGAAGGTGGTGCGGATGCCGCCGCTGGGGAAGGAGGAGCCGTCGGGTTCGCCCTGCACCAGCACCTTGCCGGTGAACTCGGTGATCACGGAGCCGTCACCCTGCACCGAGATGAAGCCGTCGTGCTTCTCGGCGGTGGCGTTGGTGAGCGGGTAGAAGACGTGGGCGTAGTAGAGGGCGCCGCGGCCGGTGGCCCATTCCTTCATCGCCTGGGCGACCACGTTGGCGACCGAGACGTCGAGCTTGCCGTTCTCCTTGATGGTGCGCTGAACGGACTTGAAGATCTCCTTGGGCAGGGCCGCCTTCATCTTGGCCAGGCTGAACACGTCGCTGGCCCAGAGCTCATCCAGCGACTCGATGGGGGGGGTCACCACCGGAGGGCGCTGGTGAATCTCCTGAATGGCGGCGAAGCGTTGGGGGCTGGGCATGGAAACAGCTTGGGTCGGCTGGAGGGTATCCAATCCTTGTGTCCTGCCCCATGGGTGGAGCCGTTGATACAGAACGGCAGGTTGCCCGCCGGCCCCCGGCGGCCCTCAGCGCAGGTAGGAGCGGATCGCGGGACGGCACCAGAACACCAGGGCCGCCAGGGTCAGGCCCCAGGCCAGGGGGGCGCCCACCGCCAGCAGGAGCCGTTCCTCACCCACCAGCGCCAGCCGCACGATGCCGTAGGCCATCTCGATCGCCAGATCCAGCGACAGGGCCACGATCGCCAGCACCTGACCCCAGAGGCGCCACTTCAGCAGGGCGACGCAGGCCACCACCCCCAGGGCCACCGCCGGCAGCACGGCACTGGTGTAGACGACCACATTGGCCGTGCGCCAGAGGCTGGTGAGCAGGATTGCCGCCAGGCCCAGCGGCAGGGCCAGCAGGTTGGCCACCAGACCGAGCCAGGCGAGCACGCGATAGCCGCGGGGCGGCTGCAGCTCCGCGAGGGCGGCAGGGGTCGGCGAGAGCGTCTGCATTCGGTCGATTCTCTCAGTTGCGGTCAGGCAAAGCGCCGTCCCTGTCGGATCGAAACACCAGGTCAAGGTCGGGCATCACCTCGGCGGCGATCGCCACCAGGGTCTCGAACAGCTGCTTGGTGTGGGGCGCCCCCGCCCCCATGGCCTCCCGGCTCATCAGCACCAGTTCCAGCACGGGCCCATCCGCCTTGGCCTGCACGTCGGCGATCAGTTGCAGTCGCAGCGTCTCGTGCTCACCCCGGACCATGGCGCTGAGATGGGCGGGGGAGCGGTGCTCCACGTCGGCGTGGAACCGCAGCAACAGGGGATCCAGCCGACCGATGAGCTCCGTCGGCGGCAGGGGAGCCCGGGGCCTGAAGAGCAGCAGGAAGCGGGCCATGACGTCAGGCTGTTCCCCCCATCCTGGGGCCGTGCCGGGGGGCGGCGCCCGCCGCGGCCCCCCGGGGTCCGCTCAGCGCAGTTCGAACAGGAGCACGTCCGCTCCGTCGGGGCCGGCCTGGAGGCTGTCCGGAGCGGCCGCCGGGAAGCCGAGACCGTCGCCCCGCTGCAGCGGCTGGCCGAAGGCCGTGCCCTCCCCATCAATCACCTGAAGCCAGCCGGCAGCGTCGGAGGCGATGGCCAGCTCCAGCCGCTCGCCCGCGCCGGCCCGGGCTCGCCAGAGCCGCACCGGCCGGTTGATGGCCAGGGCCCCCTGGCGTCCATCCGGATCCAGCAGCGGCGTCCAGCCCGGCTGGAGCCGGAACGGCTCCTGGCGGTAGGCGGGGGGGTGGCCCGCCCGATCCGGATCGATCCAGATCTGCAGCAGCCGGCAGGGGCTCTCGCCCTGATTCACCTCGCTGTGGACCACGCCGGTGCCGGCGCTCATCGCCTGCACCTCTCCGGCCCGCAGCACCTCGCTGTGGCCCATGGAGTCGTGGTGATTGAGCTGGCCGTCCACCATCACCGTGACGATCTCCATGTCCCGGTGCGGATGCATGCCGAAGCCGCGGCCGGCCGCGATGGTGTCGTCGTTGATCACCCGCAGCGGTCCGAACCCCATCCAGGCCGGATCGTGGTGGTGGGAAAAGGAGAAGCTGTGCCAGCTGTCCAGCCAGTCGAGACGGCTGTGGAAGCGCTCGGCGGCGGGTCGGAAGACAAGGGTCATGGGGCGGGGTCTCAGGGTTGGATCAGTTCCATGCGCTGCAGCCGCTGCACGATGTCGTCGATGCTGCTGTCCTTGGCGGGATTGCTGCGGCTGCTGGAGAGCTGGCGACCCACCACGTGGGCCCCGAGGTGGGCCAGCTGGATGCGCAGCACGGCCAGCACTTCGACGCCGGGACCGCCGGAATGGGTGGCGATCGCGATCGGTCGACCGTTGAACAGGGTGCGGAAGCCGTCCCCCTGCACCGAGAGCCAGGCGATGGCGCTGGTCAGCACCGGCGGCAGGGAGCCGTTGTACTCGGGGGCGCAGATCACCCAGCGGGGGGCGGCCTCAAGCCGGCGGCTCAGCCCCTCCACTTCGGCGGGCAGGCCGGACTCCGCGTGGGTGCGGGGGTTGTAGAGCGGCAGGGACAGGGTGGTGAGGTCGAGCACCTCCGCGGCCATGGCGCGGGCGCGGCCGGCGGCGGCGAAACGCTCGGCAAGTTTCAGGTTCTCGCCGTTGCTGGCACTGAGCACCAGAAGATCGGGGGACATGTCAGGCGGATTCCAGGAAGGGGTAGTCGGTGTAGCCGGCCGGACCGGGGGAGTAATAGGTGGCCGGGTCGGGGGACTGCAGGGGGGCGCCCAGGCGCAGGCGCTCGGGCAGGTCCGGGTTGGCCAGGAACGGCGTGCCGAAGGCCACCGCGTCCAGCTGGCCGGCGGCGATGGCGGCATTGGCCTCCTCGGCCGTGTAGCCCATGTTCCCCACCAGCACCCCGCTGAAGCCGGAACGGATCGGGGTGAGCACATCGCCGTGCTGCTGGCCGAGGAAGTCCCCCCGCATCACGTGCAGGTAATCCAGGCCGGTGCTCTCCAGCCGCTGGGCCAGCCAGGCGGACAGTCCGATGGGGTCGCTGTCGACCATGGCGTTGTAGCCGTTCAGCGGCGAGATCCGCAGGCCCACCAGGGGCGATTCGGCCCGGGCGGCCTCCAGCACCTCCAGCAGCAGCCGGGCCCGGTTGGCCACCGGCCCGCCGTAGGGACCCTGGCGCCGATTGCTGCCGTCCCGCAGGAAGGCGTCGAGCAGGTAGCCGTTGGCGCCATGCACCTCGACCCCGTCGAAGCCGGCGTCGATGGCGTTGCGGGTGGCCTGGCGGAACCCCGCCACGATCGCGGGCAGTTCGTCGTCGGCCAGCTCCCGGGGGACGACATAGGGCTGTTTCCCTTCGGGGGTGTGCACCTCGTCGCCGGTGATCGCGATCGGGCTCGGCCCCACGGGCTGGCGGCCATCGTTGAGCAGGGGGTGGCAGGCCCGCCCGCCATGCCAGATCTGCAGCACGATCCGCCCACCGGCGGCATGGACCGCGTCGGTGGTGAGTCGCCAGCCCGCCACCTGGGCCGCCGAATGGATGCCGGGTTCGTGCCAGAAGGCCGAGTTGCCCTCCAGCACCATCGTGGCCTCGGCGATCAGCAGGCCGGCGCTGGCCCGCTGCTGGTAGTAGGTGGCCATCAGCGGGCCTGGAACGTGCTCCGGCTCGGCCCGGCATCGGGTGAGGGGGGCCATCAGCACCCGATTGGGCAGCTGCAGCGGGCCCACGGTCAGGGGGGTGAACAGGTCGCTCATGGGGCGGTGACCGACCGGCTGGAGCGGGGATGCCCCGGGCCGTAAGGGATTGTTAAGGTCATGGGGGGACTCTGGCGGACCCCCACCCTGACTGACAAGAACGCACCCGCTTGTGCCTGGGGCACCTGCCGGTAACCCCGATCCCTGTGACGGCCTCTCTCCCCGATTCCCTGGACTCCGATGGTTCCCAGCTCTGCCCGGCGGAGCTGGCCCTGCGGGTGATGCGCGGCCGATGGAAGCTGCTGATCCTCTGCCGGCTCCGGGAGGGTCCCCAGCGCTTCTCGGCCCTGCAGCGGTCCCTGGTGGGGGTGAGCCACAAGGTGCTCACGGCCCAGCTGCGGGAGCTGGAGGCCGATGCCGTCGTCTGCCGCCGCGTCTTCGGTGAGGTGCCGCCGCGGGTGGAGTACGACCTCAGCGAGCGGGGTCGGGCGCTCCTGCCCGTGCTGGAAGGTCTGCATGCCTGGGGAGCGGCAACCCCGACAGCGGTGGAAGCTGGGGAATGAGGCTGCGGCGGAACCAGCTTTCCGGCTCCACCCGCTGCAGCGTGCGCAGCAGCACCAGGGGCAGGGTGCGGAGCTCGAAGGGGGCCCGCAGGGTCGGCCACAGCCCCTCGCGGCGGTAGAGCAGGGACTCCAGCTGATCCCGCTGCGGCGGGGTGAGCGGTCCCCAGACCCCGCCGATGGCACCGGCCTCCCGGGCCATCGCCAGGAACGGCAGCGCCAGACCCGGCACCAGCCCCTCCAGCCTGAGGCTGTCGGCCGCCTGCAGCACCAAAGCGTCCTCCGGGCTCTCCAGGCCGAGCTCGGCGCCCGTGGCACTTACCGCCCTCAGGCGCCCGTGCACGGTTCCGCCGCTGTGCTGCAGCCGCACCGGCACCGAGAGGGCAAACCAGGGAACCCCATCCCGGTGGGGCCGGTCCCAGCAGCTGCGGATCGCCAGCAGCAGCAGCAGGCCGTTGAGCAGGCTCCAGCCCAGCACCACCCCGACCGTGGCGGCCGAGGCCGGCAGCAGCCCCTCCTGGCCGGCCAGCAGCGGCAGCCGACCCTGCGCCAGATTCCAGAGCGCCACCAGCTGCAGGGCCAGCAGGGCCAGCAGCGGCAGCAGCAGGCCCGCATCCGGGCCGGTGTCCCGGCCGACCACCGCCTTTGGCGTGACCCGGAACCGCCGCGGCCGGCCCAGGGCCGTGGCGACCACGGCGGCACAGATCGGCACCAGGAAGATCCAGCGGTACAGCTCCGGCAGGATCGCGGCGCGGGCGTGGCCGCTCAGCCAGCGGGTGAGCAGCAGCTGGCTGAACACGAACGGCATGGCAACCGTGAGCAGGGCATCGCCGCTGAAGAGGATCGGGGCGATGCCCAGCAGGCCCAGGCTGAGCGGCGTGCAGAGCAGCACCAGCTGGGCGGGGAAGGTGAACCAGTGCAGGATGCCTTCGCTGTAGGCCAGTCGCTGCAGGGGGCTGAGCCCGGGGATCCGCAGCGGATCGGCTCCCGTGCGCAGGGTCTGGAGAGAACCGCTGCCCCAGCGGCAGCGCTGCCGCGCCATGGTCGCGGCCGTGAAGGGGGCCAGGCCGGCGCTCAGCTTCTCCGAGAGGTAGTGGTTGCGGTAGCCGGCGGCGGTGATCCGGATGCCGGTGGCCAGGTCCTCCGATGGGGTGGCCGTCTCGAAGCCGCCCACCCGCTCCAGCGCCTCGCGCCGCATCAGGAAGGAGGTGCCGGCGCAGACCACGGCATTGAGGTTCTGGCGGGTGGGCTGGATCCAGCGGTAGAAGCTTTCCTCGTCCGGCAGCAGCCAGCGCTCCAGGCGCAGATTGCGCATCACCGGATCGGCATTCATGTAGCTCTGGGGGGTCTGCACGAAGCCCACCGACGGGTCGGCGAACAGGCCGACCGTGCGGCGCAGGAAGGGTCGCAGCGGCACGACGTCGGCGTCGAAGACCGCCACCAGCTCCCCTTGGCAGTGGCGCAGCCCGTGGTTGAGGTTGCCGGCCTTGGCATGGGCGTGCTCCCGGCGGGCGACATAGCGGCAGCCGAGGCGGTCGCAGAGTTCCGCCAGTTCCGGCCGGTCGCTGTCGTCGAGCAGCCAGACCGTGTGGCTGGGGTAGTCCATCGCCAGGCAGCCCCGCAGGCAGCGCTCCACCAGCTCGACCGGTTCGCCGCAGCTGGGCACGAGCACGTCGATCGACGGGACGGGCGTGGGGATCGGACCTGCGGGGGGCGCCGGCCGTTCGGGCAGGAGCGTGAACCAGAGTTGCAGGAAGAACCCGGCCAGCATGACCAGCTCCGCCGCCAGGGTCAGGAGGCTGAGGCTGGCGGACAACGGCGTGGCCAGGTTGAGGCTGGCGCTGAAGCGCCAGTTCAGATAACGGGCCCCCAGCAGTGTCAGCAGCAGAACGGCCCAGGGCAGGCGTGCCATCGACCCGGACCAATTGTTAAGCAAATCTAGGCGGTTCTCCCGGCGCACCGGGATCGGGCCGGCCCATGGCCGCGGCCTCAGCTGCCACTGGCCCATGAAAAAGCCCGGCGTCCAGGATCGCCGGGCTTGGGGTGGAACGGTGACGTTCCTGACGTGGTTCGGGTTGTCTGATGTCGGTGGTGACTCCGGTTGAACGGTCGGTTAGACGGTTGACATTCGGAAGCGTTGACGATCAGAAGGGCTGACGATCGGGTCCTTGGGGACCGTGGATGGGTGATGGGGAGGGAGACGAGGATGCTCCTCCGCCATGGACGCGCCATCAAAGAGAGGTCAGCTGGGCTGGGGATCCATAGGGAGTCCCCTGGGGTGGGTTTCGGAGTCGGAGCTGCGGAGGGGAGGCACCTGGGGCCGAGGCATCCAGGAGCCGGTTTCCATGGACCCGTGGGCACCTGAACGATGCATCGGGTAATCGGCGAACGATCGGGAAACCGTTGTAGGGAACAAGACTGTTGGAGCAGGGGCCTGCCGTCAGCACACTCCTGACATCTGACCGGGCGGGGTGTCTTCCATCGCTGGAGCCTCCTGGTTTCTGAATTCACTCTCATCCCTCCCGGCCGCCCTGGCCATAGGCAATCGTGCTGGTCTTCGCCCGCGCAGGGCTGGGTCGCCTTCCTGGGCCCTCACTCGTCGTTGCGCTGGGCCACCAGGGCTTCGTAGGCGGTGCAGAACGGTTCCCCCAGGGAGTCCCGCAGCGGTGCGTCGTGGCGGAAGGCCTCAAGGGCATCGGCGTGACAGGTGGGCAGGGAGGCCGCCCCCGTCGGTGCCTCCACATACGTGTTCAGATCGCTGCGGGGGCCGGGCTCGAGCCGCCGTTCGATGCCGTCCAGACCCGCCGCCAGCACCGCCGCCTGGAGCAGGTAGGGGTTGGCGGCGCCGTCGCCGAGACGCAGCTCGATCCGCTGGTCGTCGGGGATGCGCACCATGTGGGTGCGGTTGTTGCCGCCGTAGCTGATCCAGGAGGGGGACCAGGTGGCGCCGGAACTGGTGACGGACCGGGCCAGGCGCCGGTAGCTGCCGGCCACCGGATTGGTGAGGGCGCACAGGGCCGGGGCGTGGGCCAGCAGGCCGGCGAGAAACCGGTAGGCCACCTCCGACAGGCCCTTCTCCCCGGCCGGGTCGTGGAACACATTGCGCCCCCCTTCGTCCCAGAGCGAGGCGTGCAGGTGGGCGCCGTTGCCGGTGAGGGCCGGGATCGGCTTGGGCTGGAAGCTCACCCGCACCCCATGGCGTTCCGCCAGGGCGGCCGCCATCACGCGGAAGAAGGCGTGACGGTCGGCGGTCAGAAGCGATTCGGCGTAGGTCCAGTTCAGTTCGAACTGGCCATTGGCGTCCTCGTGATCGGCCTGGTACGGCCCCCAGCCGAGGCTCTCCATGCCGTCCAGCAGTTCGCTGATCAGCGGGTAGTGGCGCATCAGGGCCAGCTGGTCGTAACAGGGCTTCGACTGCCGGTCGAGGCCATCGGCGATGGCGTCCCGTTCCGGGTCCATCAGGAAGAACTCCGCCTCGACGCCGCTGCGGAACTGCAGGCCCATGGCCGCCGCCCGGGCGATCTGACGCTGGAGCACCCGGCGCGGCGACTGCTCCAGCACCTGGCCCTCCACCTGCAGATCGGTGGCCACCCAGGCCACGTCCGGCTGCCAGGGGAGCACCATCAGGCTGGTGACATCGGGGATCGCCAGCACGTCCGGATCGGCCGGGGTCATGTCGAGCCAGGCGGCGAAACCGGCGAAGCCGGCCCCGGATCGGGCCAGTTCGGCCGCCGCGGCCGCCGGCACCAGCTTGGCCCGCTGCACCCCGAACAGGTCGCAGAAGGAGAAGAGGAAGTGGCGGATGCCATGGGTGGCGGCGAAGCGGGCCAGATCGGTCATCGGGGGTGGTGAGGGGTGAGGCGGGTGTGGGGGCGGCGAGTGGGGGCTGGCCGGAGGCGATCCGTCAGCGCAGAGCCGTCAGTCGGTGCAGAGCCGTCAGTCGGCGCAGAGGCGTCAGTCAGTGCAGAGCCGATCCACGGCGGCCCGCAGCTGGCGCTGCTCGGCCGGCGCGTCGCGGGGATTGCCGGCCCGGTGGCCCAGGTCGGACTCCAGAACCTCGAAGTGGGCACCGCGGATCAGGGCGGCCTCGGCCTGGCAGTCGTCGGGGGTGAAATAGAGGTCGTGGCGGCCGGCGATCACGGCGGTGCGGGCCCGGATCCGGCCCAGGGCCGCGGCCAGGTCGGCATCGGGATCGCCTTGGCTCGTGGCTTCTGGATCGCCATCGGCAGCACCATCGCCAGGGGCATCGGCGGCGCTGATCCCGGCGGCGGCCGCCACGTCGTTCGCCAGCCAGACATCGAGCATGGCCAGCAGGTCATGGGGGTCGTGGCGGCGGTAAGCCGGCAGCCAGGCCTGCTCCACGTAGGCCTCGACGCTGGCGTAGCCCAGCTGGCGATGGGCGCCGCGGCGATAGAAGGGCTGGCTGGCGGCCCAGCTGGCGTAGATCAGCGCGAAGGTGCGCAACCCCTGCTCAGGTACGCCCCGGAAGCAGCGCCCATCCCAGTGGGGATCGGCGGTGAGGGCCTGGCGCAGGCTGAGCAGGAACACCCGGTTGTGGGCCGTGGTGCGCGCCGTGCCGCAGACGCAGCAGATCCGCCGGGTCCGCTCCGGCTCCAGCACGGCCCAGTGGTAGGCCTGCTGGGCCCCCATCGACCAGCCGTAGATCAGGGCCGGCGCGAAAACCTGGAAGACCTCCTCCAGCAGCCTGCGCTGGGCGGCCACGTTGTCGCGGTGGTCGACGGGCCAGCGGCCGGCCATCAGGCCGGCTCCTGAGTTGCTGGGACTGGTGGAGCGGCCATTGCCGAACTGGCTGACCAGCACCACGCACCAGCGCTCCGGATCGAGGATCGGCCCCACCACCCAGTCGATGTCCTCGGGCCAGGCTCCGTAGGAGCTCGGGTAGAGCACCAGGTTGGAGCGGTCGGCGGCCAGCGTTCCATACACCCGATAGTCGAGCCAGCCGGCGGGAAGCATCCCGCCGGCGGCGAGGGGAAAGTCCCCGAGCGCGAAGCGGCGCGGGGGGGCGGAGCTGGGGGGCAAGGGAGCGGGGTTCAGGGGAGGGCGAGTCGGGCGGGATCGCGCAGGAAGTCGCGGTGCACCGCCAGGTAGCCCTGGCCCGTGTGCACAAGCTTCGGGGCCAGATGGCCATGGGCCTCGGCGAGGGCGTGGAAGGGCACCGAGGGGTAGAGGTGGTGCTCGACGTGGAAGGGCATGTCCCACATCAGCCAGCGCAGGGGCGGCAGCGTCAGGGTGGTGCGGGTGTTGCTGAGGCCGTCCGTGTCGGTGCTGCAACCCCCGTGCTCGGCCATCAGCACGAAGCGCAGCAGCGGCTGGCCGACGGCCAGGGGCAGCAGCCAGAACCAGAACAGGGCACCGTTGCCCTGCCAGAGGGAGGCGACCAGCAGGACGGCGTAGACGGCGACCTGGATCCGGATCGAACGGGTGACGGCCGCGGCCGCCTCGGCGGGGAGGTAGGGCCTGCCGCCGAAGTCACCGCGCAGGCCGGCGGCATGGCCGCGCAGCTTGCCGATCCACCAGGGAAGCCCGCTGAGCTCGAGTAGATAACCGGCCAGGCTGCTGGGGGGGGCGTCCTCCAGCTCCGGATCGAGGCCCGGCTGGTGGGTGTAGCGATGGTGCCACTGGTGGTAGCGGCGGTAGTAATCGGCGTTGTAGAAGCTCAGCAGACCGGCCCACCAGGCCACGGCGTCGTTGAGGCCCTTACCGGCGAAGGCGGTGCGGTGGCCGCATTCGTGCATGGCGCAGAAGCCGAAGGCCAGGCCCCAGCCCAGCAGCAGCAGGCCCACCAGCCGCAGGCCAAAGAACGCTGCGGTGGGTAGGGCGGGAGGCATCGGCCATCCCCAGAGCAAGGCCCCCAGCCCCAGCACGGTGAGGTGAAAGGCCAGCCGGCGCCAGCCGGGCCCGTCCCGTCGCTCGTTGAGGCGCTGCAGCAGCGGAGCGGACAGCAGCGGCGCAGCGGCGCCCGGGCCGGCCGCCGGTGGCGCGGAGGGTGGGGAGGCGGTCACGAAGGTCGCCGTTGGTCGGCGGAGGGAGACGTCGTCGACCCACTGTCCCGCTCGGGGTCCGCCGGACACCGTTCGTCACGAACACTCCCACCGGGTGTGGCGCCCTGTGGGGATGGTTACGCGCTGATGCCCCGCGGCAGGGAAGAGTGGGACCTGCGTCGTGCAGGCCCGGTGCCTTCCCTGCTGTTCTTCTCGCTCTGGGGCTTCGAGGGCCCCCTCTCCACGGCCCTGGAGACGGCGGAAGGGGGGGGCTTCGACGGGCTGGAGCTGAACATCCACCATCCCTCCCTTGTCGGCGACCCGGACGGACCCGCCCGCCTGCTGTCGTCCGGCAGGCCCCTGGTGCTGGAGGTGGTCACCGGTGGGGATTACGTGCCGCAGCTGGCCGTCACGCCGGCGCAGCACCTGGCGGAACTGGAGGACCAGCTCAACCGCTGCGCCCACCTCCGCCCCCACCGGGTGACCGTGCTCACCGGCAGCGATGCCTGGCCCCTGGAGCGGCAACTGACCTTCCTGGCCGAGGCCCAGGCCCTGGCGGCAGCCAGCGGCCTGCCGGTGAGCTTCGAAACCCACCGGTCCCGCTGCCTGGGGATGCCCTGGACGATCGCGCCGCTGCTGGAGGCCGTGCCCGGGCTGCGGCTCACGGCCGACCTGAGCCATTGGTGCGTGGTGGCCGAACGGCTGATGACCCCGGATCTGGAGCCGGTGCGGTTGATGGCCGAGCGGGTCGACCACATCCATGCCCGGGTGGGCCATGCCCAGGGTCCCCAGGTGTCCCACCCCTTCGCCCCTGAGCACGCGGAGGCGCTGGCGGCCCATCGGGCCTGCTGGCGCCTGTTCACCGAGAGGGCGCTCCAGCGCGGGGCGCCGCCGCCCAGCTTCACGCCCGAATTCGGGCCTGACGGGTACATGCCCACCCTGCCCTTCACGGACCGCCCGGTGGCTGATCTGCTGACGATCAACACGGCGATGGCGCAGTGGTTACGGAGTCAGCCAATAGCCGACAACAGCGATAAGATGTGTTCATCCTGAACAGAGTTACGTCGTGATGAACGTGATCGACGCCCCGACCGCCACACCGTCGGCCAGCCATTCCAGCGAAGGGTCCGATCCCCGCCAGGCCACCCTGGTCGCTTCGCTGCGCGCCCGCTACGCCATCGCCGAGCAGCGCCAGGACGCCGATGCCAAGCGCGCCCTGTTCAAGGAGGCCGTTTATCTGGGCATCCGCCCCGACGCGTACCAGGGCTCCAGCAGCGCCGCATAGATCGCCTGCTGGTGCAGGATCCGGGCCTCCAGCCTGTGCGGGGGGCCGGTGCGGAACCCGTCTCCGTAACCCCGCTGGGCCGACTCCACCAGGGCTCTGTCTTCGGCGAGAAAGTGGACCATCTCCGCCATCAGCGCCTCCCCTTCGGCCTGGCGTGAGGCGGGGCCCAGCAGCCACACCTGCATGCGGCAGGTGTCCAGCGTGTCGGGCAGGAACTGGATCATCGCCATCCGTCCGTCGGGCCACAGCAGCAGGTGGTTCCATGGCGGCAGGCCGAAGGTGAGGAACTCACCCTCCGCCTCGGGCCAGGGGGTGGCCAGCACGTTGGCCCAGGTGCCGAAGCGATGGCGGTAGTTGCGCACCGGGCCCTGCAGCCGATGCAGGGTGGTGGGATGGGCGATGGCGACGTGGTAGTCGTCGAGGGTGTTGTCGTGGGCGATCTTCCAGTTGCAGGCGAGCCCCCGTTCGTGGAAGGCCAGGGGCACCAGGGTTCGGGCCAGGGCTTCGGGGGCTTCCTGCAGCGGCAGATCGAGCTGGTCGTCGAGGGGGATCGGATCGGCCCCCAGGGCCACCCAGATCAGGGAGGCGCGCACCTGGCAGCCCAGGGCCTCGAGTGGCCAGGCACTGCGATCGAAGGGGTCGACGAACTCCCCTTCCCGGGCGGCCGCCAGCAGCGTGCCGCCCAGGTCGTAGGTCCAGCCGTGGTAGGGGCACACCAGCCTCCGGCAGGCCACGCTGCCCTCAGCCGGCTCGCGAAAGGCCACGGCTCGGTGGGGGCAGCGGTTGCGGAAGGCCCGCACGACGCCATCACTGCCGTGGCAGAGCAGCACGGGCAGGCCCAGCAGCTCCAGCGCCCGCACATGCCCCTGCGGAAGATCGGCGGCGGCGGCGACGGGGTGCCAGAAGCGGCTGGCGTAGTGCTCGCGCTCCAGGGCGGCCACGGACACCGAGCCGTACAGCTCCGTTGGCAGAAAGGCGGCCCGGGTGGCGGTGTCCATGGAACGAACGGTCAGGGCAGGGCGGAGGGAACGCTCAGAGCAGGGAGCCATCCAGGCTGCGCAGGCGGCTGGCGAGTTCCTCGCGCAGTTCCAGGAAGGGCTGGGACACGCGCAGGTGGCGCAGGTCGGAGCGGTCCAGCTGGACGTCGACGGTGTGGACGATCCTGCCGGGCCGCGGCGCCATGATGTGGACGGTGCCGGCGAGCAGCAGCGCCTCCTCGATGTCGTGGGTGATCAGCAGGGCGGTGAGCCCGGTGCGCTTCCAGAGGTCGTGGAGGAACTCCTGCATCGATTCGCGGATCTGCAGATCCAGCGCCCCGAACGGTTCGTCCAGCAGCAGCACCTTCGGCTCGGTGGCCAGGGCCCGGGCGATGGCCACCCGCTGCTGCATGCCCCCCGAGAGTTCCCGCGGCAGCAGCCGGGCCGCGTCGGCCAGCCCGACCACGTCGAGGAAGTAGGCGGTCCGCTCGCGGATCTCCGCCTTGCCCCGTCCCTGGAGGGACAGGCCGAAGGCGACGTTCTGGGCCGCCGTGAGCCAGGGGTAGAGGCTGTATTTCTGGAACACCATGCCGCGGTCGGAGCCGGGGCGCCGGACCGGCACGCCATCGAGGTGGATGGTGCCCTCGCTGGGCCGCTCGAGGCCGGCGATCAGCCGCATCACGGTGGACTTGCCGGATCCCGAACTGCCGACCAGAGCCATGAACTGACCCGAAAACAGCTCGAAAGAGATGGTTTCGAGAACGAGCTTGCGATCCCGCCCCTCGCCGAAGCTCTTGGAAACCTGGGAAACCTGGAGATGCATGAGATTCAGTTGGCCCAGGAACAGGCCCGTCGCATCAGAAACCGGAAACCCAGATCGATCATCAGACCGATGAGTCCGATAACGATCAGCCCGACAAAGATCTCATCGGTGCGCAGGAATCGCTGGGCCAGGCTGATGCGTTTGCCCAGGCCCTCGTTGGCGGCCACCAGTTCGGCGACGATCACGAGGTTCCAGGCCGAGGCCATGTTGATGCGGTAGGTGTCGAGCACCTGGGGGGCGATGTAGGGAGCCACCACCCAGGTGAGGATGGGAAGGCCCCGGCCCCCCAGGGTGAGGGCCGTTTCCACCAGTTCGGAGGGAACGAACTTCACCGCATCCATGATCATCAGGGTGTTGAAGAAGAAGGTGCCGATGAAGATGAGCATCACCTTCGGCAGCTCCTCGAGGCCGAAATAAATGATCAGCAGGGGGATGAAGGCCGGCGCCGGCATGTACCGGATCAGCGCCATCAGGGGTTCCAGAAAGTGGCAGATGGTGCGGTTCGTGCCCATGGCGATGCCGATCGGCAGGGCCAGCCCTGCCGAGATCGCGAAGCCGATGAAGACCCGCTTGATGCTGGCCACCGCATCCGCCACCAGGATTCCGCGCTGGAACTGGTCGGTTCCCGCCAACCACACCGCTCCAGGGCCCGGCAGGAAGAGCTTGTCGACCATGCCGCTGGCGGTGACCAGCCACCACACCAGGAAGACGGTGAGGATGCCGAGCACCCCCAAGACCCAGGGGTGGCTGAGGAAGCGACGCAGGGCGGGGGACCGGGCCATGGTGCTCAACGGGCGTTGTCGACAAACTGGGAGTTCAGCAGGTTGGTGAGGTCAGGCTTGGTTTTGGCCAGGCCCGTCTCCACCAGGAAGACGCTGATCTGTTCGGCGGCATAGGGCAGCGACAGCATCGTGGTGCCCGGCTTGAAGTTGCTGCGGTTTTCCTCCAGGGTCTGGATGGTGGTGCCGGCGTTGTACTCCTTGAACTCGGCTTCGCTGACGCCGGAGCGTTCCACCAGGATCGGCAGGGTGCCGGCGGGGTCGTCCTTGATCGTCTTGAGGGTGGCGAACCAGGCGTTGACGATCTTCTGGACCTTCTCGGGATTCTTGGCGACGAATTCCGTGCGGCAGACGAGCAGATCGCTGATCGCCCCGGGGTGATCCTTGGAGGTGGCCAGGGCCCGGCTGCCCGGTCGCTTCAGGGCCTGGGTGGTGAAGGGGGCATAGACGCCGGCGGCGTCCACCTTGCCTGCGGCGAAGGCCGCGGCGGCGGCGCCGGTTTCGAGGGGAACGAAGGTGATGTCCTTGGCGGAGAGACCCGCATCCTTGAGCACCTTGAGCAGCAGGAAGTGGTCGACGGTGCCTTCCTCGGCGGCGACCTTCTTGCCCTTCAGCTCGGGGATCGACTTGATCTCCGCCGCGGCGATGATCTGGTCATTGCCCGTGGAGAAATCGTTCTGGAGCACCACCTGGAGATCGGCCCCACCCGCCACGGAACTGATGGTGTCGTTGAGGGTCTGGCTGTTGCAATCCAGCTGACCGGCGTTGAGGGCGTTGATCGAATCGAGATAGCCGTCGAACCACTGCATCGAGGCCGCCACCCCCTGCTCCTTGAACAGCTCCTTGACCTCGGTGACCTTCCAGGGGAACCAGCCCGGCCAGGCGCTGTAGCCGATCTTGACGGGCGCCTCCTGGCTCGCAGGCTGCTGGCAACCGGCCAGCAATCCTCCCCCGAGAGCGGCCATCAGGGTGAGGGCGACGGCCCGGCGTTGACGACGGAACAAGGTGGCTTTCAACATCAGGGAAATCGGGGAAAGGGTGGTGCCTGCGCAGATGGAGAGGGTCGCGTCTTTGACGCGATCCCAGATGGATGCTGGGTTCGGTTCCGTGGGGTTGTTGGGTGAAGGGAGCCCCCCGTTGGAGAGGGTCAGAAGAACTCCAGATAACGCTGCTGTTCCCATTCGGAGACAGCAGAGTGGTAGGACTCCCACTCTTCACGTTTGTAGGAGATAAACGCCTTGAACATGGCATCACCGAATACGCTTTCGGCAAGTGGATCCGCCGCGAAGGCCTCCACCGCCTCGCCGAGGGTTCGGGGCAGCATGTTCAGGCCCCGCTCGGCCCGTTCCGCCGCGCTGAGTGTGTAGGCATTCACCAGGTTGGGAGCGCCGGGATCGAGTTGTTCGCGAATCCCCTCCAGGCCGGCGGCCAGCATCAGGGCCCCACCCAGGTACGGGTTGCAGGAGATGTCGGCCGCCCGGCATTCCACCCGGCCGCCGGGAGAGGGAATGCGCAGCATGTTGGTGCGGTTGTTGTTGCCGTAGCAGACGAACACCGGTGCCCAGGTGAACCCCGACATGCTCCCTTGGGCGACGAGGCGCTTGTAGCTGTTGACCGTCGGGGCGATCACGGCGCAGATGGCGGGGGCGTGCCGGAGCACACCGGCAATGAAGTGCTCCGCCAGCCGGGTGACCTCCCCGGGGGTCGCCTCGGGCGTGGCGAACAGGTTCACCCCGGTCTGAAGGTCCGCCAGGGACATGTTGAAGTGGGCGCCGCTGCCGGTGCGGTCGCCGAAGGGCTTGGGCATGAAGGTGGCCAGCAGCCCGTGCCGATGGGCGATCTCCTTGGCCATCAGCTTGAAGAAGGTCAGCCGGTCGGCCATGGTGAGCACGTCGGCGTAGTCGAAGTCGGTCTCGAACTGGCCGGGGCCGTCCTCGTGGTCGAAGGAATAGACCCCCCACCCCAGGCCGTTCATCGCCTGCACCAGCTCGTCCAGCCAGGGCAGGTTGTCGAGCAGGCCGCGCACGTCGTAGGCGGGTTTGTCGAGGGTGTCGCGGTCGCTGAAGGGGACCCAGCCCCCCGCCGCCCCCTTCTTCAGCACAAAGAACTCGGTCTCGATGCCGAGGTTGAAGCGGAAGCCCATGGCGGCGGCCTCCTGGCGCACCCGGCCCAGGATGTGGCGGCTGCAGGCGTCGAAGGGGCGGCCGTGCAGGTGCAGATCGCTGGCGAACCAGGCCACCTCCGGCTGCCAGGGGAGCACGGTGACGCTGGCGGGATCGGGGACCGCGGCCACCTCGTCGTCGCTCACCTCCTGGGGCACGCCGTCGAGGGCCGCGCCGGTGAACAGTTCGGAGCCGGCCATCATCTGGCCGAGGTGTTCGAGGGGCACGGCCTTGGCCTTGCTCACCCCGTGCAGGTCCACGAAGCTGGCCAGGGCGTAGCGGACGCCCTTCGCGCGCAGGTCGGCCTGCAGGGCCGAGGTGGAATCGGAGGCGGGATGCTGGTGACTCATCAGGCGTGCAGCAGGGCGGGGGAGATCTGAACGGCCTGGCGCTGGGCGTCGAGCCAGTCGTGCCAGGCCTCAAAGCCCTCTCCGGTGGTGGCGGAGAGGCGGAACACGGCGGTGCGGGGGTTCACCTGGCGGATGTGGGCCTCGATCCGCTCCACATCCACCGGCAGGTGGGGCAGCAGATCCACCTTGGTGATCAGCACGCAGTCGGCTTCCCGGAACATCACCGGGTACTTGAGCGGCTTGTCGTCCCCCTCGGTGACGCTGAGGAGCGCCACCTTGCGGTGCTCACCGATGGCGAACTCGGCGGGGCAGACCAGGTTGCCCACGTTTTCCACCCAGAGGATGTCCAGGGCGGCGGGATCGAGCCGCTGGCGGAGCAGCTTCAGGCCGCCGCTGACCATGGCGGCATCCAGGTGGCAGGCACGGCCGGTGGTGATCGGCACCACCGGAATCCCCACGGCCTCCAGCCGCTCAGCGTCGAGCAGGGTGGTCATGTCGCCTTCCAGGACGGCCATGGCCCAGCGGCCGGCGAGGGCGGCGAGGCTGCGCTCCAGCAGGGAGGTCTTGCCGGCGCCGGGGCTGCTCATGACGTTGAGGCAGAGCAGGTTCCAGGCGTCGAAGTGCTCGCGGTTGTGGTCGGCCCGGTGCTGGTTGGCCGCCAGCAGATTCAGACCGAGGCTGTCTTCGAGGGGCATGTGCATGGCGGATCAGCAGGCGGCTGTGGGACGGGAAGCAGTGGATGGGGCGGTATCGAAGCCGTAGGCGACCGAACGGATCCGCAGTTCGCGGCCGCTGACGATCTCCTCCATCGGGTGGTGGCAGCAGGGGGAGCGGAAGCCGTCGGCTTGAACGGGGCTGTAGGTGGCCTGGCAGCGGACGCAGCGCCCCACCAGGGGCACCGACTCGATCACCAGCTCGGCGCCGTCGAGCCAGCTGCCCTTGACGGCATCGGCCCAGGTGACCACCAGCTGGTCGGGTTCGACGCAGGTGAAGGTGCCCACTTCGAGATGGACCCGATCCACCGCCGGCACCCGGGGAGCGTGCTGCTGCTTCCACTCGTTCATGGACAGCAGCAGGCAGCGCGTCATGTCGACTTCATGCATGCCCTATCTCCAGGCGCGGTCGACCTGCATGTTGCAGTCCTTGGAGAGCCAGGCGGGGGCTGACTTGCGGGGCAGCTGGCCGCTCACCACCAGGTGGGCCATGGTGTCGCAGATGACCCGGGTGGCCATCAGGGAGGTCATGTCGCTGACGTCGTAGGGGGGGGAGACCTCCACCACCTCGAGGCCGCAGACGGGCACGTTGCGCACGATCAGCTCCAGCAGCTTGAGGGCCTCGCGCGGCAGCAGGCCGCCGGGCTCGGGCCAGCCGGTGCCCGGCACGAAGCCGGCATCGATGCAGTCGATGTCGAAGGAGATGTAGACGCAGTCGGTGCCGTCGGTGGCGCGCTCGATGGCGTATTTGGCCGCCGCCTCCAGGCCCATGTCGCAGATGTCGGTGACGGTGAGCACGTTGGTGCCCCGCTCGCGGCAGACCTTCACCCCTTCCCGCGGCACCTGCCAGCCGCCGATGCCCAGTTGCACCAGGTTCTCGGCCGGGGCGTTGGCCATGTTGGTCGCGTGGAACCACGGGGTGGTGTGCATGCGCTCGTCCAGGTCGGTCTCCTGGGTGTCGACGTGGCGATCGAAGTGGATGATGCCCACCTTCTTGTCGCCGAGATGGCGGCAGACGCCCCGGACGGTGGGGAAGCCGATCGAGTGGTCGCCGCCCAGGATGATCGGGAAGGCGCCGCTGGCGAAGACGTGGGCGATGCCCTTGGAGATCTGATCGAAGCTCTTCTCGTTATTCGCGGGGATGGTGAAGATGTCACCCACGTCGCAGAGGGTGATCTGCTCGCGCAGGTCGACCCCCATCTCGTAGTTGTAGGGGGTGTACAGCGCTGAAATGCGCCGGATGCCCTGGGGACCGAAGCGGGTGCCGGGCCGGTAGGTGGTGCCGCTGTCGTGGGGAACCCCCACCACCGCCACGTCGAACTCCCCAACCCGGTTCACGTCCTCCAGGTAGGGGGCCTTCATGAAGGTGTTGATGCCGGCGTAGTGGGGCAGCTCACCGCGGGAGAAGGTGGAGATGCGCCGGTCGACGATGCTCTCGGCGGCCTCCAGGCCATGGCGAAGGCCCTGGTCGACCTCCTGCTGCCAGCCGGTCAGGGGAAGGGCGGCTTCCTTCTCGAGGGCCCTGGCCCCTTCACTGCCGGCGGGGTGGCGCCCCCGGTCGAAGGCCTCGGCCGCATCGGCCTGGCTCCCGCTGGACGGATCGTTCATTCGGACCTCTGGGCACGGTGGGAATGGGGCGGTCTCCCGGGCTTTTGTCCCTCCGTGCCACACACCGGTGAGAACTGGGTTCTCGGATTCGGTGGGTGCGCTTCTCTCGGACCAGGCATCCCTCCGCCTGCTGGCAGTGCCAGGAATGGCAGTGCCAGCAATGGGGGACCGGAACCCTAGAAGCAATTTCCGCCTTGGGATCCTGAAGGCCCCCGGGCGGGACGGTTGTGACGGTTGCTACGGGATCGGTGCGGTCGCCTCAGGAAGGACAGGGGAGACCGGCCGCCTTGCGGTTGGTCTCGCGGCGCAGCAGCAGAAAGAGGTAGTCCGGGTCCTTGTACTGGCTCGGCAGGCACTGGTGCAGCTGCTCGAGCCGGTGCCAGCAGACCGTGCGCTGGATCTTCTTGAGGGTTCGACCTTCCCGGACCAGCAGCCGCAGGGCCTTGCAGTACATCGAATAGTTGGCCTCCAGTTCACCGATGGTGACTTTCGGGATCGTGACCTTCGGTAGGGACGCTGGAAGCGATCGGGCGGTCATCGGCCATCCTTCGGGGCAGGCCCCGCAGAGATCCATCCACTGTCGTCCATGGGCGGCCGGGGCGCGCCCCCCATCCGGGGACATTCCCGCCCCGGGCGTCCCCCGGCCTGAGGGGGACGCCATGGGGGTTCGCTGACCCGGACGGCACAGGGGGGTGGCGGCCCTTCCGATTCAGTTAAGGTTTGGTCAGCAGAGGAATGCCCGGCATGTACAAGGACCATCCCGTCATGAACGCGCTGCTGGAGCAGCTCCGCTCCCTCAACGAGCAGTACAGCGACCTGCCCAACGAGCTCAACCGCTACCGCGTCGTCCGCCAGGAGCAGCTGATCGCCCAGTGGGCCCCTGGCGTCAGCGTCGCCGTCTGAGTCTCGCCCTGGCCAGGGCGGCCCGATGGCCCCCCGTCCCCACCCCCTGTTGAAGCCTCACCCGTGAGGTGATGAACAAGAACCACCCCGTCTACCACTCCCTGGTCGCCAGGCTGGAGAGCCTCCGGGATCAGTACCGGCACCATCCCTGCGAGCGGAACCGCTACCGGCTGGTGCGTCAGGAGCAGCTCATCGCCCAGTGGGTGGCCGCCTCCGACCTGCCCTCCCCGAGCCTCTCCCCCATGGGCGGCGGCGCGTCGGCACCGGCGCCAACATGAAGAAAATCTCTCGCTTTGCCGTCGGGTGTTCCTTGTTGCTCTCGGGAGCCCATCCATCGGCTATTCCGTAGACAGCACACCCCTGTCGGCTGTACGGGCAAAGGTATGGGCAAAGGTTCGGGTAAAGGTCCTGGCAAAGGCCATGACAAAGGACATGACAAAAAGGAAAAAGGAAGTCTCAAGATCAAGACCCTGACGATCAAGCCGCCGAAGGCGAAAGAATCCCGAAGCCTCGGCTCTTCCGCCGTGAGCGAGTCGGATCTCTACAGGCCCTCTCCGATCTTCGACGACCTCGCCAACCATTCCGAGGGGCGTCCCCCGAAACTGGATCGCAAGTTCTACGAGAAGGAACTGGCCCGGCTCCAGGTGGAGCTGGTGAAGATGCAGTACTGGGCGAAGCATGTGGGGTACCGCATGATCCTGCTGTTCGAGGGCCGGGATGCGGCCGGCAAGGGCGGCACCATCAAGCGCATCACCGAGCCGCTCAACCCACGGGGCTGCAACGTGGTGGCCCTCGGCACCCCCTCCGACCAGCAGAAGACCCAGTGGTACTTCCAGCGCTATGTCGAGAATTTCCCCTCCGCCGGGGAGATCGTCCTGTTCGACCGCAGTTGGTATAACCGGGCCGGCGTCGAGAAGGTGATGGGCTTCTGCACGCCGGAGCAGGTGAATGAATTCATGCTCTCCTGCCCGGAGTTCGAGCGCATGCTGGTGCGCAGCGGCATCACCCTGATCAAGTACTGGTTCTCCGTCAGCGACGACGAGCAGGAGGCCCGTTTCCGCTCCCGGCTGGAGGATCCGGCCCGCCGCTGGAAGCTCAGCCCGATGGACCTGGAATCACGGGACCGCTGGGTGGAGTTCTCCCGGGCCAAGGATGAGATGTTCGCCCACACCAACATCCCGGAGGCCCCCTGGTTCACCGTTGAGGCCAATGACAAGCGCCGGGCCAGGCTCAACTGCATCCGTCACCTGCTCAGCAAGGTCCCCTACGAGGACATGACACCCAAGGCGATCGAACTGCCCCCCCGAAAGAGCGGTGCCGACTACCAGCGTCCCCCGATGAACGAGCAGTTCTTCGTGCCCAACGCCTATCCCTGAGCCCCCTCCACCAGCCAGCGGCGGCCCCCGAGCAGCTCCAGCCAGATCAGCACCACCAGCCAGTGGATCAGCACCGGAGCCGCGATGGACCCGGTGAGCTGGTAGGCAGCCACGCACGTCACCCCCAGCAGGGCGGCCAGGAGCAGGAAGCGACCGTCGTCGAAGAGCTTGCGGCCCCGGCGGTACCAGAGCCGGCCGGCCAGCGGATGCCAGGCGACGAAGAGCCCCAGGCTCAGGGCCCCCCAGGCGAAGGTGTCCGCCATGCCGAGACCTTCCAAGGGGTGGGGCAGCAGGGCGGCCCGGAACAGGGTCTCCTCGACCAGGGCCGGGGTCAGCAGCAGGGCCGGGGCCTGGCGCAGCAGCAGCCAGGGCCGCACCGCTGAAGCCGTCGCCGGCAGGAAGCCGCTGCGGCGCCCCAGCGGCAGGGCGATGGCGGCGTAGGCCCCCAGCAGCAGGGCCGTCAGGGCCAGGCCGGCTCCACCGAGGGGCGTGAAAAAGGCATCCATCAGCCGGGGCAGGGCCAGCCCCACCACGGGCAGCTGACCGAGGAGCTGGGTCGGCGCCAGGGGGGCCAGGCGCCGGTCGGCGCCGGGGAGCTGGTTGGTGCGCAGCACATGGAGCGGGTCCCCGTGGCGCAGGAACACCCGGGCCATCTCGTCGTGGGCGCGGCGGGGCAGCATCGATCGCCAGCTGAGCAGTCCATCCCAGAGGCTGGGGCTGGCCCGGAAGCGGTCCGGTGCATCGCCGGGGCGGTCCATCAGCGAGGCGTTGTGGCGCCAGTCGGCGCGGACCATGCCGAAGGGGGTCAGCAGGGCATCGAGGGAGCGGGCCAGGGAGGCGAGCCGGGGCAGCTCGGTGCCGTCAAGCTCACGGCGGCGGCGGCGCAGCTGGTCGATGGCGATCCAGAGGGCCTGGCTGGAATCCTGCACGCAGGAGATGGCCGGCGACACCAGCGAGACGCCGCCGCCGTCGCCGCTGCGGTAGCGGGCCATCAGCACCTCCGCCTGGATCGCCAGTTCCTCCAGCAGCAGGGGGTCGGTGCGCACCAGCACGTCCGAGATCGGCCGCGTCCCGAGCCAGCCCCGCTGCAGGTTGCCGGTGTAGGCGCTCCAGTCCTGGCTGCCCGAGACGATGCCGTTGGGATTGTTGGCGTAGATCTGGTGGTAGCGCAGGTCGAAACGGGGCTCCCCGGTGAAGGGATCGATCACGATCCGGGCGGCACCGAAGGCGAAGTGTCCCGTCACCGTGAAGCCGCTGATCGGCTCGCCATCGGGCCCGCCGATGCCGCCGAAGTTGTGGATCAACAGGGAACGGTCGGCGGTTTGCCAGGGGGCGTGCTCCCCATCGGGATCCAGGCCCACCCGGCTGAAGCGGCCGCGCCGGGTCTCGCTGTCGCTCCAGTTGATCCGGCTGATGGCGTTGAGGCCGGCGGCGGTGCCCCGCAGAACCCGGTCGCTCTCCAGGCGGGTGAGGTGGCGGGGTTCCAGGGCCTGGGCGGTGAAGGTGCCGTCGCTGTCCGGGGCGCCGTAGAGGTACCAGCCGTCGCTGCCCGCGGGGGACTCCAGCAGTCCCTGCGGGTCGAAGAAGCGCCGGCCATGGCGGTCGGGGGGCTGGCGGGGCAGTCGCACCGTCTCGATCGGGCCGACGAAGTCCCCCTGGCCCCGGTCGTAGTGCTGGACCTGGAAGCGCTCCGGGTCGGCAGGGTCGCGGGAGAGCAGTCGCACCAGAGCCACCCAGCGGCCCGTGCTCTGCAGGGGCGGGCGAGCGATCCGCAACACGGTGTTGCCGTCCCGCCGCTCGACGTCCACGTCCTCGAGCGCCACGGTGATGTCGTCGTGGGGATGGGCCCCCGCCAGGGTCTGCAGCGGGCCGACGTCGTTGCGGCCGTCGAGGCGGGTGGGCACCACATTCCCCTGCTGCGCCGCCAGCCGGGCCTGGGCCCCGAGCCGCACCGGCGTGCTCACCTTGCCCACCAGGGCCCGCAGCATCGGCTCGTCCCGCCAGCCCAGCCGCAGGCGCTGGCCGACCAGGGCGTCGTGGCCCGCCGGGGCCTGCTCCAGCTCCAGCCACACCCAGTCGCCGCCGCCCGGGGCCATTTCGGCCGCTGCGGGAAGGATCAGGCGACCGAACCAGTCGCCATGGGGGCGGTAGAGGGCCGGATCCGGCCGACGCTCCAGCGGATAGTGCTCCGGACGGTTGAAGGGGGCCTGCCAGGCCAGGTCGTAGCTGGTGGGCGGTGGGGGGGGCGGCGCGCCCAGGGCACCCCTGGCCAGGGGCAGGACCAGCAGCACCATGGCCACAACGGACACCAGAAGCGTCAGCCGGCGGCGGCGGTCAGGGCGAGGCCGCCCGGGCATGGCAGGTGGCGGCATGGGGTCCTAACCGCCGCTTTCCCGGTGGATCGCCAGGGCCGCCAGGACGCCGCCGGCGAAACCGGAGGCGTGGCCGATCCAGCTCACCCCCGGGGGACTCAGGAACGGCAGCAGGCTGGGCAGCGCCCCCCCGTAGGCGAACAGCGCGGTGAGCGACAGCAGGATCGAGAGGGGGCGGCGCTCCAGCCAGCCGATCAGCAGCAGGTAGCCCAGCAGTCCGTAGATGACCCCGGAGAGGCCGTGGCTGGCCTGGTGCCAGAACAGCCAGACGGGGATGGCCGTGGCGTAGACCCCCAGCCACACGGCCAGGTAGTCGCCCCGGCTCTTGGCCAGCACCAGCCAGGACAGGGGCAGGAACCAGAGGCTGTTGCTGATCAGGTGGCCGAAGCCTCCATGGCTGAAGGGGGCGGTGAGCACCCCGAGGAAGGGCCCCCCCGGCACCATCGGCAGGTTCCAGCGGCCTCCGAAGAAGACCTGGTCGATGATCTCCTGGACCCAGGGCACCGCCAGGATCAGCACCGGCAGCACGGCCATGCCCTTCAGACGGGACAGGCTGCGGTCGAGCCGCTGGGCAAGGGATCCGGCCATGGCCGCAGGCGAACCGGCAGTGCGTGTCGGCCTGTCCTAGCTCCCCAGCGGACCGCTCAGCAGCCACCACCACAGCGGAACCGAGACCAGGGCCAGGGCGGTGCTCCAGAGAACCAGCGACGCCACCCCATCGGCCGCCTGCCGCCGCCCGGCTCCGGCGGTCTCCTGCCGCCCGGCAGCGGCCGCTTCCGTGAGCAGCAGCACCGAGATGGCGGTGGGGGCCGCCGCCTGCAGCACCACCGCGTCCCGCAACGGGGAGGGCAGCCCCAGCAGGCCGGCCAGGAGCAGCATGGCCGCCGGGAGCACCACCAGCTTGCCCACCAGGGGCGCCAGCAGGGCCGAACCGCCGGCGGGGCCGGCCGTGCCCGCCGGGCGGCGCCGGAGCATCAGGCCCAACCGCATCCCCACCAGGGCCAGGGCCACCAGAACCACCAGCCGGGCCGGCCACCACAGCCATTGGGCCAGTACCGCGCTCCAGGGGGTCTGGTGCAGCAGCACGGCCAGCGCCAGTCCCCGCATGGCCGGGCTGGTGGCCAGCGCCCGCAGCTGGCGGCGCACGCCGGTGGCGCGCCGGTCCACCAGCAGCGGACCGAGGCTCCAGGTGATCAGCGTGGCCATCAGATCGAAGGCGATCGTGAAGCCGATGGCCTCGGGGGGAAGCAGGGCCAGGGCCACGGGCAGCCCCCAGTAGGCGGTGTTGCCCACGACGCAGCCCAGTTGCAGGCTGCCCTCAGGGATGCACCGGCCCAGGGCCGGCAGGCGCAGCAGCAGCAGGCTCAGGCCCGAGGCGGCCGCCGCCATCAGGGCCGCCGTGAGCAGCTCGGCCTGGAAGCCCGACCGCAGCAGCAGGGCCACCAGGCTGATGGGAATGCCCCAGGTGATCAGCGGCGGGGCCAGCCGTCCGGGCAGCCCGGGGAACCGCATCCCCAGCAGCAGTCCGAGGCCCAGGCAGGGGATCAGTTCGAGCAGGAACCGCAGCACCAGCCCTCCACCGCACCCCTGGCGTACCCACCATGGCGGTCCCCGGCCTGCGGCGCTGCCTAGGGTCGTCGCTTCCCCAGATGCCCAGGTCTTCGATGCAATCCCCCATGCGCTCCGGTGCCGACAACGGCTTCGGCGGGCTCTGGCAGCTGGTCTTCGCCGCCGTGCTCGCCGGCCTGGTGCTGCTGACCCAGACGGTGTTCATCGTGCCGGCGGGCAGCGTGGCCGTGGTCACCACCCTCGGCAAGGTCACCGGTGAGCCGCGGCAGCCCGGGGCCAACTTCAAGATCCCCCTGGCCCAGAACACCTCGCTCTTCGATGTGCGCACCCAGGTGCGGCCGGAGCAGTTCTCCACCCTCACCAAGGACCTGCAGGTGATCCAGGCCACAGCCACGGTGAAGTACGCCATGAAGCCCGCCGAAGCGGGTCGCATCTACGAGACGATCGCCACCGACGACCAGCAGATCTATCCGCGGGTGATCCAGCCCTCCCTGCTGAAGGCCCTCAAGTCGGTGTTCTCCCAGTACGAACTGGTGACGATCGCCACCGAGTGGAACTCCATCTCCGAACTGGTGCAGGAGAAGGTGGCCGAGGAACTGCGCAAGTTCGACTACGTGACCGTCCAGGGCCTGGACCTCACCGGCCTGCAGATCGCCGAGGAGTACCGCGCCGCGATCGAGCAGAAGCAGATCGCCGAGCAACAGTTGCTGCGGGCCCAGACGGAGGTGCTGATCGCCGAGCAGGAGGCCAAGCGGTATCAGACCCTCAATTCCAGCCTCGACGACCAGGTGCTCTACAAGCTGTTTCTGGATAAATGGGATGGGCAGACCTCGGTGGTGCCGGCCCTGCCTGGGGCGGCCGGGGGCGGCGGCAGCCCGGTGATCGTCAACGGCCGCCGCTGAGCGGGACGCCCGATGGACGAGGGAATTCTCGATGTCGATCTGCTGGCCTTCGAACGGGGCGACGCGAGGGCCCGCGACGCCGTCGTCGATGGGGTGAGGCGCAGCCTGGCCAACGGCTTCGTCTACACCAGCAGCGATCTGCCCGTTGACCTGCTGGACTCCGCCTACGGGCTCCTGCAGCGGTTCTTCGCCCTCGAGGCCGACACCAAGCGGCGCTTCCGGGCGCCCGGCGCCAGCGGTCAGACCGGTTACACGGAGGTGCTGTTGGAGACGGCCGCCGGCAGCGATCACCCGGACTGGAAGGAGATGCTGAACTGGTCGGCCCCCCTGGCGGCCGGCCATCCCCTGCGGCTCCGGTTCCCGGCGTTCTATCCCGAGCAGGTCCTGCCGGAGGCGGCCGTTCCCGGCATCACCGCCGTGCTGGGGGAGTTCCACCGGGCGATCGCCGATCTCCAGCGGCGCTTTCTGCGGGTGATCGCCGTGGGCATGGGCTGCGGTGATGGCTTCTTCGAGGAGATGGTGCGGGAGGCCCCCACCCTCACCCGGGCCCTGCGCTACCCCCCCATGGCCCAGGCACCGGGGGAGGGGCATGTCTGGGCGGCGGCCCATGGGGACATCAATCTGATCACAGCCCTGCCGAGGGCCACCGGGCCGGGGCTGCAGGTGCGCGTGGCCGGGGAATGGGTGGAGGCGGCTCCGCCGGAGGGCCGGGTGATCATCAACACGGGGCTGATGTTGGAGCGTCTCTCCAACGGCCGCATCCCCACCGGCTGGCATCGGGTGGTGGCGCCGCCGGGGGCCACCGATGAGCGCTTCAGCGTCGTGCAGTTCTGCCATGCCAGACCATGGACGGTCCTGGCGCCGGTGCCCTCCTGCTGCGGCCCGGATCAGCCGCAGCGTTACAGCGCCATATCCGCTGCAGATGCCCTCGAAGAGGTGCTTTACCGCATCAATCTGCTCGAGAACTGAGCATCCGCTGGCGAGGATAGCGGTCGTTCAGAAGGCCGCCGTCACCCATGAGTTCGACGATCCAGGGTGCCGGGATTCTCTCGATGTCGCCGGTGTCGATGTTGAGAACCCTGGCGAAATCGGCCGGGGTCGGGCCGCTGAGCTCGCAGATCCGGCCGATGAACCACGGCCTGCCGGCCATGGCCACCACGGCCAGGTGCCCGGCTCGCGCCTCCCGGAAGCGCTGGGGGTTGGCCCGCCTCAGGGGGGCCACCGCTGGATCGATCTGGCCGGGTACCATGGCAGGCCTCTGGTACACCTGTACTGTAACCGGATCGCTTCGGCGCGCCACCGGTCTGCGGGAGCCCCATAGGCTGGGCCCACCCAGAGGCGGAATCCGTGAACGAAGGCAGCAGAGGCGAAGGCAGCAGAGGCGAAGGCAGCACACTGGAGACCGGCGCGAACGAGCGCAACACGGCCGCGGGCGGCCAGGCCTTTCAATACGAGCCCCTCGAGCGCTTCGGGGAAGGCCTCACCACCGCCCGCCCCTGGAACCGGGCCGCGCTGGCGGGGGTCGAGCGTCTCAACGGGCGTGTGGCGATGATCGGATTCCTGGCGGCCCTGATCGGCGAGGAGTTCACCGGCAGGGGCATCCTTGGTCAGCTGGCCCTGATGCTGCGCTGGTTGCTGGGCTGAGGCCCCTGTACCAGGGCGATCGTCCCTGGCCGAAGCCATCCTCACCAGCCGGCCATCCCCGACGGGAATCGTGATGGCCGCAGCCGCTGGCAGCCCCCTCTACATCCTGATGATCAGCCTCCATGGCCTGATCCGTGGAGAGAATCTGGAGCTCGGCCGTGACGCCGATACCGGCGGGCAGACGAAATACGTGGTGGAACTGACCAGGGCCCTGGCCCGTCAGCCTGCGGTTGCCCAGGTGGATCTGGTCACGCGCTGCATCAAGGATGCTGACGTCTCGAAGGACTACGGCAAGCCGATCGAGGTTCTGGATGCCAACGCACGCATCCTTCGGCTTCCTGCAGGACCGGATCTCTACATCCCCAAGGAAGAGCTCTGGGGCCATCTCGATGCCTTCACCGATGAGCTCTTCAGCTGGCTCCATCATCAGCCGCGACGGCCGGACATTCTTCACAGCCATTACGCCGATGCCGGTTATGTCGGTGTTCGCCTGTCCCATCTCACGGGTCTGCCGCTGATTCACACCGGCCACTCCCTCGGCAGGGACAAGCTGCGCCGGCTTCTGGCCCTCGGTCTGTCCGTGGAGGAGATTCAGAAGCGTTATCGGATGGCCGAGCGAATCAGTGCCGAAGAAGATGTGCTGAACAGTGCCAGCCTTGTGATCACCAGCACCCACAATGAGATTGAAGACCAATACGAACTCTACGACTGCTACACCCCTGAGAAGATGTCGGTCATCCCCCCGGGCACCGACCTCAATCAGTTCCATCCACCGACACCCGAGGATGGCCCGGTCGCCTTTGCCGGCACCCTTGCCAAGTATCTCCGGGAGCCTGAGAAGCCGATGATTCTGGCCCTCTCAAGGCCGGATGAGCGCAAGAACATCGTCACCCTCCTGGAGGCCTACGGCAAGTCAAAGCGCCTGCAGAAGCTGGCTAATCTTGTGATTGTTGCCGGGAATCGAAATGACATCCGTGAGCTGAACGAGGGCGCCCAGCAGGTTCTCACCGAGCTGCTTCTTGTCATCGACTGCCATGAGCTCAATGGCCTGGTGGCCCTCCCCAAGCACCATGCCCCCAGTGATGTGGCTGAGATCTATCGACTGGCCGCCTCCTCACGAGGGGTTTTCGTGAACCCGGCCCTCACTGAACCCTTCGGGCTCACCCTGCTCGAGGCGGCGGCCAGTGGACTGCCGCTCGTGGCGACGGAAGTCGGTGGACCCGTCGACATCATCGGCAATTGCAGGAATGGTCTGCTGATTGATCCTCTTGATGAAGCATCGATTGCCGGCGCCCTGCTGATGATTCTCGAAGATGATGCTGTGTGGTCAACCTTTTCCAGCAACGGCCTGACGACGATTGCCAGGTTCTATTCCTGGGAAGCCCATGCCAGCCGGTATCTGAAACTGGTGGAGGATCTGATCGTTCAGAAGCGAGTCGTGGCCCGTCCGGCCCCGCTGGCGAAGCCGCCCGCCGTTCAGACAAGAACCCGCGCCATCTTCACCGCCATCGACAACACCCTTCTGGGTGATCCGGAGGCCCTCTCCCGCTTCGTGAAGCTGATGAGGGAGCAGCACCGCAGGGTTCTGTTCGGGATTGCCACCGGACGACGGCTCAACTCGGTGCTCAAGCTCCTGAAGATTCATGCCATCCCTATGCCCGATGTGCTGATCACAAGCCTGGGAACCGAGATCTATACCCCACCCCAGTTGACGACGGACATCTCCTGGATCCACCACATTGATCATCTCTGGACACCCCAGGCTCTCAAACGCCTGATGGATCCACTGCCCGGTCTGACCCTGCAGGCGAAGGAACATCAGAGCCGATTCAAGCTCTCCTATTTCTATGATCCCCAGCAGGCGCCTGCCATGGAGGAGATTCTCACCCTGCTGCGGCAGCATGAGCTCTCTGCCCATACCAGCCTCTCGTTCGGCCAGTTTCTTGACTTCGTTCCGGCCCGCGCCTCCAAGGGCCAGGCCCTGCGCTACGTCGCCAACCAGTGGAAGATTCCCCTGCAGCATGTTCTGGTGAACGGTGGATCCCGTGATGATGAAGACATGCTCCGTGGCCAGACCCTTGGCGTGGTGGTCGACAGCCCCCATCGTCAGGAACTGGCCCAGCTCAGTGACGCCGAACGGGTCTATTTCTCTGCCAGATCCCATGCCGCTGGAATCCTCGAGGCCATCGACCACTATGACTTCTTCGGGTGATGAGCAGTCCCCGCACCTCCCGCCGATGCGACGCCTGCTGCTCTGCACGGACCTGGATCGCACCCTGCTTCCCAACGGTGAGCTGCCCGAATCGGAGGGGGCCCGAGCCATGCTGGCCAGGGTGCTCCGCCAGTCGGGGTTCTCGCTGGCCTATGTCAGCGGCCGGCATCTGGCCTTGATCGAGCAATCGATTCGGGACTATGACCTGCCCCAGCCGGACTGGATCATCGGCGACGTCGGCAGTTCCATCCACGTCAGGGACGGCGATGGCTGGTCCCTTCTGGACGCCTGGTCGCGGTACATCGCCGCAGATTGGCAGGGCTGTTCCGCGGGCCAGCTGGGCGCCCTTCTGGGGGGATGTCCCGGCCTGGTGCTGCAGCCCGAGGACAGGCAGAACGCCCACAAGCTCAGTTTCTTCCTGTCACCGCTGGCCGATCTCCCCGCCCTCACCAGGGCCATCCACGCCTGCCTCGAGCCCCTGGCGATCGCGACCACGCTCATCTTCAGCAACGATGAGTCGGCGCGTGTCGGTCTGTTGGATGTCCTGCCGCAGCGGGCCGGAAAGCTCCATGCGGTCGAGTTTCTGATGCGGGAGCAGGGCTTTTCAGCTGAACAGACGCTCTATGCCGGTGACAGCGGCAATGATCTCTGCGTGCTCACCAGCGGGCTGCCGGCCGTGCTGGTTGCCAATGCCCATCCGGATGTGGCCGAGCAGGCTGTGCGGGAGTCGGCCCGAAAAGGTACGTCTGAGTTTTTGTATCTTGCCAGAGGTGGCTTTCTGGGCATGAACGGCAACTACAGTGCCGGCATCCTGGAAGGGATCGGCCATTTTCATGCCGAAGCCATTCCGGAGCTGGATTGAATGATGCCGACGCGATGTCCGATCACCGTCTTTGGAGAAGTTCTGTTTGATTGTTTTCCGGATGGCACCGAAGTTCTTGGTGGTGCGCCCTTCAATGTGGCCTGGCACCTCAGGGGTTTTGGTCTCTCTTCCCGACTTGTCAGCCGGGTCGGCGGGGATGCCAGGGGCGAGCGGATCCGCTCCGCCATGGGGCGCTGGGGACTGGATGCTTCCGCTCTGCAGACCGACCCGATCCATGCCACCGGCCGGGTGAGCGTCACCCTCGTCGATGGCGAGCCCTGCTACGCGATCGTGTCGGGCAGCGCCTACGACTTCATCGATCCGCCCGAACCATCCTTAGTTTCGGGCACGGGCCTCCTGTATCACGGCACCCTGGCCCTTCGCCATCCCCCCTCGGCGGCTGCCCTGGCGTCCCTGAAGTCACTGCACCAAGGTCCGATCGTCCTGGATGTGAACCTGCGCCGTCCCTGGTGGTCGATCGAGACGGTTCTGCCCCTGGTGGACGATGCCGATCACGTCAAGCTCAATGCGGCGGAGCTGGCCCTGCTGTGCAACGACGCGCCGCCCGAGGACGACGCGCCGCCGGAGGAGGATCGGGATGCCCTGGCCGCCTCCATGCACCGTTTTGCCGAGCGCCACCGGCTGGAGACCCTGGTGGTCACCCGCGGTGCCCTCGGTGCCCTGCTCTGGCGTTCAGGCGCGATCGTTGCCGTCGCTCCCACCGCCGCTGGCCCGGTCGTCGACACCGTGGGCGCGGGAGATGGGTTCGCCGCCGTCCTCCTGCTGGGGCTCAGCCGCCAGTGGCCATGGGCCGAGAGCCTGGCCCGCGCCGGGGAGTTTGCCGCGGCCCTGGTGTCACAGCGGGGTGCCACCATCGATGACCCGTTGGTCTATGCGCAGTTTCTGGCGTCATGGGGGGTTGGCTGATCCGATGTACGAACAGATTTCCCACTCCCTGCTGAATTCCATCCTGGATGATCTGCGTCCAGAGATCCGACGCCAGGACTTGCGTCACTTCTACACAAGGCTGGGCGCCAACTTCTACGCCATCCATTCGTTGTTCGTCACCCTCTATGGCCATCGTGACGACTTCAAGTTCCAGCTTCTGCGCCTGGTCGAAACCATGGCCCGTGGCTACATCGACCGTTCGCCAGATCTTGAAGCGCTCGATATTCTGAGAGAGGATGACTACAACTGGTTCCTCTCCCAGAAGTGGGTCGGAATGGCTGTTTACTCCAATGGCTTCGCCGAGAATCTTCCTGATCTGGCCAGCAAGATCGGCTACTTCCAGGAGCTGGGGATCAACATGGTGCACATCCTTCCGATCCTGATGTGCCCAGCCGGAAAGAGCGACGGTGGCTATGCGATCAGTGACTTCCGCCGCATCGATGCCAGGGTCGGCACGCTTGATGACCTGCGCAGGATTGCCGACGAGTTCAGAAATCGTGAGATTCTGCTGGTGCTGGATATCGTGCTGAACCACACATCGGATGAGCACGAATGGGCCCAGCGTGCCATGGACGGTGAACAACATTATCAGGATTATTACCACGTCTTTGACAACCGGGATATTCCTGATGTCTTCGAGCAGAGCATGCCCGAGGTGTTCCCTGAAAGCGATCCGGGCAACTTCACCTGGAATGGGGAGATGCAGAAGTGGGTGATGACGGTCTTCCACGAATACCAGTGGGACCTCAACTACTCCAACCCGGCGGTGTTCATCGAAATGCTCGATGTGCTGCTGTTCTGGGCCAACCAGGGTGTGGATGTTCTGCGGCTCGATGCCGTTGCCTTTCTCTGGAAGAAGCTTGGCACCAGCTGCCAGAACGAACGCAAGGCCCACCTCATCCTGCAGTTGATGAAGGACTGCTGCCAGGTGACCGCGCCGGGTGTCCTGTTCATCGCCGAGGCCATCGTGGCCCCCACCGAAATCACCAAATACTTCGGTGAAGACGCCATCGTGGCCAAGGAATGTGAGATTGCCTACAACGCCACCCTGATGGCCTTGCTCTGGGACGGTGTGGCCACCCGCAACACCCGGCTCCTCTGCCAGGGCCTCAAGAGCCTGCCCAGCAAGCTGGAGCGGGCCACCTGGCTGAACTACGTCCGCTGCCATGACGACATCGGTTTCGGTTTCGATGACAGTGACATCGAACAGGTGGGCTACGACCCCCGCGCCCACCGGCGCTTTCTGATCGAGTATTTCAAGGGGGATTTCGATGCGATTCCCCGCGGGCTTATCTTCATGCCCAATGACACCACGGGTGATGCGCGAATCTGCGGTTCCCTGGCCTCCCTCGTCGGTCTGGAGTCGGCCCTGGAATCGAAGGATCAGCAGCTGATCGCCACCGCCATCAGCCGCATCCTGCTGATGCATGGGGTCATTCTGTCGTTCGGGGGTATCCCGCTCATCTACAACGGCGATGCCCTTGGTGTGCTGAACGATTACAGCTTCTACGCCGACCCCAGCAAGTGCAATGACACCCGCTGGGTGCATCGCCCAAAGATCGACTGGACCAGGGCCGAGCTCCGATGGAAGCAGGGGACCGTGGAGCATGCGATCTTCTCGGCGATGAAGAAGATGATCGCGATCCGGAAGGAGATCTCAGCCTTTGCCGATTTCAACAACCGCCAGATCCTGCCCCTGGAGAACGACCATCTGCTGGCGTTCGTGCGCACCAACCACCTGCGGCCATCGGAGCTGGTGCTGGTGGTGGCCAACTTCAACGACCAGCCCCGGTTCTTCGATCTCGAAAGCCTGGTGCCGCCGGTCTTCAACAGCCACGATGGACTGGTCGATCTTCACTCGGGCCGGCGGCCGTCCCAGTCCGGCAGTCGCATCGTGCTGCAGGCTTACCAGTTCTACTGGCTGACCAAGACCTGAGCGCCCGATTCTCCCCCCGCCCGACGCTTCCCCTGCCCATGCGCGTCGTCACCCCCGTTCTGCTGGCCCTGCTGCTGGCCTCGGCGGCGGTGGCCGTCACCGTGTCGGTGCAGCCGCCCCCCAGCGGCAGCACCCCTGCAGCGTCCACTCCAGCCGCGACAACACCCGCGACGCCGGAGCCATCGCCGCCGCAGCCGGCCCCGCGCGCCTATCCCCGGCTGCCGGCGGACCCAGCCGCCATCGCCTCCCAGCTGGCCGTCGCCGAGATGGCCCTCCGCTCCACCGACACCCCGGCCGAACTCTTGGGCGAGCTGGGGCACCGCCAGCAGGTCATCTATCGCAGGCTCGCCACCGATCCGGCCCTGGCCACCCGGGTGCGGGCCTTCCTGCCGGTCCGCTGGCAGGGGGTGATGGACCGCCACCTGGCGGCCCGCCGGGAGTTTCTGGCCATGCATCGGGGGGGGCGGCGCCCGGCCGTGGTTCCCGCCTGGCGGATCATCCCGCCCGAGCCCGCCGCCGACCTGCTGCGCTACTACCGGGAGGCGTCCGCCGCCACCGGCATCCCCTGGGAGGTCCTGGCCGCCATCAACCTGGTCGAAACGGGCATGGGCCGCATCGATGGCGTCTCCGTCGCCGACGCCCGGGGCCCGATGCAGTTCCTTCCCACCACCTGGGCCCAGCCGGGCGTCGGCAAGGGCGACATCCGCGATCCTGAAGACGCGATCCACGCCGCCGCCAGGTATCTGGTGCGGCGCGGTGGCCTGCGGGACATCCGCCGGGGGCTCTGGGGCTACAACAACAGCCGGCATTACGTCCGGGCCGTGCTGCTCTACGCCGAGCTGCTGCGCATGGATCCCCAGGCCTTCACGGGCCTGTACCACTGGGAGATCCATTACGCCTCCTCCGCCGGCGACCTCTGGCTGCCGGTGGGCTACAACCAGCCCCGCCCCCTTCCGGTCGCCACCTACCTGGAGCGCTTCCCCGCCTCGGCCCCTCCAGCACCCTGAGGGGCCTGCCAGCATGGGATCCCGCTGGGTTCCGATGACCCGGCTTCCCCATGACCCAGCGGCCCATGACCCAGCTGCAAGCGATCAACATCGCCAAGGTGACCACCATCGTGGCGCTGCTGGTGCCGGCCCTGGTGCTGGGGCTGGACTCCGGGCGGGTCGCGATCTACCTGGCCCTTCACATCAGCTACTGCCTCTGGTGGCTGCTCGAGGAGGTGCTGTTCCCCTGGCGCACCACCCAGCTCTTCACCGAGGTGGTTCAGCCGCCGCAGGCCGTCGCGGTGGTGCTCTACGTCGGGGTGTTCTACGCCGTGCCCGGCTGGCTGGCCATGGCCAATCCGGTGCCCATCGGCCCGCTGACGATCGCCCTGGGGCTCAGCCTCTACATCTTCGGATCGCTGCTGAACACGGCGGCCGATGTGCAGAAAGGTACCGCCAAGGCCCTGGGGGCCACCCTGGTGGCGGATGGGGCCTGGCGCCGCGTCCGCCATGTCAACTACCTGGGCGACCTGCTCCGCTACAGCAGCTTCGCGGTGATCGCCGGTTCGCCGTGGGCCTGGCTGCTGCCCGCCTCGGTGCTGGCGCTGTACCTCCCTCGCATGATCCGCAAGGAAGCCTCCATGGCCGAGCGCTATCCCGCGTTCGAGGCCTATCGCCAGAGCAGCTGGTGGCTGCTGCCCGGGCTCGTCTAGCGCTGCAGGGCAAGCGGAGCAGGGCTCGGAAGCCTGGCCTCAGCCGAGACCCCTGCCGAGCAGCACATCCCGGGCGCCATTGACCGCCTGCATCGTGGCGTGGCGGCCGCCGCGGTCGGGGTGATGCTCGGCGGCGGCCCTCTTCCAGGCCACGGTCACATCGGCTTCCCGCAGCCGGCCCGCCAGCGCCAGCCCGAGACGGGCCCTGGCCTCGATGGCCTCCAGGCTGGGGCTTCGGCCCAGGGGGCCGTGGTCGGCGGCGGAGAGGCCCGTGCCCTTCTTGCGGCGCCCCTTGGTGCCGGAGGCCTTGCCCTGGCCGCGGGGGCGTGAGGCTGCAAAGCCCTTGCCGAGCGGCTCCTCGGATCGGTCCGAGGGAGCGCTGTCGGGCTGCTCCGGCCGCAGGGAGACCAGGGTCAGACGGGGGTCAAGCAGGGTGCGAGCCATGGGTTCAGATGCCAGCCCGACCGTTGCGTTGATGAGGTTGGGTTGAGAGGGTGGTCGCGACTCAGGCCGCGACGTCGAGGCCGGGGGCCGGATCGATGCTCAGTTCGGCGAGCAGGTCGCTGGAGAGCAGATCGGCGGCGAGGAGATCAGAGGCCAGAAGATCCGTGGCCGCCGCATCGGCCATCTCGGGAGCCACCATCGCTGCGGGGGCCTGGTCGTGGCCGCCGGCCATCGCCGGAGCGAGAAACGCCATGGCCAGACCCACCATCAGGGCGAAGAGGAAGGTAAGGGCTCTCATTGGCCAAGGACAGAATCTCCACAGTCCTAACACCGCTCCGCCCCATGTCGCTCTCGGGAGGAGAAGATGGCCCGATGGAGCGCAGCGAAACCTCCCCCGCCCCGGCCATCGCCTACGCGGGATTCCGGGTCCGTACGGCGGCCTCGCTGATCGATTCGGTGCTGATGCTGATCATCACCGCCCCCCTGCCGCTCCTGGTTTTCATCGTGCCGGACGAGACGGCGGTGCTGGTTCTCAGCACGGTGGTGTCGGCCCTGGTGGTGATCCTGTTCTGGCGCTGGAAGCAGGGCACGCCCGGCAAGTTGATGCTGCGCCTGAGAATCGTCGATGCCGGAACCGGCGGCGAGCCCGGCCTGCGTCAGTGGTGCCTGCGCTATGGGGGCTACATCCTCTCGACCCTGCCCCTGCTTCTCGGCTTCCTCTGGATCGCCTGGGATCCCCGTCGCCAGGGCTGGCACGACAAGCTCGCCGGCACGGTGGTGATCCGTGTGCCCCGTCGCGCGACCGGGGCCGGGAACGCTGGTGCTGGACCTCCCTGACATCCGTCCCCTGCGGCCATGACAGCTCCCTCCCCCGATCCCCTCGATGAGGCCATCGCCGCCCGCCGCGCCCAGGACCCCCTGGTGGGGGCCCGGATCGGTGCCGAAGAGATCAGCCGCCGGCTCCTGAAGGCCATGGCGTCCGACCGGGGCGTGCACGTCGAATCGCTGCTGGCGGTCTGCGGTGCCCTGGCGGGTCAGGCCTGTCAGGCCGGTGTGCGGGCCCGGTCCAGGGCGGCCGGCCTGGCGGAGCTTTCGGGACTGCACGTTGTCGGCACCGGGGACGGGGGCTCCTGCCTGGTGGGCGAGGGGCTGGTCCAGGCCCTGTTCAACGATCCCTATTCCACCTGGGGCCTGGCCGCCGGTGCCGCCCAGCAGGCGGGCTGCACGGCCCTGCCGGACCCGACGGCGCTGTGGCGCCACGGGATGGAGCACCTCGGCCAGGGGGACTTCGGCGTGCCGCAGGTGCCCGACGCCCACCAGCCGTCACCCGAATCCCTGCAGTCGCTGCCGAGCCTCTGGCCGGCCCTGCTGCCGCTGGCCCGGCGGTTCTGCCCCGAGGTGGTGGAGTGGCCGATCCTGTACGGCCTGGTGGCCCAGAAGGCGATCACCATGGGCCGGGAGGTGATCGATCCCTGCCTGGCGCTGCGGATCGTGATGGACACCGCCATCGCCAGCGCCATGGTGGTGCTGCCCCAGAGCCCGGAGCCCGCCAGCGCTCCCTGACCGTGCCGGGCTCGACGGGCATCCGCGTCCCGACATCCCCGTCTTGGCAGGGGCGGCCAGGGGCGTTACCAAGGCCTTCACGGTCCCTTGCAGCAGGCGGATGGACTCCCGCTTCCGACGGTTTCTGACGGCGCTGGCCCTTCCCTGGCTCCTGCCCCTGTCCCTGGCGCCCCTGCCCCTGCTGGCGATGGGGGAGCCGCCGCCCCGGCCCTTGGAGATTCCCCTGGAGGTGCCGGTGGGGGACCTGGGGCAGAACGACCGTCTGCCGGATCCACTGCGGTCCCGCTACAAGCCGGCACCGGTGGGGGCGTTCCCGGTGCCCCAGGCCGGGGCCCTGGGCTATCCCCTCGGCCTGCAGCCCAGCGAGCAGGCCCCGTTCGGCTGGCGGCTGGCCGACGCGCGCAACGCCTGGCGCATGCACACCGGCCTCGATCTGATCGCCCCGGAGGGCACGCCGGTGTTCGCCGTGCTGCCCGGCACCGTGCGGCTGGTGGATGAGGTGGGTGGCTACGGCCTGCTCGTGGTGATCGACCACGGCCTCGGCTGGCAGAGCCTTTACGCCCACCTGCTGGATGTGGCGGTTCTGCCCGGGGAGAGCCTGGTGGCGGGGCAGCCCATCGGCCGGGTGGGCAGCAGTGGCTCGGCCACCACGGCCCATCTGCACTTCGAGTGGCGCCAGATGCGCCAGGGACGGCTGGTGGCTGTGGACCCCTCGCCGCTGCTACAGACGATCGGCACCGGCCCCTCCGTGGCGGGCCGGGCGCCCTTGCCGCCGCTGCCCTGAGCCAGGGTGTCGGCGGGCCTCGCCATTCAGGCGTGGTCGGGATCCAGCGGCAGGCGCTTCAGGGCCAGGGCCAGGCGCCGCGCTGCCAGCAGCAGGGGATACAGGCGGCGGCTGCGGGACGGTCCGTCGAACAGCGGCACCAGCAGTTGCAGCAGGGGATCACTGGGCCGCATCAGGGCGCAGAGCTGCCGCACGGCCTCCGCCCCGTGCCAGGCCCTCTCCCCCTGGAGCAGGACCGCCCCCTGGGCCAGCGGCAGGCCCCGCTCCCGCAGGTCATGGCGCAGGGCCGCGTCGGCCCGCCCATCGACGATCTGCAGATGGGGGATCCCGCCGCGCAGTTCGCTGCTGAGGGCGAAGTGACGGCAGAACGGACAGCCCCCGTCGTAGACGAGGCGCAGGGTCTGCGGGGCGACGAGCCCCAGGGTCTGCGGGGCCGGATCGGGCGGTGGGGATGGGGGGGCGCCCATCGCGGCAGAGGGGATCAAGGGTGGGCGGCCGAGACTTCGGCAGCGTGATCGGAAGATTCGATTCTGGCGCCGGCGGCAGAAGAGCGGCGCAGGGGCGTCGAAGGATCGATTTCACCAAGTCCTGACAGGTGGCTGGATTCTGTGATCCTCGGCACCGTTCGATTCCTCAGAACGGTTAGATCCTCTGCCAATGGATGACTGGAATGATGCTCACACCAACCACCCGTCTGAGGCTCCAGGAGATCATCGGCAGGATTGCCGATTCCCGCCCGGTCAGCCTCCATGAGCGCATCTATGTTCAGAAGTTCGCTGATCGCGATGCCAGTGTCTGGAGCTGGTTGCGGCGGGCCCAGCGCACCCAGCAACGGGGTGAGCCCGAATCGGAACTCGATCGCTTCACGGGCTCGCTGGATCTGGGCGACCCTTGTGACAGCGGCGGATTCGATCCCGGCCGGGACGATCTGGGCGACTGGTTCAGCGGAGCTCCGAATTGGCTCAGGCGCAGTTGAGTCGCCCTTAAGCGGTAGAAACACTCATTGCCGATTCTTCGTCGCATCGGCAACCGACATGCCGTAGGGACCGTGTGTTGATGCCATGGTCAGGTCTCAGCCAGGTCGGAGGGCACCATGGACGCCTTACTTTGTAGCTATCGCAACTGTTCGGAACGGATGCGGATCATCCGCTGCTGTGGGCCCGAGGATTTCTTCCTCGAACGGGTTGTCTTTCCCTTCGAAGTGCTCACTTTCCATTGCCCGCCCGCCACGGATGTGGAGATCTGGGCGCGGGATTCGGTGGGTGTCGTCCTCAGCGAACAGCTCCCCGCCGACGCCCTGGCCATGCAGCAGAGTGAGGTGTCGCCCCGTCCGGAATGGCTGCCCCAGGTTCCCAACCGAGCGGTGGGGGTGAGGGGCAACGCCAGCTCGGTCTGCCTTCTGCCCCACTGACGCCGGCCCCGGACGTCGGCATCGTCTGCAGCGCCAGCTACCGCGACCACATCACCGGCCCCTGGCATCCGGAGTGCCCCGCCCGGGTCGATGCCGTGATCCAGGGCCTGGAGCGGGCTGGTCTGCTGGCCCGCTGCCGGATCCTTCCACCGCGCCCGGCCACGGACGCGGAGCTGCTGCGCTGCCACGCCCCGGGGTATCTGCAGCGGGTCAAGGAGGACATCCAGGCGGGCCGTGACCAGCTCTCCACCGGTGACACCGCCATCAGCCCCCACTCGGAGCGCACGGCGCGGCTGGCGGCGGGGGGGGTGCTGGCGGCGGTGGAGGCCGTCATGGAGCAGCGGGTGCGCCGGGCCTATGCGGTTGTCAGGCCCCCTGGGCACCATGCCAGTGCGGCGCGGGGCATGGGCTTCTGCATCTACAACAACGTGGCCGTCGCCGCCCGCCACCTGCAGGCGGTCCATGGTCTCGAGAAGATCCTGGTCGTCGACTGGGACGTGCACCACGGCAACGGCACCCAGGACATTTTCTGGAGCGACCCCTCGGTGCTGTTCTTCAGCAGCCATCAGGCGCCGCTCTATCCGGGGTCGGGCACCCGCCAGGAGCGGGGGGAGGGGGCCGGGGCCGGCACCACCCGCAACTGCCCACTGCCGGCCGGAACGTCTGGGCCCGAGCTGGTGGCCGCCTGGCGGGAGGAGCTCCTGCCGCTGGCGGAGGCCTTCGCCCCGGACTTCGTGCTGATCTCGGCCGGTTTCGATTCCAGGGCCGGCGATCCCCTGGGGGATTTCTTGCTGCAGGACGGGGATTTCACGGCCCTGACCCAGCTGCTGCTCACCATTGCCGCCGACCATGCCCAGGGCCGTCTGGTGTCCGCCCTGGAGGGCGGCTACGACCTGAAGGGCCTGGCGTCGGCCAGTGTCGCCCACGTGGCCTGCCTGCTGGGGGACAGCGGGCCGCGCTGACCACGCCACCAGAACCAGGCCTCGCGGTTGATCAGCAGGCCGATCAGCACCATCGCCAGCATCAGCACGATCTGGTCGGCCCGGGCGTCCGGCACCAGGATGTCGGCGGCCAGGTGGGGCAGGTTGGTGAGGGTATAGACAACGCTCAGCCAGAAATGGGCAGAGCGCCAGTGGCGCCAGCGGCGCGGCTGGCCCGGATCACTGGCGGCGTAGGCGATCAGCACGACCGCAGCCAGGGGCACCAGGAAGTACGCCAGCATGGCGCCGAACAGCAGCGGCAGCCGGGAGGCCGCCACATGGCCATGGATCTCCGGGGAGATCCCGTGGAACAGGGGCATCAGGCCCAGCTCCACATGGAACAGCATCGCCAGCAGCCAGGCGATCCAGAGGCTGCGCAGACGCAGGGCGTGGTCGACAACGGTGGCCATGGGGACGTTCCAGGGCCCCCTGAGTCTGGGCAGCCCCGCCGGCGACGCGTGCGGAATGGCTCGGTTCTTGATGGGCCGGTTCGTTGCCAGGCTCCTTACATTGGGCGGACGGTCCATGGGTCCTTCCCCCCAGGCTGCTTGTGATGACCTCCACGACCTCCTCCCTGCCCAGCACCGCGGTGGCCACCGGGCCCGCCGGGAGGCCCATGGCCCAGCCCATGGATGCCGCGCTGCTGGAGGGTCTGCAGGACCACCTGGGTCTGGAGCGCAAGGCCAGCGCCGCCTACTGGGCCATGGCCCTCTGGTTCGCCGAGCGGGAACTGCGTGGCTTCGCCGCCCACCTCATGGCCGAGTCCCGTGGCGAACAGCAGCATGCCGGCCTGCTGGCCGATTACCTGATCGCCCGCGGTCAGACGGTGGACCTCGGGGAGCTGCCCGCCCCCTGTCAGCGCTGGACCGACTTCGAGTCTGTGCTCGCGGATGCCTTCCGCCTCGAGGCCGATGTCACCACGTCCCTGCAGCTCCTCTATTCCATGGCCGAGCGCGCCGGCGACGTGCGCACCACCGTCTTCCTCGACCCGATGATCCAGGGCCAGATCGCCGCCGAGAACGGCGCGGCCCACCTGCTCGGTCGGGTGCGCTTCGGGCGCCAGGAGGCTGCCTCCATGCTGCTGATCGATGGGGAACTGGCTGCGGCCCAGGCTCCGGTCGCTGCTCAGGTCTGAACCCTCGGGCACCGGCCCCCTTCCCCCGGCGGATCAGGCGGCCAGGGGACGGCTGGTGATCTCCAGCAGAAAGGCGGCGCCGAGGGGATCGCGCAGGGGCAGACGCGTCAGTGCATGGGCCTGGCGCTGCAGTTCCAGGCGGCGTTGCTCGAGTCGGCGGGTTTCACGGCCAAGCCTCAGGCGGAGCCGTTCGTCGCGGCAGGCGGCCCCTTGCCCCTTCAGCCGCTGCCAGCTCTGGCGCACGGCGGCCATGTCGCGGCAGAGGCTGCCGATGAGACTGTCGCCGGTGTGGATCGGGGCGGCCATCGCGGTTCATGCCGCCAGGGGAGCGCCATCCACCAGGGCTGGTGCCAGCCGCAGGCTGGTCTCGCCGCTGGGGACCTGCATCAGGTCGGCGGCCCGGATGCGGGAGATCAGCCGGGTGGTGGTGACGCGGGTGGTGCCGATCAGCTCCCC
>NZ_JACJTY010000011.1:0-76716 GCF_014698945.1 Synechococcus sp. FACHB-909 | reverse complement strand
GCCGGCAGGGCCCAGAGGTAGGCCTGGGTGGCGCGCTGGAAGTCGAGCTCGTCGTAGAGCCTGGCAGCGGTGGCCTTGGTGGGGTAGCCGTTCTCCAGTTGGAGAACCCCAAGCCTTGTCTGTTGGACATCAGCTGCTGGGGGCTGCTTGGCATGCACGCCACTGAAGAAGCTGATACCGGCCAGGGAGGCGATCAACAGCTTCCGAAAGAGGTTGAGCTTCACGGAGTTATGTCAGCAATCAACCCTAGCCGCTCGTTCAGCTACGGCCCAGCCAACCCCGCTGCAGCGCTGGGTTGGGCGTCAGACTGGAGCCACAAGATGACGTCATCGGCGTTGCGATCAGGAGGAAACACCGGATAGAACACTTTCCGAATCTTGCCGTCCTCGGCGATGAGCGTGAGCCGCTTGAACAGCTCCATGCCCGCGACGGAGAAAGTCGGCAGCCGCAGCGCACCCTTCAGAAGGAGCGCACTGTCGCTCAACAGTAGGAAGGGGAGATGCAGACGCTCCCGGGCCTCACGCTGATACTCGGTTGTCTGAGCACTCAATCCGAAGACTCCCGTTTCAAGCTCCTTGAGTTCGCCATAGTGGTCTCGAAAGCTACAGGACTGGGGGGTGCAACCTCGCGCACCGGGGATGCCATTCCATCCATCCGGCAAGGGCACATCGGGGCGCCCGGTCATCGGATAGACGTAGATGACAAAACGGCCCTTCAACTCGCCCAGGTTGACGGCACCGCCGTCCGTGGCATGGAGCACGACACTCGGTAGAACGGACCCTTCAAGGTGCGCTGCCGCACCATCATCAACCGGGCGGGGCAAGTCGGATGGTAGCTGGGACAGATTGGTACTCATGCAACCTCATCTAGATGAGACGCCCAACATTCGGGATCACCTGGCCAAAAAGAGTTGAGATAAAGCCTGTACCAAAGCCACATTGTCATATGGGTGGCGGATCAGGTGGATGGCGCTGTTAGGCGATTTCCAGCCTGCATCACAGATCACCTGGTTCGAGACCAGTGTGCTTAGCGATTCGAGCCAACATCCCAGGGCCAATCTCTTCGCCATCATGGAACGCAAAGACATAGTCCGGATAGTCTGCATGTTCAAGCGTCTTGTGCGATCCTGTCTGACGCTTAACTCTCCATCCAATGGTCTGCAAGGCTGCCAATACTTTCTTGGCTTTGGCTGACGGCCAACTACTCATGCAGAGAGTGGAATTGAAAACTGGATGCTGACTGGCTCGGCTTCACCATTCTCAAGTTGATCAGCGATAACACGCAGGGCTAGGACTTCAGCCTTTGACATTGCGTCAGCAGACGAACTTCCGTATGCAAGAACTCCAGGTAGCTCCGGCACCTCGGCGATCCAACGACCGTCTACTTCTTGTTCGCACTCCAAAGTGAACTTCATGCTTAGCTCCCTATTGATGCCACTGTAGCAACATCACATGCTAGGACGCATCCTGTACCTCCGCTCAGCCAGGCGCCTTTTCCAGAGATTCGGCTAACGCCCCAGATCAGAAGCGGGCAGGGCCATAGAGCCATTAACACTACTCTCTGCGCCCGTCTTCTGCATCTGGATGCTAGGCAACCCAGGCATCACCGAGCTTCTCTCTCAAGCTGTGCAAGATGCCACTGCATTTCTTTAATGAGCAGTTCAATATCGAATGCAGACTTCTCAGCATCAGGCAGATCAAGAAAGTGACAAACCAGCTCCTTTACGCGTGGACTACCGCGAAGTGAGATCTGGGCAAACACATTCCCACGTGTTGTCTTTTCAGGGTGTCCTCCGCGCTGCATATTCATCACGACATTCAACGCATGCTCGTAGGCATCTGCAACACTTGCCAACGACTCCTTGCGTAGAGTTCGTCGAAAAGAGCGTGTCTCATGCCTTGCCGTGACGATCGCGGCAATTATCTGAACTGTTACGGCCGACCCAGCGCCAATAAGGGCACCGTATAGGCCTGCAACGCCAGGATCTAGAGGATTTGGAAGCATCAGTTGCATGCTTTGGCTTGCCTAACGCTCGCCATCACCTGGCCGCAAGGAGAGATTGGGGCGTGCAGGGTTCATGTGGCGGCGGCTCAGGTGAATGGCGATGTTAGAAGTCAGTCCTTAAACTTCTCAAAGTACGCAGGGTCTACATCGTAGACAGTCCTCTTGAATACGCCCAGCTCAACCCTCTGGAACATTTCAACCAATTTGTCGCCGTCGACCAACTCGACTTGAGGCGCGCCCTCCCTGCTCGCTTCCTGGATAGCCGCATTGCTAAATCCTGATGTGGTGATGATAATTCCCTTTTCAGCTCGCCCAATCATTGTGTTGCGGAAATCACCAACCTGAGCGCGTGAGACCAGATTACCTTTTGCGTAGCGCTTGCATTGAAAGAGAACTCTGAAGCTTACAAATGGGTTAATCTCAAGTGTTCCATAGCCATCAATTCCACCATCAGCAGAGCCTCCCGTCACTTCAACATTCTCAAAGCCTGACTCTCTTAGAAGCTCTCTACACACCTTCTCGAATCCCGTAGGGCTGATGGACCGCAGAGTACTCAAAAGATCAAGCTTTTCGTTTTCTTCTTGATCTTCTACACTGGCCTCGGACGGTAGCACTTCCTCTTCAGCTTCTTGCGCATCTCGTTTTTGCTTTCGATTCTCGGCGTGAATGGCAACCCATTTCAGAAATATTTCTCGTGCTTCCTTGCCGCCAAGATGTGCGTCTCGCCCCTTCTCTGTAAGGGTCCAAGTTCCATGCTTCGATGAATCCAGAAGGCCCTCCCAAACTAAATACTGCCTTGCCCAGGCAACCTGATTATGGAACTTGCTTCCACCTGACTTAAGCGTCTGGTCTAGAAGCTCATCTGAAAGACTTAAGTTCTTTGAGATGCGTGCAGACACCTCTCTCGGGCGCCCCGAATCGCCAAGATCCCGAAGGGCATCCAGTAGGGGGCCGAACCACCGAATGAACTCAGCCTGAGCTTTCTTTGCCATAGAGAGCAGGGAGTTTTGCCAGTCTAGATGTCCGGCGGGGATCAGGCTTTCCTGTACTTCTAACGCTCGCCATCACCTGGCCGCAAGGAGACAGTGGGGTTTGCAGGGCTCACTTGGAGGCGGCTCAGGTGAATGGCGGTGTTAGCTGACCAGTGCCTTTGCCTGGGGGGCTGGCGCACCACGAAGTAGGCCTTCCACACTTAAATCCTCATCGACAGCTGGCCAGTGAATTCCGTAGCCAGCCCCAGCAATCTCCCAGTTGTCACGCTCCTGAGATGTTGCATGCAAAAGCCTTGGGAACCAGGCCAATGGCACCGAGATAGAACGACCATCAGCCAGGTCGACGATCAGCCTGTCTTCTGTCAACGCAACGTCAGTGACCTGCTCACCAGGGTTAGCCATGAAACTCCTCCCATGCTTTCAGAAGGATAGCTCTGTTCAAGCTGACCAGCCGTTCAATTTCACGCAGATCTCTGGCGCTGAAACAAAGGCTCGAGGACAGTGCAACAGGAACAAGCCAGACCTTGCAAGACGCCTTATCTCTGTCGACATGAACATGGGGAGGCTCGTTTGGCTCGTGACTGTAGAAGTAGACCCTATAAGGACCGCTTCTGAGGATTGTCGGCATCCGAAAGCGCCACCTTCACATCAACGATACCGACCTCGGCCTTCCTGTGCAGCTAACGCCAATTAGACGGTTTCCGATAACCACCCAATTCCGGCCACACCCTTCCGTGAACCACGCCGAGGCTTCGAACCGACTTCCGCCAAAACCATTGCAGTGCAGGACTTACCTGCCTCGGGCCCACCAACGATAACCGTGGTTCACGGGTCCGATATCCACATGTTCCGGCCGATACAGATCCCATTCCAGAGCCTTGGCCGATTCTCAACCAAGAACCACGGCAAAGCCAAGCGACCTTCCTTGCTTGCCCCCCTTCAGCTGTGCTCCCTCAGGAAGCCAATCGTTCCCTCAAGCTCCTCAGCGAAGCGGTCGATCTCTTCGGGAGTGGTGGTGAAGCCCAGGCTGGCGCGGGCGGAACTGGACAGGCCGTAGTGGCGGTGCAGGGGCTGGGTGCAGTGGTGGCCGCTGCGGATGCAGATGCCGGCGGAATCCAGCAGGGCGGCGATGTCGTTGGCGTGCAGCCCGTCCACGCTGAACGCCGCCAACGCGGCCCGGTCGGGTTGTTGGTCCGGCGTGGGCCCCAGGATCCGCACCCCGTCGATGGCCTGCAGCCGGTCGAACAGGCGCCGGGTGAGCTGCTGCTCCCAGGCGTGGATGCGCTCCATGCCCAGGTTCTGCAGGTAATCCAGGGCGGCGCCCATGCCGATCGCCTCACCGATGGCCGGGGTGCCGGCTTCGAACTTGTGGGGCAGATCGGCCCAGGTGCTGTGGTCCAGGTACACGTCGTGGATCATCTCGCCGCCGCCCAGGAACGGCGGCATCGCCTCCAGCAGCGCCTCGTGGGCCCAGAGGAAGCCCATGCCCGTCGGCCCGCACAGCTTGTGGGACGAACCCACCAGGAAATCGGCCCCCAGGGCCGCCACGTCCACCGGCTTGTGGGGCAGGCTCTGGCAGGCATCCACCAGCAGCAGGGCGCCGGCCCCGTGGGCTAGGGCGGCCACCGCCTCGATGGGGTTGAGGCAGCCCAGGGTGTTGCTCACGTGCACCAGGCTCACCAGCTTGGTGCGCTCGCTGATCTTGGCCTTGAGGTCCTCCAGATCCAGCTCGCCGCTCTCGGTGACGCCCGCATGGCGCAGCACGCAGCCCGTGCGGGCCGCCAGCAGCTGCCAGGGCACCAGGTTGCTGTGGTGCTCCATCACCGACAGCAGCACCTCATCGCCCTCCCGCAGGTTGGCGTCACCCCAGGTGCGGGCCACCAGGTTGATCGCCTCGCTGGCGTTGCGGGTGAACACGATCTCCCGGGCGCTGGCGGCACCGATGAAGCTGGCCACCTTGCCCCGGGCCGCCTCGAAATGGTCGGTGGCGCGGGCGCTCAGCTGGTGGGCGCCCCGGTGCACATTGGCGTTGTCGAGGCTGTAGTACTGCTGCAGCGCCTCCAGCACCTGGCGCGGCTTCTGGCTGGTGGCGGCGTAATCCAGGTAGATCAGCGGCTGCCCCAGGCAGGCCGTCTGGGCCAGCAGGGGGAAATCGGGGCGCGTCTGCACCGCCAGGTCGGCCACCACCGGCGTACCCGCCAGCGGCGCCGCCGCGACCATCGGCGAGTTGGTGGAGGTCGGTGTCATCGTCCCTGCTCCCCCAGCAAGCTGGCCAGAGGCTGCCACGGCCGGGCGGCCTCCGGGAGTTCCTGCAGCACCTCCTCGCAGAAGCCGCGCAACAGCAGCCGGGCCGCCTGGTCGGCGGCGATGCCGCGGCTCTGCAGGTAGAAGAGTTCGTCCTGCTCCAGCCGGCTCACGGTGGCGCCGTGGGCGCAGCGCACGTCGTCGGCGACGATCTCCAGCTCGGGCTTGGTATCGATCCGGGCCCGGTCGGAGAGCAGCAGGTTGCGGCTCAGCTGGGCCGCATCGGTGCGCTGGGCTGCACGGGGCACCTGCACGGCCCCGTTGAACACGCTGCGGCCCTGGCCGTCGGCCACCGCCTTGTGCAGCTGCTCCAGCCGCCCGTCCGGACCTTCGAACACCATCTGGCTGTGGGTGTCGCTGATCTGGCGGCCATCCGCCAGCTGCAGCGCCTTGAGGGCGCTGTGGGCCGCCCCCTCGCGCTGCACCAGCCGCGGCTCCAGCCGTCCCAGGGCCCAGCCGCCGTGGGCGCTCACGCCGCTGTAGCGGCTGCCTGTGGCCTGCTCCACCGCGACGGTGGCCAGCAGGCAGCCCGTTTCGGCGCCAGGCGCCAGCAGGCCGTGGCGCAGCTCGGCGCCCTCGCCCAGGCGGGCCTCCAGCACGAAGCTGGTGAGGTTAGCGCCGCCGCTGCGGTGCACTTGCAGCACCTCCAGAGAAGCCTCAGGTTCAAGCACCAGCAGCAGCCGCAGGGACAGGATCCCCTCGCCGGCGCCGGCGTCACTCACCAGTTCCAGGGTGGTGGCAACCGGGCCGCGCACCCGCAGGGCCAGCACGTTGCGGGCCGTGGCGCCGTTAAGCAGGACCGGCCACAGCTCGGTGCTGCCGGTGGCGGCCAGCACCTGGCCCAGGGTCGCGTTCAGTTCGTCGCCGCTGATGGGCTCCAGGCCCGCCGGCAGGATGATCCCGGCCAGGGGATCGCTGTGGCCATCCAGGCTCAGCCGCAGGCTGCCGGCGGCCACCTCGGGCTGCGCCGCCGGGGCGGGGCTCAGCAGGGTGGGGCTCAGGGCGGTGAGGGGCGCCAGGTCGGTGAAGCGCCAGGCCTCCACGCGGCGTGAGGGCAGCGGCGTCTGCGCCAGGGCCTGGGCCGCCCGCTCACGGCTGGCCGCCAGGGCATCGGCGCCAGGGGAGGCGACACCGGTGGCGTTCGCCAGCAGGGCGGTGACCCAGCCGCTCGGGGCGGCGCCGGCTGCGGCGGTGGGGGTGGAGAGCGAAGCGGCCACCATCTCAGCCCACCTCCGCCGGTGTGCGCTCCAGGGCCGCCAGTTCGGCGTCGACCCAGTCGTAGCCGCGTTCCTCCAGCTCCAGGGCCAGCTCCTTGCCGCCGGTGCGCAGGATCCGGCCCGCCGCCATCACGTGCACGTAATCAGGGGTGATCACATCCAGCAGCCGCTGGTAGTGGGTGATCAGCAGGGTGGCGTTGTCGGGGCCGGCCAGGTGGTTCACGCCGCCGGCCACGATGCGCAGGGCATCGATGTCGAGGCCGGAATCGGTCTCGTCGAGCACCGCCACCAGGGGGTCGAGCAGGGCCATCTGCAGGATCTCGTTGCGCTTCTTCTCGCCGCCGGAGAAGCCCTCGTTGACGCTGCGCTCCAGGAAGGCCGGATCCATCTGCACCACCTGCAGCCGTTCGCGCACCAGGTCCTCGAAGGCGAAGGTGTCGAGCTCCTCCTCCCCCTTGCCGGCGCGGCGGGCGTTGGTGGCCACCCGCAGGAACTCCAGGTTGCTCACCCCGGGGATCTCCACCGGGTACTGGAAGCCGAGGAACAGGCCGGCGCGGGCCCGCAGTTCGGGCTCCAGGCTCAGCAGGTCTTCGCCCTTGTAGAGCACCGTGCCGCCGGTGACGGTGTAGGCCGGGTGGCCCGCCAGCACCTTGGACAGCGTGCTCTTGCCGCTGCCGTTGCGGCCCATCACCGCGTGGATCTCACCGGCGCGGATCGTCAGGGACACCCCCTTGAGGATCGGCTGGTCCTCCACGCGGGCCGTGAGATCACGGATCTCGAGCAGTACGGGAGCGTCGGGGCGGATCACGGCGGGGGAGAAAAGGGCAGGGAAGGGACGGGGGAAGAAGCGTTGGGGCGGCCGGGATGGCCGTGGGCCGGGATCAGCCGACCGAACCCTCGAGCTTGAGGGCCAGGAGCTTGTCGGCCTCGGCGGCGAACTCCATCGGCAGCTGGTTGAACACGTCGCGGCAGAAGCCGCTCACCATCATCGACACCGCCTCCTCGAAGGCGATGCCCCGGCTCTGCAGATAGAAGAGCTGGTCGGCTGAGATGCGGCAGGTGCTGGCCTCGTGCTCGATGCGGGCATCCGGCTGCTGGGAGCGGATGTAGGGATAGGTGTTGGCTGCGGCCTGGTCGCCGATCAGCATCGAATCGCACTGGCTGTAGTTGCGGGCGCCCACGGCCTTGGGGCCCAGCTGCACCAGCCCCCGGTAGCTGTTGGAGGAGTGGCCGGCGCTGATCCCCTTGCTCACGATCGTGGAGCGGGTGCGGGGACCCACGTGGATCATCTTGGTGCCGGTGTCGGCCTGCTGGCGGTTGTTGGTGAGGGCCACCGAGTAGAACTCGCCCACCGAATCGGCCCCCTGCAGCACGCAGCTGGGGTACTTCCAGGTGATCGCCGAGCCGGTTTCCACCTGGGTCCAGCTGATGTGGCTGCGATCGCCCCGGCACTGGCCGCGCTTGGTGACGAAGTTGTAGATGCCGCCTTTGCCGTTCTCATCCCCCGCGTACCAGTTCTGGACGGTGGAGTACTTGATCGAGGCGTCATCGAGGGCCACCAGTTCCACCACCGCCGCATGCAGCTGGTTGGTGTCGAACATCGGCGCCGTGCAGCCCTCCAGGTAGCTCACCGAAGCCCCCTCCTCGGCCACGATCAGGGTGCGCTCAAACTGGCCGGTGTCGCCGGAGTTGATGCGGAAGTAGGTGGAGAGCTCCATCGGGCATTCCACGCCCTTTGGGATGAACACGAAGGAGCCGTCGCTGAACACCGCCGAATTGAGGGCGGCGAAGTAGTTGTCGTTGCCGGGCACCACCGTGCCAAGGTACTTCTCGATCAGGTCGGCGTGGTCCTTCACCGCCTCGCTGATCGAGCAGAAGATCACGCCGTGCTCGGCCAGCTTCTCCCGGTAGGTGGTGGCGATCGAGACGCTGTCGAACACCGCATCCACCGCCACGTTGGAGAGGCGCTTCTGCTCGCTCAGGGGGATGCCGAGCTTGTCGAAGGTTTCCAGCAGCTTCGGGTCCACCTCATCAAGGCTGGCCTTCTTCTCCTGCTGCTTGGGCGCCGCGTAATAGATGATCTCCTGGTAGTCGATCGGCGGATGGCCCAGGGTGGCCCAGTCGGGCTCCTCCATCTGCAGCCACTGGCGGTACGAGCGCAGGCGGAAGTCGAGCAGGAATGCCGGCTCGTTCTTCTTGGCGGAGATCAGCCGCACCACGTCTTCACTGAGCCCCTTGGCGATCTTCTCGGTTTCGATGTCGGTGACGAAGCCGTACTTGTACGGCTGGCTCACCAGATCGCCGACGGTTGCGCTGCTCGCCATGGGGATAAGGGGCCGGTTCAGCCGGCGGTGAGGGACTGGACGTCTTCGAGACTGATGGTCTGCTGCTCGCCCCGGAAGGGGTTGTCTTCGGTGAGGAAAAGCATGCAGTGGCACTCCTTGCGCTCCCGCATCGGCACGCAGGGGCAGTTCCAGAACGCCTGGGCCACCTCGGCCTCCTTGTCTTCGTAGTGGCGGCAGGGGCAGAGGGCGCCACCCAGCTCGTCCTTGTGCCGGGCCAGACCCTCGAGCACCACGGCGGTGACCCCCGGATCGCTGCAGAAGTAGGTGCCGGTGCGCTGGGCGTAGGTTTCCGCGAAACGGCGGATCACCTCCAGGCTTTCGGCACCGGCTGCAGGGGTCGTCGTGGTGGAGGCGTCGGTCATGGGCAGAGCGTCGGGTTGCGCGCACCGGTGGATCGAATAACGAAACACTTTGGTTTCGTTACTGCGGGAGCCTAAGGCACAGGCGTGGTCCGTTGACGGCGTGGAAAGGTCATTGTGACGCCCCGGCGGCCACCACGGGCCAGCCCCCATTCCCCCGATGTGCGTGGCATGGTGTTTTGGTCACACCCCCGTCATGAGCGCCCCCGCCCAGTCCCGCGGCCTTCCGGCCGCTCCCGCCGAGGGAAGCCATCCCACCCGGGAGGCAGCCCTCTCGATGCTGCTGCGGGAAGGTGAGGCGACGGCCGGCCAGCTGGCGGCCGCCCTCGGGGTGTCGGTCCAGGTGATGCGCCGCCACCTCCGCAGCCTCGAGGACGACGGCCTGGTCGAGGCCAGCGCCCCCCACGAAGGGCCCGGCCGCCCCAGCAACGTCTGGCACCTCACCGCCCAGGGCCAGGGCCACTTCCCCGACGGCAGCGAGACCTTCGCCCTCGGCCTGCTCCACACCCTCACCGAAAGCCTGCCGGCGGACACCCTGGAGCTGGTGCTGCGCCAGCAGGCCGAGGAGAAGGCCGCCGAGTACCGCCGCCAGATCGGCAGCGGCCCCCTGGGCCGGCGGATCGAGCGCCTGGTGGAGCTGCGCCGCAAGGAGGGCTACGTGGCCGAATGCCACCCCGATGACGACCCCGCCGCCAATAACGCCGATGGTCCCGCCTGGGTGATCAGCGAATTCCACTGCTCGGTGATGCGCATCGCCGAGCAGTACCCGGTGGTCTGCGACCAGGAGCTGCGCCTGATCCGCCACACCTTCCCCGACTGCGCCGTGGAGCGCGTCCACTGGCGGCTGGAGGGGGGCCACAGCTGCGGCTTCCGCATCGCCCCCGTCACCGCAAGCCCCGTGGCCGTCGGCCCCACCCCGGCCCCCTGAGCCGTGCTCAGCCCTGACGAGCTGCAGGAGCTGGAGGCCACCCTGCTGCCCACCCTGGAGCGCCACCACCTGCGGCTCCTGGCCCATGGCCTGCGCACCCTGCAGGCCATCGCCGGGCAGCGGGCCGGTGCGCTGCCGACCGAGGAGGCGGTGACGGCCTGGGCCGCTTCCCAGCCGCTGATCGCCGCCGATGCCGGCTTCGAGCAGGCCTTCCTCACCCAGATGGGCCACGTGGCCGCCCAGCTGGGAGCCATCGCCACCGCCGCCGGCCGGGACCCCCTCGCCCTCGACCTGGCCGACCTGATCCACTGGGCCACCGGCGAGGCCGACCGGCGCCTCAGGCCCCCGGCAGCCCCACCAGACCCGCCACCAGGCTGACCCCGGCCAGGGCGGCGGCGGCCGCCAGCACCCCACGCCAGCCGGGCCGGTCCCCCTCCAGGGCCGCCAGGGGCAGGGCCATCACCGGCGCCGTCGACAGCAGGGCCACGGCGAGGCCCCCCGGCAGCCCCGCCAGGGCGGTCTGCTGCAGGGCGATGCCGGCGCTGGTGCCCAGCAGGGTGGCGGCGAGCGCCAGGGGCCAGCGGCGCCCTGCGGGCCGGGGCCCCTGCACGGCCCGCGGCAGCCCCGCCAGCAACGGCAGCATCACCAGCGCCGCCGCCGCCAGCCGCAGGGTGGCGGCCTGCAGCGGCTCCGGCCCCCCGGCCAGCAGCCCCGCCCGCGCCAGCAGCGCCCCGCCGCTGCCGCAGGCCAGGGCCCCGAGCGCCAGGGCCACACCGAGCCCGTCATTGCTCGCCAGATCGCCGCCCGCCCCATCACCGCCCGCGGGCAGGGCACCCTTGGGCCCGTCCTGCCGAGGGGCGCCCTGGTGCACCACCAGCAGCACCGCCAGGGTGATCAGAGCGATCCCCAGCCACTGGGCCGGCCGGGGCACTTCCCCCAGCAGCGCCACCCCCGCCAGGCTCGTCACCGCCGGACCGCCGGCATCGATGGTGAGGGTGCGCCGGGTGCCGAGCCGCCGCAGGGCCGCAAAGAACAGCGTGTCCCCCAGGGCGATCCCCAGCACGCCGCTGAGGGCCAGCAGCACCAGTGAGCGCGGCGCCATCTGCCACGGCAGCACGAGGGCCAGCGGCAGCAGCAGGGCCACCGCCAGCAGGTTCTTGAGCAGGTTCAGCCGGGCGGCCGAGAGGGAGGTGGGCAGCCGGCGCCACAGCAGGCTGGAGAAGGCCCAGCAGAAAGCGGCCGCCAGGGCGGCGGCGACGGGGGCGGCGGGCAAGGGGCCGCGGGAGGGTGGGGGAGTTGCGATCATCGCCTGATCGCGCCCATCGCCCGAGGCCCCCGTGAGCGGATCCATCGCCGACGCCATCAGCTTCTTCCGGCTCAGCTGCGGCCGCTGGCGCTCCCAGCGCAGCAGCCACCACCTCCTGCACCGCCGCGCCGAAGCGGGCGGCTCCTTCATTGAAGTGGTGGAGCTGGAGGCGGCCGATCCGCGCCTGGAGGCGATCGCCGTCCTGCACGGCCAGGATCCCGCCGGCCTGGTGGGGGGCTGCCGGGTGCGCTGGAGCGGCTCGATGGCCTGGGACAAGGCCGGCGAGGCCCACGAGGGCGAGAGCGTCTTCGGCCTGATCCCCACCGATGAACGGGGCCGCAGCGGCCTGCTGCTGCGCGACCGCGGCTACGCCGAAACGGCGCCGGTGGCCGGCCACTTCGCCATGGACGACCGGGACGGCCTGCTGCTCACCACCAGCTACGAGACGATGAACAGCCTGGAGCGCTTCAGCTTCGCCGGGCCGGACGTGCGCCTGCGCACCAGCACCGTCGAGGGGCTCTCCAACACCGCCTCCTTCTGCGTCGAGACCCGCATCCCCGACGGGGCGGACTCCGCGGCCGGCGCCAGCGCCGACGCAACGGGCACCCCGGCGAGCCCCGAAACCGCCTGCCTGTCAGCCCTGGGCTGGTGACGGGGCGCGCGTTGGTGTTGTGTCGCCAACGTTACGGACTGTGAGCCCTGCCCTCCCGGGCCCGGGGCCGCCGGGGCCCTACTTCTACGATCCCCAACGACGGATGCCGGACCACGCGTGGCTCTTCCACTCCTCAAGTACGCCCCCACTTCCCAGAACTCGCGCGTCGCGCCGTTCCGGGTGGGTTCCGACGAGGACCCCAAGGCCGTGTCCATGGACAAGGCCATGGACCGGGAAGATCAGAATTTCGTGATCGAAGCGGCCTACCGCCAGATCTTCTTCCATGCCTTCAAGGTCGACCGCGACCGCACCCTGGAGTCCCAGCTGCGGGACGGCCAGATCAACGTGCGGGAGTTCATCCGCGCGCTCTGCCTGTCGGACACCTTCAACCGCAGCTTCTACAACCTCAACAGCAACTACCGGGTGGCCCGCCACCTGGTCGAGAAGCTGCTGGGTCGCCCGGTCCACGGCAAAGCCGAGGAGATCGCCTGGTCGGCCGTGATCATGACCAAAGGGGTCAAGGGCGCGGTGGACGCCATCCTTGATTCCCAGGAGTACCTGGACGCCTTCGGTTACGACACCGTCCCCTACCACCGCAATCGGGTGGTGGGCTCCCGCGAAGTGGGCGAAACCCCCTTCAACATCACCTCCCCCCGCTACGAGTCCTACTACCGGGGCATCCTGGGCTTCCCCCAGATCGTCTACACCGGCAAGTCCCGCAGCTTCCCCGAGCGCGCCCAGCAGCGCCGCGGCGGCTTCCCGCAGGACTACCTGCCCTGGGTCCGCACCCTGCCCGCCCTGCGCGGAGTCGGCAGCGCCGCCGCCGGCAACACCGGCATGGATTACCTCTCCAAGGTTCCCTACCGCAGCATCGGCCGCTGAGTTCGGCCGTCGTCGGCCGGTCACCCACAGGCCCCTGAGTTCACCCTGGCCCTGCAGCGTCATTGCTGCAGGGCCTTTTTCGTGTCCCCGTCCGGGGAGAGGGGGGTCGGGCGCGCCCCAGGCCGTCAGTGGATGCTGACCCCGGCCGGCCCCTGCCGCCCAAAGCCGGAAAGGTCCTCCAGACTGATCCCAAACGAATTCTGATGTTGTGAGCCAGAAGACGCTGACCTCCCTGGCGATGATGACGCTGCGCCAGCTGCGGCAGATCGCCAGCGACCTCGGCGTGTCGCTCTACAGCCGCAAGTCGAAGGAGGAGCTGGTGGAGGCCATCAGCACCCGCCAGGTGGAGGAGGGTGAGGGGCGCAGCCTGGAGCGCATCGAGGCCGAGATGGCCCCGGCGCCGCGGCCGGCCGCCGAGACCCGCGTCGTCTTCCTGCCCCGCGATCCCCAGTGGGCCTACGTCTTCTGGGACATCTCCGAGGACGACCGCAGTGACGCCCTCCATGCCGGCGCCTCCCAGCTCTGCCTGCGCGTCGCCGATGTCACCGGCCTGGCCGGCGGTTCCGCCCACCCCCACACCCTTCAGGAGGTGGTGGTCGACAGCCATGCCACCGAGTGGTACCTACCCGTCCCCCTCTCCGACCGCGACTATCGGGTCGAGCTCGGCTACCGCAAGGGCGGTGGCGGCGGCTGGATCTCCCTGGCCTTCTCCTCGGTCGCCCGGGTGCCCTCCCTGCATCCCTCCGAGCAGATCCTCGACCAGTTCGTCCCCTTCTCCCTCGACGCCTTCCCCTCCACCACCGCCAGCCTGCCCGCCCCCGCCGAAGCGGTGGATTCCGGCCTGCACGAGCGGCTCTACCAGAGCGCGACCAGCCAGTGGCGCCGCCTGGGCCGCGGATCCGAGGCCTTCCACGAGATCGATTCCGCCGCCGGCCTCGAGGGCGGTGGGGAATTCTCCGCCTCCGGCGCCGGCCCCTGGGCCTCCGGCCGCAGCGCCTCAGGCATCGGTGGGATGGCCCCCCGCCAGCGCTCCTTCTGGCTGGTGGCCGATGCCGAACTGATCGTCTACGGCGCCACCGATCCGGCCGCCCGCCTCAGCATCGGCGGTGAGGAGGTGCCCCTCTCGGCCGACGGCACCTTCCGGGTGCAGGTGCCCTTCCGCGACGGCCAGCAGCTCTACCCGATCGAGGCCCTGGCGGCCGATGGGGAGCAGAAGCGAAGCATCACCATGGAGTTCCGGCGCTCCACGCCGGAAGACAACAGCAACCCCGCCAGCCAGGCCGTCGCCGAGTGGTTCTGATGGAGAACACCGCCACCGGCTCCAACCGCGGCCTGCTCAAGGCGGTCGTGGCCTTCACCCCCCTGGCCGGCTCGATCCTGTTCCCGCTGGTGGTGCCGATTCTGATGCTGCGGGTCAGCATCTCGGCCGGGGTGATCGCCGCGGTGGTGATCGGCAGCCTCTGGTTCGCCGTCATGCTGCGCACCTCGGAGATGCCCGGCCACCACTGAGGCCCCGCTGCGCCAGGGGCGCGCCCCTGGCGAACCGTCAGAGCCCTGTCCCCCGCCGGGAAGGCTGAAGGAGCGGAACCCGCCGCCCCCTCCAGCCCGTGGCCCCTCTCGCGCTTCCTTCCCGCCTCCGGCCGGCCCAGCGGCCCCTGCTCGCCCTGGCCATGGCCGGCCTGCTCGGGGGCTGCGGCCCGGCACCGGCCGCCCTGAGCGGCGGCGACCACCGGGCCCTGCCCCTGCCGCCGGGCATCCGGGTGGCCTTCAACCACCGCGGCGACAGCCGCTACCGCAGCCCGGTCAGCGGCCAGTGGCGCCAGGGAGATGACCTGGAGGCCCTGCTGCTGGAGAGCATCCGCGAGGCCCGCCAGGAAATGCTGGTGGCACTACACACCTAGAGCATTACCTCAACCGCTCGCAGGCCTCGCCGTCACTGTCGCCATCGAGGTAGGTGTGCCCCTCCCGCAGGAGCTGCTGCGCCCTCTCCCAAGACCCAACATTTGCGCAGTACCACCTCCGGCCTGGACTGGAGACGGGAGCTGCCCTGTCGTTGATGATCGTCAGCGTTACCGGGCGCTGCGGCGGCTGGCGCGTGGCGCCTCTGTTGGCGGCCCTCCAGTCCCAAGGGCGCTGGATCCCGCCGTCGAATCGCCACACCCCTACGCGGTAGCGCTGGGCCAGCCTCTCCCGATCCAGGTAGGCCCACTCATCGCACTGCTTCAGGTACTGGCGATAGGCGAAGGCATGGCCCTGCTGCACCAGGGTGAGGCCGGCATTGGCCCCGTTCTGTGCGAACACCTCCGCAACAGTCCGGCCGTAGCGGTCTTTGGTCTGGGCTTTCAGCGTGACGGTGGAGCCGACCGGCAGCAACTCCTGGAGCACCTGTCTGGCCTGTTGCCCGTAAGGGGCCTGCGCCATCTCCGGGGCGTCGATGCAGGCCACCCGGATCGTGACCTTCTTCCCGCCGTCATCGACCCGCAGGGTGTCGCCATCACCGACCGAGATCACCGTGGCCGCCATCGACGGCAGGGGAGCCAGAGCCAGGCCGAAGACCGCTGAGGCAATCAGGGCAGGGAGACGCATCGCGCAGGCAAAAGGTCTCGGCATTTTCGCCGCCTCTGACCGCTACCGGGAACCCTTCAATCAGTTGCTCCACCACCATGAATCGCTTCCTGTGGCACCTAGACCCCGACGGCTGGCCCCTCGAACGCATCGACACCCTCACCGGCCAGCACGTCCCCGTGGTCACTGGCGGGCCTAATGAGCCGGCTCAAGCCTGCTGCTACCCGAGGGTGGCGGGGGTGGTGTGGGGGCTTGGTGGTGACGGCCACCAAGCGGATCGCTGAATGCGTGGAAGGATCGGCTACCTTTCCGGGGTCACCGGGGACACGATCCCAGGCCCCGTCAGGATTTCATGCAGGCTGCGCAGTCCACAAAGTCTGAAAACGGGCGAACCACGACCAACCTTTCCTCCTTCATCTGGTCGGTCGCCGACCTCCTGAGGGGCGACTACAAGCGCAGCGACTTCGGGAAGGTAATCCTGCCATTCACAGTGCTGCGACGGCTGGACTGCGCTCTGGAGGCCACAAAAGCTGAGGTGCTGGCCGAGAAGAAGCTGCGCGAAGAAGCTGGCCTGAACCCCGAGCCATTCCTGCTCAAGAAGGCCGGGCTCCTCTTTTACAACACCTCTCCGCTTGATATGAAGCGGCTTATGGGGGACCAGGACCACATCGGCGAGAACCTGCGGGCTTACATGCAGGCCTTCTCCCCGGCGGTGCTGGACATCTTCGAGAGCTTCGAGTTCCACACCCAGATCGACAAGCTGGCGAAAGCTGGCCTGCTGTACCTGGTCACCGAACGCTTCGCCGGGATCGACCTGCACCCAGAGGTGGTGAGTAACGCCCAGATGGGCACGGTGTTTGAGGAGCTGATCCGCAAGTTTGCCGAAGAATCCAACGAGACCGCCGGGGAGCACTTCACCCCCAGGGAGGTGATCCGGCTGATGGTGAACCTGCTGTTCAACGAGGACGACGATGCCCTCAGCAAGCCCGGCGTGGTGCGGACCCTCTACGACCCGGCGGTGGGCACCGGCGGGATGCTGAGCGTCAGTGAGGAGCATCTGGCGGAGCACAACCCCGAGGCCCGGCTGGTGATGTACGGGCAGGAGCTGAACGCGGAGTCCTACGCGATCTGCAAAGCCGACATGCTGATCAAGGGCCAGGACATCCGCAACATCATCTTCGGCAACACCCTCAACGACGACGGCCTTCAGGAGCAGAAGTTCGACTACATGCTTTCCAACCCACCATTTGGGGTGGACTGGAAGAAAATCGAGAAGGACATCCGCAAGGAAGCCCAGTTGATGGGCTTCGAGGGTCGCTTTGGGCCTGGCCTGCCCAGGGTGAGCGATGGGTCTCTTCTATTCCTGCTGCACCTGATCTCGAAGATGCGCCCGGCGGTGGATGGCGGCAGCCGCTTCGGGATCGTCCTGAACGGCTCGCCCTTGTTCACCGGTGGGGCGGGATCCGGGGAAAGCGAGATCCGCCGCTATGTGCTGGAGAACGACTTGGTGGAGGCGATTGTCGCCTTGCCCACCGACATGTTCTACAACACAGGGATCAGCACCTACATCTGGATCCTGAGCAACCGCAAGCCGGTGGCCCGCAAGGGCAAGGTGCAGCTGATCGACGCCAGCAGCTTCTCGCAGAAGATGCGCAAGAGCCTTGGAAGTAAGCGCAAGGAACTGAGCCCCGACCACATCGAGGAGATCACCCAGCTGTTTGGGCGGTTCGAAGAAGCCAAGAAGGAAGGCAAGCCGATCAGCAAGATCTTCCCCAACGAAACCTTCGGCTATCGCACCATCACGGTGGAGCGCCCCCTGCGGGATGACGCGGGCAAGGTGGTTGTGGGGCAGAAGGGCAAGGCAAAGGGCAAGCCAGTGGCTGACTCCAGCCTGCGCGATACCGAGAACGTGCCCCTCTCAGAAGAAGTGGAGACCTACTTCAAGCGAGAGGTGCTGCCTCATGTGCCTGAAGCCTGGATCGACCACGACAAGACCAAGGTGGGGTATGAGATCCCCTTCAACCGGCATTTCTATGTGTTCAGCCCAACCAGGCCCCTAGAGGTGATCGACGCTGAGCTGAAGCAGGTGACGGATCGGATTCTGGAGATGATCGGGGGACTAACGGCGTGAGTTTTCCCAGGTATCCGGCTTACAAGGACAGCGGGGTGGAGTGGCTGGGGGAGGTGCCGCAACATTGGGATGTCACCAGACTGCGTTTTGCCTCTGATATAAACCCTTCAAAGTCAGAGCTGAATGGTACAAGCAAGGATTCAGTCATTTCCTTCTTGCCAATGGAGGCGATCGGTGAAGACGGAAGGCTTTGCCTTGATCGCACAAAGAAACTTGAGGATGTCGAAACTGGATATACGTACTTTCGGGACGGTGATGTTGTCGTCGCTAAGATCACCCCCTGCTTCGAGAATGGCAAGGGGGCTCTGATCAGTGGCCTACTTGGTGGGGCTGGGTTCGGAACCACAGAGCTAATAGTTGCTCGCCCTCGCGACGGAGTTATTCACCCCAGGCTGCTGGATTACATCTTTCGTTCTCACACCTTCCGCCGGCTAGGCGAGTCCTCGATGTATGGGGCTGGTGGGCAGAAGCGTGTACCGGAAGCCTTTGTGAAGGACTTCGCTGTCGGCCTCCCTTCTGCCTTCTCTGAGCAGGCGCTGATCGCTACCTTCCTCGACCACGAAACCGCCAAGATCGACGACCTGATCGCCGAACAACAGCGGCTGATCGAGTTGCTCCAGGAGAAGCGCCAGGCCGTCATCTCCCATGCCGTCACCAAGGGGCTGAACCCGGACGCGCCGATAAAGGACTCAGGCGTGGAGTGGCTGGGGGAGGTGCCGGAGCATTGGGAAGTATGTCCCGTCAAGTTCCTTGCGCGCATTGGCAACGGATCGACTCCGAACCGAGACAACTCGGACTATTGGACTGATGTCGGCTTCCCCTGGTTGAACAGCTCGGTTGTGAATCAAGCTGAAGTTTCAGAGGCTGAGAGATTCGTAACGCAACTTGCACTGAAGGAGTGCCACTTGCCGATCATTGAGCCACCAGCCGTTTTGGTCGGCATCACCGGCCAGGGCAAGACGCGCGGTATGGCCGCACCACTCAGGTTTGTTGCGACAGTGAATCAGCACGTCGCATACATCAAGCCCGATGTCGAACGGTTGGGTATTGACTATCTCCAGCGGGCGCTTGAGGCAGCCTATGAACACCTGAGAACCGAGAGCGAAGGTGTTGGCAGTACGAAAGGTGCCATTACCTGCGAGCAATTGGGAGCGTGGAAACTGCCGATTCCGCATCTGCGGGAACAGGAAGCCATCGTTTCGTATCTCAATGAAGAAGCCGCCAGACTCGATAGCCTCAAAGGCGAATCAGATCGTGCCATCGGCCTCCTCCAAGAACGCCGCTCCGCCCTGATCTCCGCCGCCGTCACCGGCCGGATCGACGTTCGGGGCCTGGTGCCCGCTGAGGCCGCCGCATGAGCTACTCATCCATCGGCAAGCTTCAGCGGGTTCCCCTTCGGGAGGTGTGGAAGCATGAGGCTTACGACTTCACGCAATGGCTGCAGAAAAACATTGACGTTCTCAACGACTCCTTAGATCTGAATCTCATCACGGCTGATCGAGAGCAGGCAGCTGGATCGTTCAGCATTGATCTCGTTGCTGAAGACGAGGTCGGCATCACCTATGTGATTGAAAACCAGCTCGAAAAAAGTGATCACGACCACCTAGGCAAACTGATCACTTATTTGACAGCCCGGAGTGCACGCGCTGCAATCTGGATCGTTTCCGAGCCACGGCCTGAACATGTGGCAGCCATGGCTTGGCTCAATGAATCTCTCAATGCTGATTTCTACTTGGTGAAGGTTGAAGCTGTGCGTATCAGCGATTCCCCTGCGGCTCCTCTGCTTACCCTCATCGTTGGTCCATCAGTCGAGGCCAAAGAAACTGGTCGAGCTAAACAAGAGCTGTCAGAGCGCCATGAGAGCCGCAAGAAATGGTGGGCAGCACTTGTTTCCCATCCTGACGCAAAGCTCCATGCGCACATAACTCCAGGAATTGGTTCCTGGCTTGGTGCTTCATCTGGAATTCCTGGGTTTGGATATTGGTACAGTGTAACCATGAAGAGCTGTACGGCTGAGCTGTACATCGATCTAGGAACAGGTGACTCTCAGCAAAATAAGCAAATCTTTGATCGAATAAAAGATTCTCAGGCTTCGATTGATGCCTCTATCTCTCTCCCGGTCTCCTGGGAGAGGCTCGATGGGCGGAAGGCTTGCCGAATCCGACTCAATCTTCCCGGCGGCTACCGCTCACCTGAAGAGGAGTGGCCCACCATCCAATCCCAACTGATCAAAGCGATGAATGAGTTGGAACAGGCTCTCAGGCCTGTTCTGAAGTCTCTCTCGGTGAACCAATGAACCTCCACCACGAGATCAACTTCGAGGTGGAGATCACCCAGCATCTGGGAGCCCACGGCTGGCACTACGCCGAGGGGGACTACCAGGCCTACGACCGCCCCCGTGCTCTGTTCCCAGCCGACGTGGTGGCGTGGGTGCAGGAATCCCAGCCCGATGCCTGGGAGGTGCTGCAGAAAAACCATGGCTCCAGTGCCACCGACACCCTCCTGAATCGCCTGCGGACACAGCTCGACCAGCGCGGCACCCTTGATGTCCTCCGCCAAGGCATCGAGCTGCTGGGCCTCAAGAAGCCGCTGCAGCTGGCCCAGTTCAAGCCGGCCCTGGCCCTCAACCCCGAGATCCTCAGCCGCTACGCCGCCAACCGCCTCCGGGTGGTGCGCCAGCTGCGGTACTCGACCCACAACGAAAACAGCATCGACCTTGTGCTGTTCCTCAACGGCATCCCGGTGGCCACAGCCGAGCTGAAGACCGACTTCACCCAGCCGATCGGTGACGCGGTGGATCAATACCGCTTTGATCGGAACCCCCGGCCCAAGGGACAGAGCCCCGAACCGCTGCTGACGTTCCCCAGCGGCGCCCTGGTGCATTTCGCCGTGAGCACCCGGGAGGTGAAGATGACCACCAAGCTCATCGGACCCGACACCAAATTCCTGCCCTTCAACCGGGGCGACGAAGGCGGGGCTGGGAACCCCCTCGACCCCGAGCGCGGCTACCGCACCGGCTACCTGTGGGAGGAGGTGTGGGAGCGCCACAGCTGGCTGGAAATCCTCGGCCGCTACCTGGTGGCCACCCGTGACAAGAAGAAGCAGATCAAGGAGGTGGTCTTCCCCCGCTACCACCAGCTCGATGTCACCCGCAAGCTCCAGGCAGCCGTGCTGGCTGAGGGGGCGGGCAGCAAGTACCTGGTGCAGCACTCAGCCGGTTCCGGCAAGACCAAGTCGATCGCCTGGACCGCCCACTTCCTGGCCGAGCTGCACAACGCCGAGCACAGCAAGGTGTTCGACACCGTGCTGGTGGTGTCCGACCGCAATGTGATCGACTCCCAGCTGCAGGAGGCCCTGTTCGACTTCCAGCGCACCACTGGGGTGGTGGCCAGCATCACCAACGCCGACGGCAGCAAGAGCGGCAAGTTGGCCGAGGCGCTCTCCGGGGACAAGAAAATCGTTGTCTGTACCATCCAGACTTTCCCCTTCGCGCTGGCAGCTGTGCGGGAGCTGTCAGCCACCCAGGGCAAACGCTTTGCCGTGATTGCCGACGAGGCCCACAGCTCCCAGAGCGGAGAGGCCGCCGCCAAGCTCAAGGCGGTGCTCAGTGCCGAGGAGCTGGCCGATCTAGAAGACGGGGGCGAGGTGAGCATGGACGACGTGCTGGCTGCTCAGATGGCTGCCCGCGCCAAGGAGAGCGGCATCACCTTCGTGGCCTTCACCGCCACCCCCAAGGCCAAGACGCTGGAGTTGTTTGGTAGGCGTCCCAACTCTGCCGAGCCAGCCAGCGACACCAACAAGCCCGAGCCGTTTCACGTCTACTCGATGCGCCAGGCGATCGAGGAGGAGTTCATCCTCGACGTGCTGCGGAACTACACCAGCTACAGGCTGGCCTTCCGCCTGGCCCACAACGGCGCCAGCTACGACGAAGCCGAGGTGGAGAAAAGCGCCGCCCTCAAGAAGATCATGGGCTGGGTCAGGCTCCACCCGTACAACATCTCCCAGAAGGTGCAGATCGTTGTCGAGCACTTCCTGGAGTTCATCGCCCCCCTGCTCCATGGCACAGCCAAGGCGATGGTGGTGGTGGCCAGCCGTCTGGAGGCGGTGCGCTGGCAGCTGGCGATCGAGAAATACATCAAGGAGAAGGGCTACGGCATCGGCACCTTGGTGGCCTTCTCCGGCTCCGTGAGCGACAAGGAGAGCGGCCCGGACGACTTCACCGAGACCAGCTCCGCCCTCAACCCTGGCCTCAAGGGTCAAGGCATCCGCGAGGCCTTCGATACCGGCGAATACCAGATCCTGCTGGTGGCCAACAAGTTCCAGACCGGCTTCGATCAGCCACTGCTCTGCGGCATGTACGTGGATCGGCGGCTGGCGGGCATCCAGGCGGTGCAGACGCTCTCGCGCCTAAACCGCTGCCACCCCGGCAAGGAAGACACCTTCGTGGTGGACTTCGTGAACGAACCCGCCGAGATCCTCGCTGCCTTCAAGACCTTCTACGAAACCGCTGAGCTGGCTGGCACCACGGACCCCAACCTGGTGTTCGATCTACGGGCCAAGCTCGATGCGGCCGGCCACTACGACGACTTCGAGGTGGAGCGGGTGGTCAAGGTGGAGCTGGACCCCAACGGCAAGCAGAGCGAGCTGGCCAAGGCCCTTGAGCCTGTGGCGGATCGGCTGCTCAAGAAGTTCAAGGCCGCTCAGAACGTTCTCTCCGTGGGCAAGGAGCTAGGGGATGCCGCTGCCATCAAGGATGCGGAAGACGAGCTGAATGCCCTGACGATGTTCAAGTCCGACATGGGTGCCTTCCTGAGGCTCTACACCTTCCTCTCCCAGATCTTCGACTACGGCAGCACTGGAGTGGAGATGCGCTCGATCTTCTACAAGCGCCTGCTGCCTTTGCTGGATTTCGGCCGTGAGCGGGAAACGGTGGATCTATCCAAGGTGGTGCTCACCCACCACAACCTCAGGAAGCTAGGCAAGCAGAACCTGAATCTTGGGGAAGGCGAGGCCACCAAGCTTCAGCCAATGACCGAGACAGGGACCGGCCAGGTGCAGGAGAAACAGAAGGCCCTGCTGGAGGAGATCATCGCCAAGGTCAACGACCTGTTCGAGGGGGACCTGAGCGAAGACGACAAGCTGGTGTACGTCAACAACGTGATCAAGGGCAAGCTGCTCGAATCTGAAATCCTCCAGCAACAGGCCATCAACAACACCAAGGAGCAGTTTGGCAACTCCCCCGATCTTCAGAAGGAACTGACCAACGCGATCATCAATGCCCTTGATGCCCATACGTCCATGAGCACACAAGCATTGAACCAACCTTCTGTACTGTCTGGGTTGAAGGACATATTGCTCAACTATGCAGGGATCTATGAGGCGCTGAGGGACAGAGCCGCACATCGCGCTGGACCATGAGCGTCTAGTTTAGGCGATTTAATTGACTTACTGCCAAGGCAGAAAGCTACGGAAAGACGCTGAACGGCAGCTGACGTGTAACATCCCGAACTCTTAGGGACCATTGGTCCTCCCTCTGGGCACTCAAGCTGGTCTTATGCGAGGACTGAAAGGGCTTCAACAAGGAGACCAGGTCCTCTGATCTCCGAAATCTGCTATGTTGTTCAAACGGAAAAGTCCTCGCCATGCCCTCCACTCTCTCCGAAAAGGACTTAGAGCTTCTCGGCTACTCAGAAATAACTGAAGTTCCCCTCGAAGATCTTCCATCAGAAGCTTGGAAGTTCTACGAAGCAACGACAATCGCAGGGGTTAGCAAGGTAACCCACAAGTTTGCTTACCTCCCCTCAACTGCCACCATTCAGCAAGCAAGGTGGCTCGCCAAGAGAGTAACCGCAGACTCGGATTTATATCTTGTAACACCCAAGTCCGGAATTGATTCAAAGACAATCCATAAAGTCTTCGGCGGGGATGTAAATCACTCGATCTTTGAGGATTTAATTTGGGAGCGTCTAGATTTCTTATTTTCTGATTATTTGGCTGGCCTTTCCGATGGGATCAGTCGAGAGCGGGTATATGTGCAGCAGAGGAGTGAAACAGCAACCAACGCCGATGATCGGCTAGACCGCGATGTGTACAACTTTTTGAGGGGCGTCAGCCCTGGAGGAAAGCTGCATGTGATTAGCGCCTCTGCAGGGGTTGGCAAAACCACTCTGGCTCGTCGCGTAATCAAAGAACTTGCAGAGACCTACAAGCGCAACAAGATTATTCCAACATATGTTGAAGCATCTCACTGGAGCAAACTCCAGATCGACACTATTGACGACCTATGGAGTGTCATTCAAAACTCGATAGGAGTCTTCAGCAGAGGCTTATTCATACGAGAGGATCTATTTGAGCATGCACTTAGGCAGGGATACATAGTATTCATCTTTGACGGCTTTGACGAGCTATGCACTCAGCGGCATTCAAGGTTTGTCGCTCGGGATATGCTTAACCAGCTTCTTGGCTTGGTGGAAGAAAATAATGCCCGAATCATTATCACCACGCGCACGCTATTTTGGGATTCAGAAATTGGCGAAACACCTCTCAATACTACAATTCACTTACTAAGACCATTTGAGTCCACTCAAGCAAAGGATTATTTCAAGAAGTTTTTTCCCAATCAGCAAGCAGAATATAGCCGGGCTATCTCAATTTACAGGCGCTTGGTTCAGCAATCCTTAAGGCCTAGGGAGCAAGGAGGCGGGAGAGCACAATTCGCCAACTTACCAATATGTGTAGGATTAATCGCACAATTTGTCTCTGATGGAGGCCAGCTCTTAGATATTACAGAAGATGGAACCTTAATCGAGCAGTTTCTCCTACAAATTCTTGAGCGAGAGTGCGCTCGCCAAGGCCTGAAGACTCTCGCCAAGATCCAGCTAGAAGCGCTGATTGACATAGCAGTTTATTGCGCCCAGGAAGATCGACCTGATGTTGAGTCCGAGTTGCTAGTTGCCAGTGGATTTAATGAGACAGACATCTTAAGACTTGGGTCTCACCCTCTGATTAATACGAAGGATGGAGCAAGTTTCTCATTCGCCTATGAGTTTCTCCAATCATATTTACTTGCGATCTATCTTTATAGAGTATTGCTTTCTCCCTATCGTGAAAACCCTACCGTAAGTTGTCTGTTCGCACGAGAGGCAAATGGCAAAGGCTTCATCATTGAACATTTGGTTGAATTACTTGGAGATCGGGATGTGCCGACCATTGGCACTTACTTCCATGAGCTCCCAAGAGCATCAGCGCTGACCAAGAGCTTCATTTTTCATATCCTCAAGGCTCTAGCGGAAACATCTACGACTACAACTTCTGCTAAAGAACGAACAAACTACGTATTTAGCGCTCTGATTGCAGATAAGATCATCGAACCGCGCAAGATTAGCAATCTATATATTACGGGAACTATAGATCGCTTTAACCTATCAGGTTATAACTTCATTGGATGCACTTTTCATGATGTGAATTTCTTAAACTGTTCCGCTAACGAAGAAACGAGATTTTCCGCTTGTAAGTTTTCAGGAGATCTTGAGTTTCTTGACTGCAGAGGGTCTGAATGGGCTAATATAATTCTTGATCAAGATTGTATTTTAGAGCCACCAACTCATCTGGTTTGGGAAGGGATTTTAGGAAGTTCAAATGGATCCAAGAAAGACCATGTTCGCGACGCTCTCTTACTAGCACTTAATAAATTTTGGCAGCATGGCCGCTTCAAGGGAAGCATTCGACAAGAAGATTGGCATAAAGGCACACTGGGGCATTCAATCTATTGTGAAAAGCTCCTCAGGGAGATGCTACGACAGCATCTTCTTTCAGAGGTTAAGATTCCAGGAACAGCAAAAGGTGGCTACGCATTCAACAGAGACGCTTTAAGCGATTTGCAGAGCTTTATGGACAACCGAATGGTTGTCGGCGGAATTAAACGGGTATTCGATGCTCTTACCGAATAAGTTCTCTATACCTGTTAAGTCGATCAATCACCCTTTGGCTTGAGAGTACACAAGATAACCATCAAGCTAGTCGCTTGATCCTACTTTTATCGCAAGGAATGACTAGAGAGCATGTTATTGCAACAGCCAAGAGTCACCATCGGATCTGTTGAGCCGCTTCACCGCCATCACGACATTCCATAGATTCCCTACATAGATGCGAACGCTAAATTGCCAAGCCAGATGGCGCCAAAAAGATAATGCTTTGGGCATTTTTTTGTTCGTAGAATTCAGGGACTTCCCTACGTATAGGGAACGAGACATTTTGAGTTTTCAACAAATGTACTAACACTCATCCGAAGAGACAAGCAATAAACTGCTGGATAACTTACTCTACGCCCAACCACAGTACTGATTTCCAAGGGTCCCTCGTCTCCTCCCCCATTTCGATAGCTTACCAAAACTTGGGTCTAATGTGCCCGAGTAGCAAGTGAATCACCAACACCGACCACCATCTTGAGTTCTTCATCGCAAATGCTGTCCTCGGCGGATCGTGCATAATGGGGTACTCGCCGGCGGGCTGCTCTACCTATATGGAAACCATAAGGACGGCATTCAGCTTATGGGAAGGCTGCACCTGAAGGGAAATTTCATCACATTTTCTTGACGGCGGTTCCAGCACTGTGGGAATAGCAAGCATCACACCTCTCCCACAGTTGAGCGCGTTTTCAATCAGCTTCGCCCCTTCTTTCACCGGTGGCTTCAGCTGAACTTGCGCCTGGAGCTAGCGAGGCAGCCACATCAATCAGAAGGGACGCACCAGATGAAGGCTTCCGGGCACTCAAGCGTTGATATCCTCTTCCACCATGACGCAGGCGTATTCAAGAAATGAGCTCCCTGCACCGGAACGACGAAGCTTTTTCAAGATCCATATTACAATTGACTACTTCAAAGGCGGTAGCCTTGGCAAAGCGCACCGAATCTTGGCAGATTTACCTACTCTGACAAGTTCTTGCCCCACACCGCCAAATCATGAACTCTCAGAGGTCCCCTGAAGTCAACGTAGCATTGATTTCGGGCGTCTTCACTCTAGGTGCAACGGTGGTCACAGTACTGGGTACAGCCTTTCTACAGCAACGACCAGAATCAGGGCTGGCTCAGTTTATCTGTTCAAACACCATTTCAGACATCCAGAAGCCTCTAGTTGAAAGACTGAAGACAATCGAGAATGAAAACACCAAGCTAAAGAAGGAAAGAGAACTCTTATCTGAGGAGCTGGATAGATTAAAAACTACGCCCTCGGGACCGAGTCAACTCTCTTCCGGCGACACCAGCAGAGGCTCTTCTAACTCGATTCAAAGCGGCGGCTTCAAAGTGACTCCTCGAATACATCAAAAGATTCTAAATGGCGAGATCATCCTAGAGAATTTTGAGATATATCAAGGCATAAATCCACGAATCAACTATGTAGGCTTTGACCTTAACTACTTATCTCAAAATATACCAGACCGGCTTAGGCACAGAATCACATTAGTCGATTCATTTGAGTTTTCGCATAGAGGACGCAGGTACAAGCTCTTCGCAGAAGAGATTAGTCCAGAGGACAGCACTGCGTCACTGACGCTAAAACCAATTAATTAAACACAACCCCGACAAACATCTTTGTGTTTATTCGTGGCCTAATCGAGATACCTGATTGCACTCCAACTCGTAGTCACCTCCGTGATCTGGCTACCTCGAAGTTGTGGCGAGTGATTGCCCCAACGATTCACCGGCTGGTGCTGGTCGTCCCATCCCATCACCGCCGCGGCCATCTCACCGGTCCATGCCCAAATGAACGAGGGCGGCGGCGCCCAGGTGGTCGACGTGGCCGGCACGCCGGTGGAGGTGCTCTTCTCCCCCCACCGCCGCCGCGACCCCAACCACGGCCTGGCCTGGCTCGAAACCCAGCTGGCCGGTGCCGGCCGGCGCCTCGATCTGGCCCTGTTCGTCTTCTCGGGCCAGAACCTGGCCGACCGGCTCCAGGAGCTGCATGGCCGCGGCGTGAAGCTCCGCCTGCTGGCGGATCCCGGCTTCGCCAACCGGGCCTTCAGCGAGACCCTCGACCTGCTCGGCGTGACCCTGCCCGACCAGGACTGCCGCATCGAAGCGGACAACCGGGCCTGGAGCGCCCCCCTGGAAGGGGTGGGCACGCCGCGGCTGGCCTCCGGCGACAAGCTGCACCACAAGTTCGCCGTGATCGACGGCCGCGCCGTGATCACCGGCAGCTTCAACTGGAGCCCCTCGGCCGCGTTCCAGAACGACGAGACCCTGCTGCTGATCCGCTCCCCCCTGCTGGCGCGCCACTTCGAGGCGGAGATCGACCGCCTCTGGCGTGGGGCCGAACTGGGCGTCAGCGGCCGGCTGGCCCGCCGCATGGAGCAGCGCCGGCGCAGCTGCGGCAGCGGCCGTGAACGGCCCTCTGCCGCCGGTGGGGCGGCGATGGCGGCGCCGTCTACGATCCGTTGACGCGTAGAAATCGATCCATGGACCCGGCGTCCAGCTCCGTCACCACCCCCAGCCCTGTGTCCACCGCCAGCTCCCGCGAGGTCACCCCGCGCCTGGACGCCATCAACCTGATGCTGCGGGACCTGCACACCCGCCACGACGAGATCCGTCACCGGGCCGCCTTCCGGGGCTGCACCAGTGAGCTGCTGACCCTGCAGCAGGAACTGGTCGACTATCTGCTCAGCAAGAAGAACGCCCTGCAGGGGGCGGAGAACGGCAGCCCCGAGGAAGGCCTCAACTACAACTCCTTCACCTGAACGCCCCCTCCGGAGCCCCTGGCGCCCGGGTGCTGGTGGTGGGGGCCGGCCCCGCCGGAGCCAGCCTGGCCCTGCTCCTGGCCCGCCGCGGCCTGGCGGTCGACCTGATCGATGCCACCGGGCCCGGTGGTCGGCCGTTCCGCGGCGAAGGGCTGATGCCCAGTGGCCTGGCGGCCCTGGCGGCCATGGGCCTGGAGCCGCTGCCTGCGGCGGTGAGCCAGCGGCCCCTGACGGCCTGGAGCTTCTTCCTCGACGGCCAGGCCCTGTTCGAGACGGCCGAGCCCATGGGCAGCGCCGCCCCCTGCACCCTGATCGACCAGGACACCCTGCTGAGCGAGCTGCTGGAGCAGGCGGGCCGCCAGCCGGGCTTCCGCTTCCACCCTGGCCAGGCCGTCAGCGATCTGCTGCTGCACGACGGCCGCGTCGCCGGCGTGCACCTGGCGGATGGCACGTCCCTGGAGGCGGCACTGGTGGTGGCCTGCGACGGCCGGGATTCGCTGTTGCGCCGCAGGGGCGGCCTGGAGATGGAGCGTGCCCCCAGCCTCCTCGACGTGATCTGGTTCCGGCTGGAGTCCCCGGGGGCTGATGCGGTGCTGGAGTGGCTGGCCGGCCGCTTCGTGACGGTGGTGGGCTCCTCGGGCAGCTATGCCCTGTTCCCCTCCGCCCGCGGCGGTGTCCAGCTGGGCTGGGCGATCGCACCGGAGCCGCCGCCGGTGCCCACCCCGGCCGGCCCCGGCGCCTGGGCGGAACTCTGGGCCGGGGATGCCCCCGAGGCCCTGGCCCGGCGGCTGCGGGAGCTGCCGGCGGCGGCCGTCCAGGGACCGGTGCGATTGCCGGTGCGGGTGGGGCTCTGCCCCCGCTGGCAGCGGCACGGCCTGCTGCTGCTCGGTGATGCCGCCCACCCGATGAGCCCGCTGCGGGCCCAGGGGATCAACATGGCCCTGCGCGATGCCCTGGTGGCCGCCAGGCACCTGGGGCCCGCCCTGCTGGACGGGGAGCCCGGGGCCATCGACGCGGCAGCGGCGGCGGTGTTCGCCGAACGGCAACCGGAGATCCGGCGCATCCAGGCGCTGCAGGAGCAGGAGGCACGACGGGCCGAGCTGCTGCGGCGCCGGCACCGCCTGCGGGGCCTGCTGGCCCGCACCGCCCGCTGGAGCGGCCCGTTGCTGGCCCGCCGCTGGCTGGCCTCCCAGCGGCCGCTGCGCGACGGCATCGCGCCGATCGCCAAGGATCCCGGGGCGGCGGCCATGATTGGGTGACCTCCCCGCCCCCCATGGACCGGTCCCCTCGCGCCACCTCCCCGGCCCCGCGCCGCCTCGGAGCGGCCCTGCCGCACCTGGCCCTGCTGGCGAGCCTGCCCCTGGCGGGGGCGTCACCGCTGCGGGCCGCCCCGGAGCCGCCCCCCTTTCCCCCCTCCTCCGAGTTCCGCTCCCTGCAGCTGATCACCCTGGCCTGCAGCCGCGAGAACACCGCCGAATCCTGCGACCAGGCCCGCAGCCTGGCCAACCCCCTGCTCGACCATCCGCGTCTGCCCGCCAGCTGCAAGGACGTGCTCTGGACGATCCGTCAGCGCTCGGTAGTGGCGGCCAGCAACAGCTTCGAGCGGCGCGAACCGATCGACCGCGCCGCCCGCAGCCTCACGGCCGTCTGCCGCCTGCAGCTGCCGGTGGCCAAGCCGGCGGAGAATGCCGCCCCAAGGCAGGGGGGCATCAACCTGATCAATCCCAATCAAAACTGAAGCGCTGACCGGGCAGCAGCCGCTGCAGCTCCTGGGTCAGCTCCGCCATCATCTGGCGGCTCACATCGGGATGGTCGCGCAGCTCCTTCACCAGATCCGCCACGTCGGTGCTGGTGAGGCCGTGGCTGCTGATCCGCGCGTCCACGCGCTGGCGGAACTGCTCCAGCAGCTGGGCCTGCTGGGGAGACAGGGGGCCGTCATCCAAGGGGTGCTGAACTTCCATGGTGGTGCGGGGTCAGGGCAGGGTCAGGGCTGGCTCGGGGCTGCCGGAGCCTGACGTCTGGGTGGCAGCGCCATCGATCAGCGCCAGCAGCTGGGTCGCCGTGTCCCGCATGAAGGCCAGGCTCATGGGGGTGACGACGGCGGCCTTGTCGGCGAGCTGGCAGAGGGGGTTGCGCTCTCCTTTGGCCTCACAGCTGCTCGAGAGCCCCAGCAGGGCATTGGTGAGCTTGCCCCGCAGACAGGTTTCGGCCCCCGCTCCGGCCAGCACCGCCTCGGCGGCGGTGTGGGTGCGGCTCACCGCTTCGGGATAGGGGAGGGCCTTCGGGGCGCCCATGACCGCCCCCCGCACCGAAGTCGGATGGAGCACCACCGCGCCGGCCATGGCGGCGACGACCGCAGAGCCAGCCACGGCGATGCGCAGGGCGGTGGCCATGCGCAGGGCGGTGGGAAGCGACCGAAACGCCATGGGTGGGGAGGCAATTCCGCTCACGCTAGCCAGAGCTGCCGCAGCCACCAGCAACGCCAGGTCGGCCAGCAACGACTGGAGAGCCAGCAACCGCAGGACCGCCCGAATCGGCGGAGGTAGCTTGGGGCTCCCAAAGCACCAGGACGCCGGCCATGGCGATGACGACCGAGCTGCGTCAGGTGGCGCTGGAGCGACCCTTCGACGACCAGAAGCCCGGCACCTCCGGCCTGCGCAAGAGCACCCGTCAGTTCCAGACCCCCCACTATCTGGAGAGCTTCATCGAGGCCTCCCTGCGGGTGGTGCCCGGCATCGCCGGCGGCACCCTGGTGGTCGGCGGCGACGGGCGCTACGGCAACCTCGCGGCGATCAGCGTCATCGCCCGCATGGCCGCGGCCCATGGCGTCAGCCGCCTGATCACCACCACCGGCGGCATCCTCTCCACGCCGGCCGCCTCCCACCTGATCCGCAGCCACGGCGCCGTGGCCGGGATCATCCTCTCGGCCAGCCACAACCCCGGCGGCCTCGACGGCGACTTCGGCGTCAAGATCAACGGCGCCAACGGCGGTCCGGCACCGGAATCGGTCACCGATGCGATCCATGCCGCCACCCTCAGCCTGGAGGGCTACCGCATCCTCGACGCCGACCCCCTGAACCTGGAGGTCCCCGGCACGGCGACCATCGGCGCCATGGCGGTGGAGGTGATCGACGGCGTCGGCGACTACGTGGCGCTGATGCAGAAGCTGTTCGACTTCGACCGCATCGCCGCCCTGCTGCGGGGCGACTTCCGCGTCGCCTTCGACGCCATGCATGCGGTCACCGGCCCCTATGCCAGCCGCCTGTTCGAGGGGCTGCTGGGGGCGCCGGCCGGCACGGTGCGCAACGGCGTGCCCCTGGCGGACTTCGGCGGCGGCCACCCCGACCCCAACCTCACCTACGCCCATGAGCTGGCCGACCTGCTGCTGGCCGGCAGTGCCTACGACTTCGGCGCCGCCTGCGACGGCGACGGCGACCGCAACATGATCCTGGGGCGGCACTGCTTCGTGAATCCCAGCGACAGCCTGGCCGTGCTCACCGCCAACGCCACCCTGGCCCCCGGCTACGCGGACGGCCTGGCCGGCGTGGCCCGCTCGATGCCCACCAGCGCCGCCGCCGACGTGGTGGCCGCCGAGCTGGGCATCCCCTGCTTCGAGACCCCCACGGGCTGGAAGTTCTTCGGCAACCTGCTCGATGCCGGCCGGATCACCCTCTGCGGCGAGGAGAGCTTCGGCACCGGCAGCAACCACATCCGCGAGAAGGACGGCCTCTGGGCGGTGCTGTTCTGGCTGCAGATCCTGGCGGTGCGCGGCTGCTCGGTGGCGGAGGTGATGGCGGGCCACTGGGGCCGCTTCGGCCGCCACTACTACTCCCGCCACGACTACGAGGCCGTGGCCAGCGACGCCGCCCACGGCCTCTACGACCGCGTCTCTGGGATGCTCACCGCCCTGCCGGGCCAGGGTTTCGCCGGCCGCACGATCCGCGCCGCCGACGACTTCGGCTACACCGACCCGGTGGACGGCTCGATCAGCAAGGGCCAGGGCCTGCGGGTGCTGCTCGACGACGGCAGCCGGGTGGTGCTGCGGCTCTCGGGCACCGGCACCAAGGGCGCCACCCTGCGGGTGTACCTGGAGAGCTATGTGCCCCCCAGCGGCGCCCTCGACCTCGACCCCCAGCTGGCCCTGAAGGATCTGATCGACGCCATCGACGCCCTGGCCGAGATCCGGGTGCGCACCGGCATGGATCGCCCCACCGTGATCACCTGAACAGCCCGGCCCCGTGAAGCCCCCTGGCGCCACCCTTCCCTGGCTGACGGCGGCCTGGGTCTGCGCTGCCGCCGGGCCCCTGTCGGCCCAGGAGGCCACCCGCTTCGCCCCCACCACCACGGTGGACCTGCAGATCAACGCCGTTCTCGGAGCCCTTCAGTACGCCGGCAGTGCGGTGGAGCGGACCGGCAACAGCGCTGAAGGGGCGCCGCTGTTGAACGGGGTCAGCTTCAACCACGAGGCCCGCCTCACCATCGACACCAGCTTCACGGGCCAGGACCTGTTCCGGATCCGCCTGCGCACGGGCGACTTCGCCCCCTCCGGCTTCTTCTCCAACCCGCCCACCCCCCTGAGCCGACTGGATGTGGCCTTCCAGGAGCCGGCCTGCGGCGCCGGGGAGGAGGGGTGCTCCGGCCGGCTGGTGAGCATCAACCGGGCCTACCTACAGCTGCCCCTCAGCCCCGAGATCCGGCTCAGCGTCGGGCCCCGGATCATGCAGCTCGACATGCTCCCCGTCTGGCCGAGCGTCTACAACCAGTCCCCCATCCTCGATCTGTTCCAGTACGCCGGCTCACCGGGCACCTACAGCAAGCGGCTCGGGGGCGGCTTCGGGATCTGGTGGCAGCCCCGCGGCGACCTGCGGGGGCTGAGCCTGGGCTACGCCTACGTCGCCGGCCGGGCCGGGGGGTCCCCCCAGGGGGGCGGCCTGTTCGGCGGGACCTCCTCCCAGACCAGCACCGTGCAGCTGGCCCTGAGCCGGCCCCAGTGGAACATCACCGGGGCCTGGACCCTCAGTGGGCCCCAGGTGCGGCTCAGGGGGACGCCCCTGGCCAGCCAGCTGGCGGCGGGCGCCGGCGAGGGAAGCCTGGGATCCTGGTCGCTGGCGGGCTACTGGCAGCCCCGCCGCTCCGGCTGGCTGCCCTCGATCAGCGCCGGCTGGGGGCAGGACACGTTCCGCTTCGGCTCCTACCCGGTGGCTGGCCTTTCGGGGGTGCGCAGCCGCTCCTGGTACACCGGGCTGGTCTGGAGCGATGTGCTGGGGGTGGGCAACAGCCTGGGCTTCGCCGTCGGCTCGCCGGCCCACGTGAGCGCGATCCAGACACCAGCTCAGAGCAACCTCGACGACCGGGGCCTGGCCATGGAGCTCTTCTACCGGATCCAGATCAGCGATGACCTCTCGGTGACCCCGGCGGTGTTCTGGCTGAGCCGGCCGCGCGGGGCCCTCACCGGCAGCGCCACGCTCTCCGAGGCCCTGCTGTTTTCCCCGGCCTCGGGGGAGGCCAGCCTGGGGGTGTGGGCGGGGCTGATCCGCACGACGCTGCGCTTCTGAGCCCAGCCCGGCTGGGTGCCCGGATCAACCGAACCAGTTGAGGAAGCGCTGGATCACCACGGCGTTGCTGATGTCCACGAAGAAGCCCGACACCAGCGGCACGATGATGAAAGCCCGGTGGGCGGGGCCGTAGGTCTGGGCCACCGCCGACATGTTGGCCATCGCCGTGGGCGTGGCCCCCAGGGAGATGCCCCCGAAGCCGGCGCAGATCACGGCGGCCTCGTAATCGCGGCCCATCACCTTGAACACCACGAACAGGGCGAACAGGAAGGACACCACGAACTGGGCGGTGAGGATGGCCAGGATGGGGCCCGCCAGGGAGGCGATGGTCCAGAGCTGCAGGCTCATCAGGGACATCGTCAGGAAGATGCCCAGGGCGATGTCCGAGACGATGGCCAGGGAGCGGGGAGCGGCCAGGCAGCGGATCGGCAGCAGCCGCGGCACGGTGTTGGTGAGGAAGATCGCCGCGAACAGGCAGCAGACGAACAGGGGCAGGTTGCTGCCGGCCGCCTTCAGCAGCTCATGCAGCAGCTCCCCGAGGCCCAGGCTGACGTTGAGCCAGAAGAGGGTGCCCAGCAGGCTGAAGTAGGTCACCGGCTCCAGGCCCGCGTCCGGGGTGGCGCCCTCCACGGCAGCGGAGGAGGCCGAAGAGGAGGAGGCGGCCTGCGGCGTCTTGAGCCGGTGGCGGCGGATGAGGATCCGGGCGATCGGCCCGCCCATCAGCGAGGCCAGCACCAGCCCGAAGGTGGCGCAGGCGATGCCGATCTCGAGGGCATTGCTGATGCCGTGGCTCTCGGCGAAGCGCGGTGCCCAGGCGATCGCCGTGCCGTGGCCCCCCAGCAGGGACACCGATCCCCCCAGCAGGCCCACCAGGGGATTCAGCCCCAGCAGCGCCGCCATACCGATCCCGGTGAGGTTCTGCAGGAGCATGTAACCCACCGTGGTCCCCACCAGGATCAGCAGGGGCCAGCCACCCGAGAGCAGGGTCTTGATGTCGGCGTTGAGGCCGATGGCCGCAAAGAAATAGAGCAGCAGAAAATCCCGCGTCTGCAGATTGAAGCCGATCTCCGTGCCGTTGATGGCATGGATCAGGGCCAGCAGCAGGCAGACCAGCAGCCCGCTGGTGACCGGCTCAGGAATGTTGAAGTCCCGCAGGAAGGCCACCTTGCGGTTCAGCCAGCGACCGATCGCCAGCACCACGATGGCGATATTGAAGGTCGCGAAGCTCTCGAACTGCATGGGAGATCAGATACAACCCTGAACGGAGATCCGATAGCTGAATCCAAGGGCCGCCGGTGTGGTGGAGGAGCCAACCCGGAAATTCATCAACCGGGTGCGCTTGCCGGGAACGGCCTGGAACGGGCCGAACATCCGGCCCGTACCGGGTTCAAACGTCGGGGTTTCGTTGACCACCTGCAGGCTACTGCCGTCGGTGAAGACCATGAAGCCCGACACCGGGAAGGTGGCGCGCTCGCTGGAGGCCGATGTGAAGAAGAAGCGATAACTGCGGAAATCGCGATCGACGATGAAGTCGGTGTTCCAGTTGGTGCGACCCACCAGCCGGTCCGGCCCGATCCGCTTCGACACCACCGGGTTGCCGCCGCCCCCCAGCGGCATCAGAAAGCGGCAGCTGGCCTGGGCGGCAGGAACGCCGCTGGCCGCCGTCGCAGCCAGGGCCGTGAGGATGGCAACGATCGCACGGTTCACAGTCAAGGGCGTACCAAGGAGATCAGCAAAGAGCAGCATGACAGCCGGGTGGACTGGCAATCGATGGGAATTTCCCCATGTCAGCGTGCTGCGGTGGAAGGGCCCTGCTCCCCTGTGCCATCACCGACGGCCGGGGTGAGGAGAATGGATTCCCGCCGCTGGCGTTCGGAATGGAACCAGAGCGCCAGCATGCCCGCCAGAGGGATCGAAAGGAACACCCCCAGCAGGCCAGCGACCCGCTGTCCGATGAAGAGGGCCAGAAAGAGGAGGACCGGATTGAGCTCCATCGCCTGGCCCATCACCTTGGGCCGGACAATATTGTCCTGAATCTGGCCGAGCAGCACGGAAGCGATCAAGGCCCGCAAGCCAATGTCTCCCCCCTGGGAGGCGAAGACCATCAAGGAGATCAATAGGATGCCGAGGGTGGCTCCGATCCCGGGGATCGCATCAAGGACGCCCACAATCACCGCCAGAATCAGGCTGTATTTAACACCCAGCAGCGGGAAGATCACGGCCGTTGAGACGGTCAGAAACACCATCAACAGCAGCTGTCCGCGGATAAATCCCAGAACACTCTGCAGGAAGATCACGGCGAAACGATCACGGTGAGGCTCCGGAATCAGCCCAAGAAATCCTTTCCATAGCTTCTCGCCGTCGATCAGCATATAGAGACTGATCACCGCACCGAAAATGCCCGTGAAGACCCCGGAAAAGACAGTTTGCAACAGCCCCAGTCCCGTCAGCAGACCCTCCTGAAGCAGGGTTGTGATTCTGTCGAATCCATAGGTTTTGAGGTATTGATGCAGGGGCGTGAGGTCCTGCTGTTTCAAGGTGCCTTGCAGATCCAGCAACAGACCCTGGCCCTGGTTCAGCACCTGCAGGCCAATCCCGGTGACGAATCCGATCAGCAGGATCAGGGCGCCGCAGGTCACGGCGGCAATCGACCATCCCCGCGGCAGATAGCGGCTCAGCCACTTCACCGGGACGTTCAGCAGGGCCGCGACGATGGCGGCGGCCGTGAACACCGCAATCGTGCCGGAAAAGTAATTGAAGATGACCACCGTGACCCCGATGCAGGCCAGCAGCAGGAGATAGCGCACGAGATTGGTGGTGCTGAACATTGCGGCAGAAGGCACCACGCTGAAGCTGGATCGTAGACAGGCGAGCCCCCCATCTCCCCTGCTGGGCGATGGTTCAGCGGCTCCCCTCGGGCCTGGAGGCGAACAGGTTCAGACCCAGCCTCTCGGAGAGAAAGCGGGCCGTGAGCTGGCCGCGCACGCTGTTGCCCGCCTCATCCAGGGGCGGCGAATAGGTGGCCAGCCCACCCTTCCCGGGCGCCACCGTGATCATGCCGCCGGCCACGCCGCTCTTGCCGGGCAGGCCGGTGGCGTAGAGCCAGTCGCCCGAGGTTTCGTACAGCCCGGCCGTCACCATCACCGCCAGCACGTGCTGGCAGTGGATGGCCTCAATCACCTGCTCCCCGGTGACGGGCTGGCGGCCGCCGTTGGCCAGGGTGGCGGCCATCACCGCCAGGTCGGCGGCGGTGACGCTCAGGGAACACTGGCGGGTGTAGAGCTCGGTGGCCTCGTCGGGATCCCACCAGATGCGGTCGTGGTCGCTGAGAAGCGTCGCCAGGCCGGCGTTGCGCCGATTGGTGGCCAGCTCCGAGGCGCAGACCTCGGCATCGATCTCCAGCCGCCGGCCGGCGAAGCGGGAGAAGCCGTCCTGGATGAAGGCCCACTTCTCTTCGCTGCTGGCGCCCGGCGCCAGGCTGGTGGCGGCGATCGCCCCGGCATTCACCATCGGATTGGAGAGGCCGTCGCCGCTGCGCTCCACCGCCAGCACGGAATTGAAGGGCAGGCCGGTGCTGTTGACGCCGAGCTTCTCGCGGGCTTCCTCCTCGCCGATCGCCTGGCAGATCAGGGCGAACAGGAACGGCTTGGAGATGCTCTGGATGCTGAAGGCCACCCGGGCCTCACCCGCCTCGAACAGCGCCCCGCCGCAGCTGGAGACGCAGAGGCCGAAGTGGTCGGGGGCCGCCGCCGCCAGGGCGGGGATGTAGTCGGCCACCTGGCCCTCGCGGACCGGCGCGAAGCGGCCATGGGCCTCCGCCACCAGCTCCTGCACCACCTCGGCGGTGGGCAGGTGGCCGTTGGACACCCATTCGGAGACGGACCACATGGCGGGAAGGGGGCTCAGGTTGGCAACGGCTGCTCCCAGGGGAAGCTCGGCAAGCGATGCAGCGCCTCCCGCTGGGCGTCGCTCCAGGTCTCGACCATGGCGGCCAGTTCCGGCGCGTCGGCCGCGAAGGTCAGCCGGTGGGCGACCGCCAGGGCGTCGGCGGGAAGGATGGCCAGCTCGAACGGGGGACCCACGGTGAGGTTGGAGCGCTGGGTGAGCACCTCCGAGATCAGGCAGAGCCGGGCCGCATCCTCCAGGGAGAGGTTGGTGTGGCCCACGTTATCAAGGGGTGGTTTGCCGTATTTCGTCTCGCCGATCTGCAGGTAGGGCGTTTCGCGGGTGGCCATGATGGCGTTGCCCTGGGGATAGACCAGATAGAGGCCGTGGGGCTCCCCGGCGATCTGGCCGCCCAGCAGGAACGAAGCCCCGGCACTGGCCCCAGCCTGCTGCAGGGCCGGGCCGCTCTCCTCCTGCACCGCCACGCTCACCCGGCCGATGTAGGCGGCCGCTTCGAACAGATAATCGCAGGAACGCAGATCCCCGGCCCCGCTGGCGGAGTCCTCGGCGGGCCGGTCGAGATCGCGCCGGATCCAGCTGACCACGGCCTGGGTGGTGGCCAGATTACCTGCGGCGAGAAGCACGAACAGCCGGTCGGAGGCCGGCTGGAAGACATACATCTTGCTGTAGCTCGAAATATAATCAACCCCTGCATTCGTGCGGGAATCGGAGGCCATGACCAGGCCTTTCTCCAGCCAGTAGCCGATGCAGTACGTCACCCAGGTTGGCCGCCGATGCAGGCCGCTGAGACTAGCCCACAGGTCCTAAGTGAGGGTGGGGAAGACACCGGAACCCGACAGCTCCGCGCCGGGCCCCTGGAACCGAGGGCCCCGGCTCAAGGGGCCAAGGGGGCGGAAGGGGGCGCCACCGTCGGGCCGGTCGGGTCGGTGACATTGGCGCAGAGATCCAGCACGATCTGCTGACCCAGCGACCGCCCCAGCGGCACGGTCCAGGGCTCCCAGGCGCCGTTGACCAACCAGGCCTGGCGGAGGCTGCTGCAGTGCACCGCCACCGCCGTCGCCTGGGCCCGCATCGGCCCCACATCCGCCTGGGTGGGTTGCACCAGCGTCACCCGCACGCCGCCGGGATGGAGCTTCCAGCCGCCCCAGTCGACGAGGGTGTTGCCGTAGAAGCGCCAGCGCACCGACTCGCCCGACTTCGGCGGCAGGGGCGAGGGGGGTGCGGTGGGGGCCGGAGCAGTCACGGCCGGGGGCGTGGTGGGGGCCGGGGAGGCGGTGGCCGCGGGCGAGGGGGTGGCGGGGGATGCCGGCTTCGCGGCGGGGGTTGGCTTGGCCGCTGACGAGGGCTTCGCGGTGGGTTTCGCCGTGGCCGCCGCCGAGGCTGGCGGCAGCTTCAGCCAGGCGCCCACCTTGAGCTGGTCGGGCTTGAGGCCGGGATTGGCCTTTTGAAGGGCCGCCACGGTCGTGCCATGGCGCGCCGCCAGCAGAGCCAGGGTGTCCCCCGCGCGCACCTGCACGAGCCCCTTCAATGGCGGCAGTTTGAGCTGCTGGCCGATCTGCAGCTCCTCGGGCTTGGTGATCTTGTTCAGACGCATCAACTCCTGCACGCTCACCCCATACCGGGCGGCGATGGCCTCCAGCGTGTCGCCCTGGACAACCTTCACACCGCGGGCGGGAGGCCCCCCCTGGCTGAAGGCCACGGGGCTGAAGCCGAGCCCGCTGAAGGAGAGAAAAAGGGCGGCAAGAACAGCCCCGGTCGCCGATGCCTGTCGACCCATGATTCCCTCACTTCCTGCACAAGAAAGCTACCAGAAGCGGACACCATCCCCGAGTCAGCACATTCGAGACCCTGCAGATCGTGGCCCCGACCGTTGAAAGAAACGTCGCAACATTTCATCAAGCAGCGATAGAAAAGCCCGGCGACGACCGGCTGATCGGTGGCCCCTCAGCCGCAGGGGTTCAAGGCGCCGCAGCCGCCATCAGGAAGGGGGGCGCCGCCGAAGGCGGAGCGCTCGCCGCGTCCGCCTGCGGCCGCCTTGGCCGGCCCGCGGCGCGATCGATCAGGGAGGCCAGGGCCAGGGCACCATCGATCACCACCAGCACGGCCCAGACCAGCAGCAGCAGCAGCTCCGCCAGGGCTGTCCGCTCCGGGACCGTGAGGGGTGGCGCGGGTGCCGGCGGCACCGTGGGCAACGGTGCCACCAGCTCCGGCCTGGCGATCTCCGTGACGACGACCGCGCTCACCCGGGGCAGCGGGTCCGGGTCGGCCATCGGGGCCGCGGTGGGCACAGCCGGTCCCATGGGCACAGCTGCGGGCTCCAGCTCAGGACGGGCCTGAAACAGCAGGGCCGTGGGCGGCTCGCCCGGAACCGGCCAGGGCGGGCGGGCGGGGCGCCGGCCCCTGGTCTTGGCGTGCTGCTCCCGCAGCCGTTCGGCAAGCGTGGGCAGCATGGGATCGATCCTCAATCTCCTGTAACGATCCTCACGGCCTGTGCCGGCCGCCGCAATGAAGCCGGCGGGGCGCTCCATGTTTCGTCACAACTAGGCGCTGGGCTGGTCCCGGCCCGTGGCCAGGTCCGCCTCCTCAGGGTCGGACTCGCCGAACCAGCGGGCCTCCAGCGCCTTCACCACCACATAGAACGGGGGCACCACCCCCAGCGACAGCACGGTGGCCACCAGCAGGCCACCGAAGATCACCGTCCCCAGGGACTGCTGGCTGTTGGCCCCCGCCGTGGTGGCCACCACCAGGGGCAGGAAGCCGGCCAGGGCAGCGATGGCCGTCATCAGGATCGGCCGCAGCCGGGACTCGGCCGAGGCGATGGCGGCCTCGGCGGCGGTCATGCCCTCTTTCATGTGCTGCTCGGCCACCTCGACGATGAGGATCCCGTTCTTGGCCGCCAGTCCGATCAGGGTCACCAGACCCACCTGGGCATAGATGTTGAGGTCGATCGAGCGCAGCGCCAGAAACACCAGGGCGCCGAGCATGGCCAGGGGCACGGTCATCAGAATGATCACCGGCGTCACGTAGCTCTCGTACTGGGCTGAGAGCACCAGGTAGACCACCAGGATCCCCAGGCCGAACACCAGCACACTGGCGTTGCCCGCCGACAGCTGCAGGGCGGCCAGACCGGTGAAGGCATAGCCGATGTTGTTGAAGTCCTGGGCGCGGAACAGATCCTGGATCAGCGTCAGGGCCTGCCCGGAACTCTTGCCGACCGCCTCAGCCCCCTGGATCAGGATGGTGCGATAGAGGTTGAAGTGGCTGATCACCGGCGGCGCACTGGTGAGCTCCGCGGTGGCGAATTCCGACACCTGGACCAGCTTGTCGTCCCTGCTGCGCACGTAGAAACTGAGGACATCCTCCAGGGATTTGCGGTTGGCGGCCGCCGCCTGCACGTAGATGTTCCTGACCTGGCCGCTCTCGTAGGTGAGGCCCGAATAGTTGCTGCCCGCCAGCACGGCGATGGTCTGCATCGCCTGCTGGAAGTCGATGTTGAGGGCCCCCACGATCGAACGGTCGATCTTCAGCCCGAAGGCCGGCGCACTCGGAATGAACTGGGTGTAGAGGGTGGAGAAGCCGCCACTGGCCGTGCCGGCCTGGATCAGCTGCTTGGCCTGATCATCGAGCTGGTTGAAGGTGAAGGCCCCGTTGCTGAGGTCGTTGAACTGGAAGTAGAAGCCCCCCTGGGCGGAGAAGCCCGGAATCGCCGGGGGCTGGGCCGCCACCGCCATGCCGGAGCTGATCTGGCTCAGCTTGGCGTTGAGCCGGTTGATGATCGCCGGGGCCTTCTGGTCGGTGCCGCTGCGCTCCTCCAGGGGCTTGAAGCCGAAGAAGAACACCCCCTGATCGGGGCTGGCGCCGTTGAAGCCATAGCCACTCACCACAGAGCCGGCGATGATCTCCTCCTCGGCATTGAGCACCTTGGCCACTTCCTGGGCGGTGCCCTGGGTCTGGCTGAGGGAGGCGCCGTTCTGGAGCTGGAAGATGCCCATGCCGTAGCCCTGGTCCTCCTCGGGGATGAAGGCGGAGGGGAGGGCGGTGAAGGCGAACAGGGTGAGGGCGATGCCGGCGCCCAGTCCCACCAGAATCCAGCGGCGACGGGCGATCAGGGCCTCCACCATGGCGGCGTAGCCACGCTCCAGGCGCGTGAAGAAGGCGTTGAAGCGGCTGAAGATCCAGACCAGATTGGCGCCGGCGAGCACACCGCCGACCACGCCGATCACGTAGGTGATGCTGCCGAAGGAGGCGGCGCTGAAGCGGCCGAAGGCCAGGCCCACCACCACCCCGCCGATGATCCCCACCAGCCGGGTGGGCGGTGCCGACTTCTGGCTCCTCAGCAGCAGGGCCGAGAGCATGGGGGAGAAGGTGAGGGCGTTGAAGGCGGAGATCGCGATCGAGAAGGCGATGGTGAGGGCGAACTGGCGGTAGATGATGCCGATGCCGCCGGGATAGAAGGCCACGGGCACGAACACCGCCATCAGCACCAGGGCGGTGGCCACCAGGGCACCGAACAGCTCACCCATGCATTCCATCGCGGCCTGGCGGGGACGCATCCCCTTCTCCAGGTTCTTCTCCACCGCCTCGATCACCACGATGGCGTCATCCACCACCAGGCCCGTCGCCAGCACCAGGCCCAGCAGGGTGAGCTGGTTGATCGAGAAGCCGAAGATCTTGACGAAGGCGAAGGTGCCGATCAGGGAGATCGGAATCGCCAGGCTGGGCACCACCGTGGCTCGCCAGTCCTGCAGGAACAGGAACAGGATCAGCAGCACCAGCACGATGGCCAGGCCGAGGGCATCCACCACCCCCTCCACGGCCGACTCGATGAACTGGCCGATGTTGTAGATCTCGAACACCTTGACGCCCGGGGGGACGCTCTGGGTGAACTGGTTCATCACCTGCACCACCTGGTTCGAGACATCGAGGGCGTTGCTCTCGGGGGTCTGGAAGACGGCGACGGTGATCGAGGGGTGGCCTTCGATGCTCACCGCCTGCTGGGCGAAGGTGTTGGTGCCGTAGGTGGCTTCGCCGACATCCTTGAGGCGCAGCAGGTTGCCGGTGGAGGTGCGGCCGACGATCAGGTTGTTGAGCTCCTCGACGGACACCAGGTTGCCGTTGTTCTCCACCAGAATCGGGTAGGCGAACTTCTGGTTGCCGGCGGCCGGTGGCCCGCCCACCAGGCCACCGATCGCCACGGTGTTCTGGCTGGCCACCGCATTGACCACCTGATCGGCGGTGAGATTGTTGGCGGAGAGCTTGTTGGCATCGACGAACAGCCAGAAGGCCGGATTGCTGCCCCCCAGCAGGTTGACGGTGGCCACCCCGGGCACCCGCTCCAGCTGGAAATACAGGTTCTGATAGATGAGGCCGTTGAGATAGGAGGCGTCGAACTGGCCTTCCGTCGACGTGACCTGATAGGCCAGAAGGATCGACGGGGTGCTCTGCATCACCGACACTCCGGTGGCCTGCACCTGCTGCGGCAGCTGGGGCATCGCCAGAGAAACGCGGTTCTGCACGTTCACCTGGTCGATATTGATATCAGTGCCTTCGTTGAAGAAGACCTGAATCGTGCTCGTCCCAGACATATTGCTGGTGGAGGAGATATAATTCGCGCCCGGAACGCCGTTGATCTGCTGCTCGATCGGGTTGGTCACCGCCTGCTCGGTGACCAGGGAATTGGCACCTCCGTAGTTGGAGGTCACCTGGATCAGGGGTGGGGCAATGTTCGGGAGGTTCTCGATCGAAAGGGTGGGGATGGCGATCAGGCCCACCAGCACGATCAGGATGCTGCAGACGGTCGTCAGAACCGGCCGCTTGATGAAGTTATCGGAGAACGACATCGGAGTTCAGCTCGCCGCCGGTGCCGGGGTCGTAGCCGGAGCCGGTGCCCGCCGCACCGGCATGCCGGAGCGCAGCAGGGCCGTGTTGCTCACCACCACCTCATCGCCTTTGGTCAGGCCGGAGAGCACCGGATAGGCGTTGTTCTGCAGCTTGCCCAGCTTCACCGCCGTCTGCACCACCACCGGCGTGGTGCCGGGGAGCTTCTCCAGCTTCTGCTTCTGGGCGGGCAGCATCTGATCGGAGGCCTTGATCTGGGGCAGGACCGTGGAGAGGGGCAACACCCGATACACGAACGGTTGCTGGGCCTGCATCATCACCGCCTCCACCGGCACCGCCAGCTGGTCGCTGACACCGGTGATGATGCGGTTGCGCACGTACTGGCCCGTCTTCAGCACCCCCGTGAGATTGGGGAATTCCGCCTTCACCAGCACCGTGTTGGGCTGGCCCGAGGACTGGGTGGCATTGGCGAAGTAGGGGGAGACGAACACCACCCGGCCCTCGCCCCGCACCGGAGGATTGCCCTGGCTCTCCACCTGCACCGGCTGACCGATCTTCACCTGGCTGGACTGGGTGGCCGGCACATCCATCAGGGTCCAGAGGGAGGAGTTGTTGACGATTCCCGTGATCGCCTGGCCCTGGCGCACGTAATCCCCCAGCTTGACCGAATCGAGGTTGCCGATCACCCCGTCGATGGGCGCGGTGACGAACTTGTACCCAAGGGTGGCGGCACTGGAGCGGGCCTGGTCGCGGCTCTGGATCGCCTGGGTGATGTAGAAGTCCCGGTCCTTGGTCGAGACGGCCCCCTGCTCGTTGAGGAAGACATAGCGCTCGGCGTTGACGCGATCCTTGATCGCCTCGGCCCGGTCGGAATCGAGGGTGGCCGATTCCTGCACGTTGTCGAGCACCAGGATCGGCTGGCCCGCCTTCACCTGCTGGCCCTCCCTGGCCAGAATCCGCACCACCCGGCCATCCGACTGGGGCCGCATGACCACGTTGGAGGTGGACTCGATCGTGCTGATCGTCTCGATGCCCGGCGTGAAGCGGAACTCCCCCACCGTCACCGTCTGGACCACCAGGGGCGGCCTGGCCTCAGGGGCGGCGGAGCCGCAGGCGGCCAGCAGCCACGTCAGGGGAAGGAGAGAAGGGAGAGCCTGCCAGCGCACCGGACCGGGTTCATACCCCCGCAAGGTACCGGAAAAGGTCCGACCGCCCCACTGGGCCGGAGCGCCATGCGGCCCCTCAGCGGCGTGGGCCGCGCCCGCCGCCCCGGCCATGGCGCCGGTGGTACTCCGGCTCCGGGTTGGATTCCTGCAGCTGGCGCACCGCCTCCACCGCCATGCCGGCCACCACACCGAAGCCACCGAGCACCACGGTGCTCCAGAAGAGGGCCTGGGGGGTGACCCGCAGGGGGGTGTGCTCGACGATGGAACGCAGGAACAGGGCGATGGCCAGGCCCACCACGCCGGTGAGCAGGCCGGCGCAGAGCACCCGGCGGCCGCTCAGCGGTGGACAGGGAGCCGGCATCAGGCGCCCATGCCGGGGGAGGCTTCGGCCTCGGCGGGCGGGGATCCGGCGGTGAGCTGCTTCATGACGACGTAGAAGACCGGCACCACGAACAGGGAGAGCACGGTGGCCACGGCCAGGCCCCCGAAGACCACCGTACCCAGAGAAGCCTGACTGCGGGCACCGGCACCGCTGGCAAACACCAGGGGCAGAAAGCCGAACAGGGAGGAGATGGCGGTCATCAGGATCGGCCGGAAGCGGGACTGGGCAGAGGCCCGCGCAGCTTCCAGGGCGGATTCACCCTCCTGCATGCGCTGGTTGGCGAGATCGACGATGAGGATGCCGTTCTTGGCCGCCAGACCGATCAGCATCACCAGACCCACCTGGGCATAGATGTTGAGCACCTCACCCCGCAGGGCCAGGAACGCCAGGGCCCCGAGCATGGCCGTCGGCACGGTCATCAGGATGATCAACGGGTCGCTGTAGCTCTCGTACTGGGCCGAGAGCACCAGGTAGACGGTGAGGATGCCGAGGGCGAAGATCACGATCGCCAGGGCCCCTGCCGCCACCTCCTCCCGGGAGATGCCCGTCCAGTCGTAACCGACGCCGGTGGTGGAGAGGTTGTTGAAGAGGTCCTGGATGTCCTTGATCGCCTGGCCGGAGCTGCGGCCCGGCAGGGCGGACCCCTCCACCTTGATGGAGCGGAACAGGTTGAAGCGGGGAATCACCGACGGGCCCGTGGTCGATTCGACGGTGATGAACTCGGACAGGGGGATCTGCTCACCGCTGGCATTGGGCACGTACAGGGACTTCAGCTGCTCCGGATTGGCGCGGTAGCGCTCATCGGCCTGGACGAAGATGCGGCGAACCCTGCCGGCATCGAAGGTGTCATTGACATAGAAGGAGCCGATGTTGAAGCTGAACGTCTGCATCGCCGTGCCGTAGTCGACCCCGAGGGCCGCCATGCGGTCTCGGTCGACGAGGATCTGCAGCTGGGGGGCCTCCGGGGAGAACTGGGTGAACACCCGGTCAAACAGTCCGGTCTGGTTGGCCTTGCTGACCAGCTGGGTGGCCGCCGCGAAGAAATCGGCCGAGGAGAGCGCACCCCCGCTGCGGTTGAGCATCTGCATCTCGAAGCCCGCCCCGGTGCCGTAGCCGGGGATAGCGGGGGGTTCGACGACGATGATGCGGGCCTCCTGGATCACCGACAGCTTGCGGTTCAGCCGCTGGGTGATCGCCGCCACCGACTGCTCATCGGAGGTCCGATCGTTCCAGTTGCGGGTGCCGAAGAAGAACAGGCCCCGGTTGGGGGCGTTGCCATCGAGGCTGGCGCCGCTGAACACCGCCGCCGTGGTGATGTCCTTCTCGCTGCGCAGGATTTCCGCCACCCGCTGGTTGATGCGGCGCGTCGTTTCCAGGGAGGCGCCGTCAGGGCCCTGGACGATGCCGATGGCGTAGCCCTGGTCTTCGACGGGAACGAAGCCCGTCGGGATCGAAGTGAAGGCAAAACCGGTGAGCACGATGCCCCCGGCCAGCAGGGCCATGATCAGCCGTCGTTTCCCCAGCACCCAGGCCAGACCGGCGTGGTAGCGCCGCTCAACGCCGGCGTAGATGACGTTGAAGCGGCGGAAGATGAACGGGGCACCCCAGCCGAGGAGCCCGCCGATCAGCGTGTAGATCAGCACCTCCAGCGGGCTGTTCAGCTGCCCCAGCATCACGGCCGCGACGGCACCGCCGATGGCGAAGGGCAGCCGCAGCGGCAGGCGGGTGAGCAGGTGCAGGCCGAAGCCGATCGCCGCGGCCAGGGCCAGAACGCCGAGGGCCACCAGGATGCCGCCGCCGCTGGCCAGCAGCCCGTAGACGAAACCGATGAACACACCGGAAATCGCATAGGTGCGGCGGCTGGGCGGCTCACTCTCCCGGGCCAGCAGCAGGGCCGAGAGCATCGGCGAGAAGGTGAGGGCGTTGAAGGTGGAGATCAGGATCGAGAAGATGATCGTGGCGGCGAACTGCTTGTAGATCGTCCCGGTGGCTCCGGGGAAGAACAGCACCGGCACGAACACGGCGAACAGCACCAGGGACGTGGCGATCACGGCGCCGAACAGCTCATCCATGGTGGCCTTGGCGCTCTCCAGGGCGCTGAGGCCGGAGCCCTTCTTGGTGGAGGTGTCCTCGATCACGGTGATGGCGTCATCCACCACCAGGCCCGTCGCCAGCACCAGGCCGAACAGGGTGAGCTGGTTGAGGGTGAAGCCGAAGGCCTGCACGAACAGGAAGGTGCCCACCAGGGCCACCGGAATGGCGATGGCCGGCACCAGGGTGGCCTTCCAGTTCTGCAGAAACAGGAACAGGATCAGCACCACCAGCACCACCGCCTCCCGCAGGGCGGTGGTGACTCCTTCGATCGAGGCCTCGACGAATTCGGTGTTGTCGTAGATCTTCTGGATCGTCATGCCCACCGGCATGGTGGTGGCGAACTCCTTGATCACCTCCTCCACCCCGTTGGAGACATCGAGGGCGTTGCTGCCGGTGAGCTGGTAGATCGCCATGCCCACCGAAGGGACACCGCGCAGGTCGGTGGCCTCGATGTCGAAGGATTCACCCCCGAGCGTCACCCGACCCACGTCCCGCAGCCGCACCAGGCCACCGTCGGCGGTGGAGCGCAGGATCATCGAGCCGAATTCCTCCGTGGTCCGCAGCCGGCCCTGCAGCTGCACGGTGAGGGTGAACTGCTGGCCCTCGGGAGATGGCGCACCGCCGATGCGGCCCACGGGCACCAGCCGGTTCTGGCTGCGCAGGGCCGCCACCACGTCGGCGGCGGAGAGCTTGTTGGCGGCCAGACGGTCCGGATCCAGCCAGAGGCGGAAGGCCAGCTGGCGGTTGCCGAAATAGGTGAGCTCACCGACACCGGGCACCCGCCGCACCGCATCGGTGAGGTTCTGATCCAGAAGGCCGCTGATGGTCTCGAGGCTGTACTGGTTCTTCGGATCTTCGCTGGTGAAGTTGTAAACGAGCAGGATCGAGTTCGAGGCCTTGTTGACCGTGATGCCCGATTGGCGCACCTCCTCCGGCAGGCTCGGCTGTGCCAGGGACACCCTGTTCTGGACGTTCACCTGGTTGATGTCACCGTCGCTGCCGCTGGCGAAGGTGACGGAGATGGAGCTGGAGCCATCGGCCGCACTGGTGGAGGTGATGAACTCCATGTTCTGCACCCCGTTGATCTGCTGCTCGAGCACGCTGGTGACGCCCTGCTCGACGCTGACCGCGTCAGCCCCCACGTAGCGGGAGGTGACCCGCACCGTGGGCGGGGCGATGTCCGGCAGGCTCTCGATCGGCAGCAGCGGAATCGCGATCAGGCCGGCGATCACGATCAACAGGCTGCACACCGTGGTGAGCACCGGCCTGAGGATGAACGTGTTCGAAGGAGACATCAGGCTGGACTCAGTTGACCTTGACGGGCGCGCCGTTGCGGAGGTTGATCAGGTTGGTGGTGATCACGCGGGTGCCGGGCTGGAGTCCCCTGAGCACCGGATAGCGGTTGTTCTGCAGGGGGCCCAGCTGCACCGGGGTCTGCAGGGCGAAGCTGGTGCCGGCGGGGAGCTTGCGGGCCACCGCAAGGTCGGTGCGGCCGGGGCGCCGTTCCAGATCGGCCAGGCTGCCCACCTCGTAGACGAAGCTCTGGCCGGAGACCTGGGTGACGGCCGCGAAGGGGACCGACAGCTCCTGACGGCTGTCGAGGATCAGCCGGGTGCGGGTGCGCAACCCGGTGCGCAGCACCCCGCCGGGATTGGCGAATTCGGCCTTGGCCAGCAAGGACTGGGTGCCGGCCACCACGCCTGGATCGAGGGAGCCCACCACCCCCTGGGCCATCGGCTTGTTGGTGGCCGGATCCATGAGGATCACCGTCTGCCCCACCCGCAGCCGGCTGGAGAACACCGCCGGCACATCCACCCGGGCCATCAGCCGGTCGTTGCGGATGATCGTGGTGAAGGGATCGCCGGCGGCGATCACATCCCCCAGCTTCACCTGCACGTCGCCGACGGTTCCGGCGATGGGCGCCTTGAGATCGCGGAAGGCCAGATCGGCCCGGCGCGCCACCAGGTCCTGCCGTGAGGAGAGGTAGCGCTGGCGGAATTCGTCCCGCTGGAAAGCGCTGGCGGCCCCCTGCCGCACCAGATACTCGTAGCGCTCGTAGTTGAGCTTGTTGGTCTGGACCTCCGCCTCCAGGCGGGCCACATCGGCGCGGGCCTGGGCCTGGTCGAGCACCAGCAGGATCTGGCCGGCGGACACCTTGTTGCCCTGGCCCACCAGCAGCCGCTCGATCCGTCCGCCGGCCTGGGCCGCCAGTCGCACCTCCTCGATGGCTTCGAGGGTGCTGACGGTGTCGACGTTGTCGGTGAAGGGGGCCAGGGTGGCCGGCTCGGCACGCACCGAGAGGGGTGGCCGGCCCGGGGGAGCCTCCGCCTGGCAGGCCCCCAGCAGGGCCGCGCCGAGAAGGGCGGCGGCGGCGGGCAGGGGGTTAAGGGAGCGTCGCAGGCGCCCCGTGGGTGCCCCTGGAAGAGGCGGCCTGCTCGGATGGCCGATCACGGGTTCAGCGACGGACAAGGCTTCTGGCAGACCGTACCGCTCCAGGGGCTCTGTCGGCGAGATGATGGGGCGGTGAGTGATCTGTTCTGGCATCAGGGCGAGCAAGCCAGGCGCAGGATCGCCCCGCTGGCGGATCGGCTGCGGCCGCGCAGCCTCGACGATTTCGTGGGCCAGGCGGCGATCCTGGGCCCGGGGCGGCTGCTGCGCCGCGCCATCGCCGCCGACCGGGTCGGCAACCTGATCCTGCACGGCCCCCCCGGCACCGGCAAGACGACGCTGGCGCGGATCATCGCCGGCAGCACCCGGGCCCACTTCAGCAGCCTCAACGCCGTGCTGGCGGGGGTGAAGGACCTGCGCGCCGAGGTGGACGCCGCCAAGCAGCGGCTGGAGCACCACGGCCTGCGCACGATCCTGTTCATCGATGAGGTGCACCGCTTCAACAGCGCCCAGCAGGACGCCCTGCTGCCCTGGGTGGAGAACGGCACCGTCACCCTGATCGGCGCCACCACCGAAAACCCCTACTTCGAGGTCAACAAGGCCCTGGTCAGCCGCTCGCGCCTGTTCCGGCTCCAGCCCCTGGAGCCGGAAGACCTGCGCCTGCTGCTGGAGCGGGCCCTGGCCGATCCGGAACACGGCTATGGCCAGCGCCGCGTCGAGCTCTCCGCGGAGGCGGGCGCCCACCTGCTGGACGTGGCGGGGGGCGATGCCCGCAGCCTGCTCAACGCCCTCGAGCTGGCGGTGGAGACCACCGAAGCCGAGGCCGACGGCGTGATCCGCATCGACCTGGCCATCGCCGAGGAATCGATCCAGCAGCGGGCGGTGCTCTACGACAAGCAGGGGGATGCCCACTTCGACACGATCAGCGCCTTCATCAAGTCGATCCGGGGTTCCGACCCCGATGCGGCCCTGTTCTGGCTGGCGCGGATGGTGGAGGCCGGCGAGAACCCACGCTTCATCCTGCGGCGCCTGCTGATCTCCGCCGGTGAGGACATCGGCCTGGCCGATCCCCAGGCAATGGTGGTGGTGGAGGCCTGCGCCGCGGCCTTCGACCGGGTCGGGCTGCCGGAGGGGCTCTACCCCCTGGCCCACGCCACCCTCTACCTGGCCGGCACCGAGAAGAGCAACAGCAGCCTCGGCTTCTTCGATGCGGTGAAGGCGGTGCGCGAAGCCCGGCGCCAGCAGGTGCCCGCCCACCTGCGCGATGCCAACCGGGACGGCCAGGCCTTCGGCGATGGGGTGGGCTACCGCTACCCCCACGCCTATGCCGACCACTGGGTGGCCCAGCAGTACCTGCCCCAGTCCCTGCAGGGGGAGGTGTTCTGGCAGCCGGGGGCCCTGGGCTGGGAAGGGGGACTGCGGAAACGGCTGCAGCAGCGCCGGGCCGCCCAGCTGGCCGCCGCGGCCGAAACGGCCGCCGACGACCGGGGCGACCTGCTCAGCAGCAGCCCGGACGACCCCCTGCTCAACCGCTGGCTGCAGCGCCAGGCCGGGGCCGAGGGCGAACGGCTCGACCGCCTGCGCCGGAGGTTCTGGGAGGAGGCCGCCATCGGCCGCCTCGACCGGGTGCTGGTGCTGGAGGCCCACTCCCTGCTCTGGGCCCTCGATCCGCTGGAGGCGGCCAGCGAGGGGGAGGTGGTGCTGGCCACGCCATCGGCGGCCGTGCTCGATCGCCTGCAGGCCCAGCTGCAGCTGCTGGATCAGCTGCGGCGCCCCCGTCTGCTGGCCGCGGCCCCGGAGGCGCCCGAACCGCTCCAGGCCCAGCTGGAGCCATGGCCCCAGGAGGAGGGACGCTTCGAATGGATCGCGGCGCGCCAGCCGTGGCGGGGCTGCACGGCGGAGCAGCGGCGGGCCTGGCTGGAGCTGCTCACGGCCCTGGCGGCCCCCGGTGCCCGGGCCCGGTTGCTGTTCACCCATCCCCTGCTGGGGCCGGCGGGGAGCCTGCGCGCCCTGGTGGGACGCAGCGCCACCGGCGCGACGCCGGCTGTGCTCGAGACGGCGGCCGAGCTGGAACGGGAGTGGCTGGCGGCCGACGCCGACCAGGCCGATCGCGTGCAGGAGGGCCTGGAATCCCTCGGCTGGAGCGTGCAGCGACGCTTCTGGGAGGAGGCCCTCGAGCTGCCCCTCAGCGACGCCCTGCTGGAGCGCTGGTTCGGCAAAGGGGCCAGCTACCGGAAGCTGCTGACCCCGGCGCTGGCTGCCGCCGGCCGCAAGACCCTCGAAGCCCTGTTCCGGGAGCGGCGCGGGGCCTCCCTTCCCCAGCCCCTTGGGCACACCCTGCTGCTGGCCCAGCGCCGCACCGGGCCATGAAAAGGGGGCCATGAAAAAAGCCCCGGCGAAGCCGGGGCTGCAAGGCGTTGGGGGAGAAAAGTCTCCCCCGGTGGATCACCAGAGGCCGCGGACGGGCTGATCCATCATCGGAGCAGGAGCGGGGCCGGGGGTGTCGCGGACCATGGCGACGGGGTCGGCCATCTGGTTGGCCTGGATGCAGGCGGGCAGGAAGACGTACCAGGAGAGCAGGGAGGTGCACTGGGCGGTGCCGGGTGCGCAACGACCCTCGGCGCAGATGTTCTGCGCACCGGTGTAGGTGTTGCAGAAATCAGCAAGACGGAAGTCGGTGGGCAGGGCCGTCATGATGCCGGCCGAGGAGATCGAGCCGTCCTTGGCATCGGAGATGATCGCCGAACGCAGAGCCTGAACCGCATAGGTGTTCATGCTGTAGTACGGGAAGTAGCTGTTGGTGGCGTTCTTGAGGAACTTCACCCCCGCATCGGAGTAGAGGAAGCGGGACACGCCCACCAGATTGACCGAGTAGGTCTTGGTCATGCCCGACTTGACTTCGTCGGAGGTCCAGCCGGAGCGGGCCAGGCCGCCTTCCAGACCGCGATCGGTGATGTCACCGGAGCCAAGGAACGTATCGAAGGCGGCCTGGTTGGTGGACCACACGGCACCGCCGGTGTTCCAACGGACAGGCAGATCGTTGTCCACGGCCGCGGAGGCGGGAAGCACGGAGGCCGAGACGGCCGTTCCCACAAAGAGACCGGCGAGAATTCTCTTGAACACGGGAGGCGATGTTGACTTCGCCATCAACCTAAGCATTGAAGGTGATTCTGCCTACATCTCGTGTGCAGTTTCTTTGCCTCTCCACACAGAACGGTAAGCGGCACCCCCGGGCGGGGTGCGGGGATGTGGGACGCGGAGCCTGCGGGGTGCCCCGACGGAAGACCCCATCCAGGAGCTTGCCCCTAGGGTGAAGTGGTTGTCATTCGCTCCAAGGTTCGACCCATGGCCCTGCAGGTGGGAGATCCAGCCCCCGACTTCACCCTCCCCGATCAGACCGGTGAGGCCGTCTCCCTCGCCGCGCTGAGGGGCCAGCGGGTGGTGATCTACTTCTATCCAAAGGACGACACGCCGGGCTGCACCAAGGAGGCCTGCAACTTCCGCGACCGCTGGAGTGCCTTCGAAAGCCACGGCATCCGGGTGCTGGGGATCAGCAAGGACGGCGCGACCAGCCACGGCAAGTTCGTCGCCAAGTACGACCTGCCCTTCACCCTGCTGACCGACGCCGAGCCCTGTCCCGTGGCCGAGGCCTACGGCAGCTATGGGCTCAAGAAGTTCATGGGCAAGGAGTACATGGGCATGATGCGGCACACCTTCGTCGTCGACGCCGAGGGCAAGCTGGAGCGCATCTATCTCAAGGTGAAGGCCGAGGAGATGGCCGATCAGATCCTCGAGGACCTGGGACTGGCCTGAGACGCGCCCTCCGGCGCAGCGGGGCGCAGGGCCACCAGGGCCTCCAGACAGAGCTCGGGGCGGTGCGTCAGGGCGTCCTCCCCCAGCTCCGGCCACCGCCGCAGCAGCGGCAGCAGGGCGGGCCCGTCACCGCCGGTGAGCACGATCCGGCAGCCCGGCTCCTGCGCCCGGGCCTGGCGCCCGGCCTCCCGCACCGCGGCCGCCAGACCCTCCACCACCCCCCGTCGCATCGCCGCCGCCGTGGCCAGCGGCCACGCCTCGGCGCCGGCCGCCAGGTCCCCCTCCAGGGAGGGCAGCCCCGCGGTGCCCGACCCCATGGCCGCCAGCTGCAGCGCGCCCCCCGCCATCAGCCGGCCGCCGGCGAAGCAGCCCCGGCCGTCCACCCGGGTGAGACTCAGCACCGTGCCCGCATCGGCCACCAGCACCGGGCCGTCGCTCAGCCGGGCCGCCCACCAGCCCGCCAGGGCCCGGTCGATGCCGAGCCAGGGGGGTGACCCGGCCAGGGGCACGTCCTCCAGCTGCAACCGGGAGCCGGCGGGCAGGGCAGCCTCCGCGGGCACCGCACCCACCGCCGCCCAGGCCAGGGGCGGCTCCACGGCCGAGGTCGGCGGCGGCAGGTGCACGAACCGCAGACCCTCCTCGGTCGGCCCGCCCTCGCCGCTCTCCCCGCCGTCCCCGTCGGCCAGGGCCCAGTGCCAGCGGCTGTTGCCGATCAGCAGCCAGCGGGGCTGGCGCCCCGGCACCTCAGATGCCCTCGCCCATCAGGCCCGGGAGGTGAATACCGCACTCCTGCTGCAGCCCGCCGAAGCGGGTGGCCCGGCCGTTGGTGGTGCCGTCGTCGGGGGCGCTGGTGTGCCAGTCGCCGACGGTGGAATAGCCCTGCTCGAACAGCGGATGCTGGGGCAGGTCGTGCTCCTGCATGTAGTAGTAGACGTCGCGACGGCTCCAGGTGAGCAAGGGCCGCAGCGACCAGCGCTGCCGCACCGGATCCAGGCAGTTCATGGCGCCGCGATGGTCGGTCTGGCGGGCCCGCACCCCGCTGGCCCAGCAATGCACCTCCAGCCGCTCCAGGCCCCGGTCGAGGGGTTCGACCTTGCGGATGCGGTTGTAGGTGCGCATGTCTTCGGGCGCCCCCGTCTCCCAGAGCCGGCCATGCAGAGCCTCCATCCGGGCCGGGCTCATGTCGGCCTGAAGCACCTGCAGATCCAGCTTGAGGCGATCGCAGAGCTGGTCGGCGTAGCGGTAGGTCTCGGGGGGCAGGTAGCCGGTGTCGACCCAGAGCACCGGGATCGCGGGCCAGGCACCGGAGCCGTCGAGGGCGCTGACCATGTGCAGCATCACGGCCGACTGGATGCCGAAGCTGGTGGTGACGGCGAAGTGGCCGGCGAACGCCTCCTGGGCCCAGCGCATCCGCCCGATCGCATCGAGGGGATCAAGGCCCGCCCGGGCAGCATCGAGATCGATGGCGACGCCATGGCGATCGCGGGGCAGAGCCTCCAGAGCCGCATTCAGGTCCGCCGCATCGCCCGCGGGGCTGGTGGACGCCGTGGTGGACGCCGTGACAGGGATGGACACCATGGACCCATCATCGCCCTTCGGCGATCCGGTCGATGTGGTTAGGGTGACGCCATGCAAGGGCACCCGAATCCGGCCCGGAATCCGGCCCAGAACAACGTTGTCATCGTCGGGGGTGGCTTCGGCGGCCTGTACACCGCCCTGGCCCTGGCCCAGCGGAAGCAGCACCCCCCCGTCCTGCTGATCGAGCCGAACGACCGCTTCCTGTTCCTGCCGCTTCTCTACGAGCTGCTGAGCGGCGAGCTGCGCGGCTGGGAGATCGCCCCCCGCTACGACGGCCTGCTGGCCGGCCGCGGCCTGGCCTGGCTGCAGGACCGGGTGGAGCGGATCGACGCCGATGGCCATCGTCTCCACACCGCCGGCGGCCGCACCATCCCCTACGGCCGCCTCGTCATCGCCACGGGGGCCGAGAGCAACACCTTCGCGGTACCTGGGGCCGATCGCCACTGCCTGGGCTTCCGCAGCCTGGCCGATGTGGAGCGGCTCCAGCGCCTGCTGGCCGAGCTCAGACAGCAGCGCAGGCCTCTGCAGCGCATCGCCGTGGTCGGAGCCGGTCCGACAGGGGTGGAGCTGGCCTGCAAGCTCGCCGACATGGCCGAGGGCAGCGCTGTGATCGAACTGATCGAGCAGGGTCCGCAGCTGCTGCCCCAGGCCAGGGCCTTCAACCGGGAACAGGCCGCCCTGGCCCTGCGGCGCCGTGATGTGCGGCTGCGTACCCGCACCCAGGTGGAGGCGGTCGAGGCCGAGGCGATCACGCTCCGGTGCCAACCGGACGGGGACAGCCCCGCCCACGTCGAAACCCTCGCCGTGCGGGCGGTGGTCTGGACGGCCGGGCTCAGCTTCCGTGCCCCCCGGATCGACCCCGCTCCCGCCTGCGACGGCCGCGGCCGCCTGCTCTGCGGGCCCGATCTGCGCCTGTTGGAGCACGCCGATCTCTTCGTGGCTGGCGATCTGGCCGCCCCGGTCGACCCGGAGGATACGGCCGTCGAGGGCCCCGGTCCCGGCGCCCCCTCCACGGCCCAGGTGGCCTTCCAGCAGGCCCCGGTGCTGGCCGCCAACCTGATCCGCTCCCTGGCGGGCGAACCGCTGGAACCCTTCCACTGGAAGGATCTGGGCGAAATGATGAGCCTCGGCGTCGGCGAAGCCAGCCTCACCGGCTCCGGCGTCACCCTCGCAGGGCCTGCCGCCTACCAGCTGCGGCGCCTGGCCTACCTGACCCGCCTGCCTGGCCGGTCCCATCAGCTGCGGGTGGCCGCCGGCTGGCTGGCCGACTGGACACCATGACGGCGACGCCCGCTGCGGCGCCCACCTGGCCCCGGCCCCGCGGTCTGCTGCTCGATGCCATGGGCACCCTGATCGGCCTGCGCTCGCCGGTCGGGGCCACCTATGCCGCCGTGGCCGCCGAGCACGGCATCGATGTGGCCCCCGCGGCCATCGACCGGGCCTTCCCAGGCGTGCTGCGGCAGGCCCCTCCCCTGGCCTTCCCCGGCCTCGAGGGCGACCGCCTGCTGGAGGCCGAGCGCGGCTGGTGGGGGAAGCGCATCGACGCCGTGCTGGCGGCGGCAGGCGGGAGCGATGCGCCGGCCCCCACGGCCCTGCACCACGCCCTGTTCGATCGCTTCGCCGACCCCTCCCTCTGGCGCGTCTACCCCGATGTGCCGGCCGTGCTGCGCCGCTGGCACGGGGCGGGGCTGCGCCTGGCCGTGGTCAGCAACTTCGACCGTCGCCTGCAGCCGTTGCTGGAGGGCCTGGGCCTGGCCTATCTGTTCGCGACGGTGGTGGTCTCCAGCAGCGCCGGGGCCGCCAAGCCATCCCCCCAGCCCTTCCGGATCGCGCTGGAGTCCCTGGGGCTGAGCGCCTCCCAGGTCTGGCACGTGGGCGACAGCCCGGAGGATGGGGCCGGGGCCAGGGCCGCCGGGGTGCGCTGCCTTCTGGTGCGGCGTCCTTGAGACAGGGGGTGCTGGCCGGCAGGACGGCGGGCCTGCGGCCCGCCGAGCGGCGGCGGCTGGAGCAGATCTGTCACCGGCGCCACCCCGCCGATGCGATCGCCGACCTGCTCACCCTGCAGCGCCTGGCGGTCGAGGGTCGGGGCCTGGAGCTGCCCCTGACCCTGGTGGTGGATGGCCGCGGCCTCTGCCGGCTGCTGTGGGTGGGGGAACTGGACCACGCCGCTCGCCTGCTGGAGAAACTTCCCGGCCCCTCCCGGCGCCAGGGCCACAACCTGCGCCTGCTCACCTGCGCCGGGGCCGGACGCCAGGCCCAGCTGCAGCCCTCCCCCCAGGAGGCCGTGGTGGGCATGGACCTGGCCCCGGACCTGTGGCTGCGCTTCGGCCAGCAACCGGAGGCCGGCGGACGCTGGCCGGCGGCCATCCACACCCCCGCCGCCAGCGGCGACCGCGCCTGGCAGGGCGTCCTGGAAGGGGATCTGGCCGACCTCTGCGACCACGATCCCGGCGCCCTCGTCAGCGAGGAGGCGCCGGCCGCCGCGGCCCCGGCTCCGACCCCGGACGGCCCCGAGCGGGTGCTGCTGCTGGTGCAGACCAGCGGCGACCGGGCCCTGAGCGACCGTCGCATCGCCGAACTGGAGGGTCTGGTGCGCAGCGCCGGCGCCGTGCCGGTGGGACGGGTGGAGCAGCGCCGCCAGGGCCCGGCCACCCGGAACCCCTGGGGGGAGGGCAAGCTGCGGGAGGCGGCCCTGGAGGCCCGCCGCGTCGGCGCCAGCCTGGTGGTGGCCGACCGGGAACTGACGCCGGCCCAGGCCCGGGACATGGAGAACCTGCTCGATCTGTCGGTGAGCGACCGCAGCGAACTGATTCTCGACATTTTTGCCCAGCGGGCCGCCAGCGGGGCCGGACGCCTGCAGGTGGAGCTGGCCCAGCTGCGCTACCGCCTGCCGCGGCTCACCGGCCGCGGCCTGAGCCTGTCGCGGCAGGGGGGCGGCATCGGCACCCGGGGCCCGGGCGAGACCCAGCTGGAGAAGGACCGGCGCGCCATCGCCCGCCGCATCGAACGGCTGCAGCGGGAGGTGCAGCGGCTGGGGGACCACCGGGCCCGGCTGCGACAGGGCCGGCGCGACCTGCCGAAGGTGGCCCTGGTGGGCTACACCAATGCGGGCAAGAGCTCCCTGCTCAACGCCCTCACGGGGGCCAGCGGCCCGCAGGCGGTGCTGGCCGAGGACAAGCTCTTCGCCACCCTCGATCCCACCACCCGCCGGATCGGGCGGGGGGGAAGCGGCGGCGACCCGCTGCTGGTCACCGACACGGTGGGATTCATCCGGGAGCTGCCGCCCCAGCTGATGGAGGCCTTCCGTTCCACCTTCGAGGAGGCCCTCGACGCCGACGGGCTGCTGATCGTGGTGGACCTGGCGGATCCGGCCTGGCCCGAGCAGCTCGCCACCGTCCAGACCATCCTCGATTCCCTCAACGCCACCATCCCCCGGCGGGTGGTCGGCAACCAGATCGACCGCTGCGCCAGCGGCGAGCTGGAGCGGGCCAGGGCCCTGGAACCGGGCATGCTGTTCGTCTCAGCCACCGCCGACCTGGGCCTGCAGCACCTGCTCCAGGAGCTGCAGGCCTGGACCGCCGCGGCCACGACCGACGCCCCCGCTGCTGTGCCAGCATCAGCCGGCGCCAATTTCTCTCCCATGACCCTGCAACTGGGCGACACCGTTCCCGATTTCACTCAGGAGTCCCAGCTCGGCCCGATCAACCTCTACGACTTTGCCGGCGACAGCTGGGTGGTGCTCTTCTCCCATCCCGCCGACTACACCCCCGTCTGCACGACCGAACTGGGCGAGGTCTCGCGGCTGCGGGCCGAATGGGAGAAGCGGAATGTCAAGACGATCGCCCTTAGCGTGGATTCCGCCGAGAGCCACAAGGGCTGGATCGGCGACATCAACGAGACCCAGAACACGACGGTCGACTACCCGATCCTGGCGGACAGCGACAAGAAGGTGAGCAGCCTCTACGGCATGATTCACCCCAATTCCCTCAGCAACCTCACGGTGCGCTCGGTGTTCATCATCGACCCCAAGAAGAAGCTGCGCCTGCAGATCACCTACCCCGCCAGCACGGGCCGCAACTTCGATGAGATCCTGCGGGTGATCGATTCCCTGCAGCTCACCGACCACCACCAGGTGGCCACCCCGGTGAACTGGAAGGAGGGTGATGACTGCGTCGTGGTGCCGTCGATCCCCACCGACGAGGCCCGGGCGAAGTTTCCCAAGGGCGTCACCGAGATCCGTCCCTACCTGCGGATGACCCCCCAGCCCAACAAATGAATCGTCGGCAGAGTTGGCGGCACCGGCTGACGGTGCCGCAGTTCACGGTGGTCACCGGGCTGCTGGTGATCACCTTCGGCACTCTGCTGCTCGCCAGTCCGCTCTGCTCCAGCGATGAGGTGGGCCTCTGGGAGGCCCTCTTCACGGTCACCTCGGCCATCACCGTCACCGGCCTGTCGATCGTCGACGTGGGGGCCGAGCTCACCTTCCCGGGCCAGGTGACCCTGGCCGGGCTGATCCTCACCGGTGGTCTGGGCCTGATGGCGATCACCACCTTCCTCCAAGGCTTCGTCCAGGGGCGTTCCGGCCTGCGCCAGCGCCTCGACAAGGGCCGTGCCCTGGATGATTTCGGCGTCGGGGGCATCGGGCCCACCCTCAACCAGATCCTCCTGATCGCCGGCATCGTCATCGGCATCGGCACGCTGACGCTCTACAACTTCGGCTTCACCGATATTCCAGACAAGGGCCAGCGGCTCTGGGCCTCCCTGTTCCACTGCATCAGCGCCTACAACAACGCCGGTTTCGGGCTCTGGCGCGACAATCTGGTCGGTTATCGCAGCCAGCCCGTCGTCAATGCGGTGATCGGCCTGCTGATCGTGATGGGCGGCATCGGCTGGCGGGTCACCAACGACATCTGGGTCAACCGCTTCCGGCTGGCCCGCATCCGACGCCTCAGCCTGCACACCCGCCTCGTCATCCGCACCACGATCCTGCTGATCGTGGTGGGGGCGGTGGGCCTGCTGTTCACCGAGCACTTCGCCACCGAAGGGATGGTGGAGCAGCTGAGTCTCTGGGACAAGCTCCAGGTGACGATCTTCCAGTCGATCACCACCCGCACCGCCGGCTTCAACACCGTGCCCCTGACCCTGGAGACAATCTCCGATTCGGGGCTGCTGCTGATGATCATGCTGATGTTCATCGGCGCCAGCCCCGGCGGCACCGGCGGCGGCATCAAGACCACCACCTTCGCGGCCCTGATCGCCGCCACCCGCTCCACCCTGCGCGGCCACGACGAGGTGGTGGTGCGCAACCGGGAGATCCCCGCCAAGGTGATTCTCAAGGCGGTCGGTGTCACCCTCGGATCGGGCCTGTTCATCCTGCTGATGGCCCTGCTGCTGGGGCTCGGCAACACCACCGCCGGCACCCCCGGCAGCGAGGCCTTCACCTTTCTGGAGAAGCTGTTCACCTGTGTTTCCGCCTTCGGCACCGTGGGCCTCGACGTCGGGGTGACCAGTCAGCTCAACCGCTGGGGCCAGCTGGTGCTGATGGTGGGGATGTTCGTGGGCCGGATCGGTATTCTCCTTCTGCTCTCTGCCGTCTATGGCAGCCGGCCCCAGAATCGGGTGGGTTTTCCCCGCGAGGAGCTCTACATCTGAACCCGGTCCCCTTCGTTCACCGGCCCATTCCCGTTGCGTCGTCGTCTTCATGAACCAGTGGTGGCAGTGGCAGGGCAGCGAGTCCGACACCTCCAACAGCTACGCCGTGATCGGCGTCGGCCGCTTCGGCAGTGCCGTGTGCAAGGAGCTCCTGCGCCACGGGGCCGAGGTGCTGGCGGTCGACCTCAACCAGCGGGCCATCGATGAACTGCGCCAGATGGATCCGGCCATCGAGGCCCGCGTGGTGGATTGCACCGACGAGGAGGCCCTGAGGGCCGCCGGCGCCCTCGACGTGGGCACGGTGGTGGTGGCGATCAGCGAGCCGATCGCGGCCAGCATCACGGCCACCCTGATCGTCAAGGACAGCGAAGGCAGCCGGGTCCAGCAGGTGATCGCCAGGGCCACCAGCGATCTGCACGAGAAGATGCTGCGGCGCGTCGGCGCCGACAAGGTGGTCTTCCCCTCGAAGATGCAGGGGACCCGCCTGGGCATGGAGCTGGTCCGGCCCAACCTGCTGGAGCGGCTGCGGCTGGACGACCGCAACAGCATCGAGGAGATCAAGGTTCCCGGCTCCTTCGTCGGCCAGTCGCTGCGGGATCTGAACCTGCGCAAGAACTACAACGTCAGCGTGCTGGCGGCGGGCCCCGCCAACCAGCTCACGGTCAACCCGCCCGCCTCCCATGTGCTCAACGCCTCCGAGCTGCTGGTGGTGATGGGCAGCAGCGAAGCCCTCGAGGCCCTGCCTTCCCACTGATTCCCTTGCGAAGGACAGCCATGCGGGTGCTGGGGCTGATGAGCGGCACCAGCGCCGACGGCATCGATGCGGTGCTGGTGAACCTGGAGGGTCGCCCGGCCCGGCCGCGCTGGCGCATCCTCGCCAGTGCCCACACCCCCTACCCGGCGGACCTGCGCGAGCGGCTCGTGGCCGTCGGTCAGGGGGTGCCTCTGGACGCCGAGGCCCTGCTGCATCTGGCCGAGGAGCTCACCGAGCACCAGGCCCTGGCCGCCCGCGCCTGCGATTCCGAAGGCCGGGCCGAGCTGGTGGGTTGCCACGGCCAGACCCTCTGGCACCGCCCACCGGAGGGGGAGCGCCGCGGGGCCAGCTGGCAGCTGCTGCAGGGGCCGCTGCTGGCGGAGCTGCTGGGGAGACCGGTGGTGTTCGACTTCCGCAGCATCGATCTGGCCCTCGGCGGCCATGGCGCCCCCCTGGTGCCGGCCACCGACGCCGCCCTGCTGGGCAGGATCGGCGGCTGGCGGGCCCTGCTCAACCTCGGGGGGATCGCCAATCTCACCCTGCTGCCTCCCCCCGCCGGTCCCGACCGCAAGGCGCCGGTGCTGGGCTGGGACTGCGGCCCGGCCAACACGCTCCTGGATCTGGCGGTGGCCCGCTTCAGCGGCGGTCGGCTGAGCTTCGATGCCGACGGGGCCTGGGCGCGGCAGGGCCGCATCGACGAGGAACGGCTGCAGCAATGGCTCCGGGAGCCCTACCTCCAGGCCGCGCCGCCCAAGTCCACGGGCCGGGAGCTGTTCGGGGCCGCCGATCTCGATCGGCGCCTGGCGGAGCTCGGCGCCGATGTGGAGCCGGCCGATGCCCTGGCCACCCTGACGGCCTTCAGTGCGGCGGTGGTGGGCCAGGACCTGGCGCGCCCCCAACGCCCCCGGCCCCTGGAGCTGCTGGTGGCCGGCGGGGGCACCCGCAACGGCTTCCTGATGGAGCAGCTGCGGCGGCGCTGCCACGGCACGGCGGTGCTGCCGCTGGCCAGCCAGGGCATCGCCGATGACCAGCGGGAGGCCCTGGCCTTCGCCCTGCTGGCCTGGTGGCGGCACCGCGGCCATCCGGGCTCGCTGCCCTCGGTCACCGGGGCCCGGCGGGCCGCCGTGCTGGGCGTGATGGCCCTGCCGCCGCCGTCAGGGGGCTGAGGGGGGCTGGCGCAGGCGCAGCCGGCGGGGCGCACCCCGCAGCCGACGGGTGCCGGCCTGCTCCTGCTGCTCGAGCTCGCGGCGGAAGCGATCGGCGGCGACGGCGGGCCCGAGTGGGTAGGGGGCCGCGGCCGGCTCGGGGGGACGCTGCCGCTCCAGCCGTTCCACCCCCTGCTGGATGAGCACCTTGGCCATGTTGCTGACCGTGCGCGACTCGCTCTCCGCCAGGGCGGCCAGCCGGGCGCAGAGCTCCTCCGGCAGGACGACCTGGATCCGCGGCGACTTGGGCTTGCCGCTGGAGGAGGTCTGACGGGTGGGCACGGTGCCTCTGGGTGGGGGCCGAAGAGAGGGTGCCGCTGGGATCCGGCGGGATAGGAAAAAGTGTACAGTGACCGTCATGGGTAGTATCCAAAAGTAGGGTTGTGGACCATCCCGCCCCCTCGGGATCCCCTTCTCCAGCTCCAGACCGGCCCAAGCCCAGCCCAGAACCAGTCCCAGGTCCAAGCCCACCTGCTCCACGCCCCCGTCCCACCCCGTCCTCTCCGACGGCCCACCGGCCGCTTCCGCCATGGCCCGCACCACCCAGTCCCGTCCGACCGCTTCCGAGACCCCCCTGCAGCCCAAGACCCGCCAGAGCCGGCGGCGGAGCACGGCGGAACGCAGCGATGTGCTGGTGTCGGCCGTGATCAGCACCTACCTGCTCACCCATCTGCACCATGTGCTGCAGCGGGCCGAGTTCGGCGCCCAGCAGGAGGGGCGCCAGTCCCTCGCCGCCAACTACGCCCAGCTGCGCAAGGTGCTCTGCCTCGATGCCCGCAGCATGGAGGACGCCTCCGCCAGCGGCGCCGAGGAGGACACCAGTCCCCGCGCCGCCTGATCCGCTGCGCACCCTCCCTCACGAACCACCCGCAAGGGGCTGCGCCCACGGCCCCGGTGCCCATAAGGTCAGGAAAGAATCCCGGCCAGGATGACCACCAGCAACGCCACCGGCAACGCAGCAGAGCTCTACGGACGCATCAGCAACGACGTGGAGCTCACCCAGTCACTGTTCCGCCAGGCCCTTCAGGACCCCAGCGGCGCCCTGCGCAGGATCGTCGCCCTCGGCGAGCAGGAGGGCCTGCCGGTCAGCGCGGAGGAGGTGAAGGCCCATCTGGCCGGCCTCGATGACGGCGCCACCAAGCAATGGCTGATCAAGGCCCGGGGCGGACTCTGAGGCCGGCGACCGGAGGCCCTCCTGCTGGGGCCGGCGGGGTTGCTCCCGACGCTGGGATCCCCCGCCCTGGGCCCAGCTGAAGAACAGCCAGTAGCTCGTCAGCGCCAGTCCCGCCGCCACCACCAGGGCGGCGATCTGCTCGAGGCGCTTGATCATCCTGACGACGCGACCGGACCCGATCGACAGTCTGCAGGACGCCCCGCAGGGGATGATGCGCACACCGCGACCGCCTTCCGCTCCGTGCTGCGCCTCGAACGCATCGGCAAGATCTATCCCACCGGTGAGGTGCTCAAGGACATCACCTGGGAGGTGAAAGCGGGGGACCGGATCGGCCTGGTGGGGGTCAACGGGGCCGGCAAATCCACCCAGATGCGCATCATCGCCGGGCTGGAGGAGCCGACCAGCGGCCAGGTGGTGCGGCAGGGGGATCCCCGCATCGCCTACCTGCAGCAGGAGTTCGATGTCGACCTCGCCCGCAGCGTCCGCCAGGAACTGTTCCAGGCCTTCGGGGAGGCGGCCGAGGTGCTCAACCGCCAGCGGCAGGTGGAGGAGGCGATGGCCAGCGAGGAGGCCGCCGCCGATCCGGACCTGCTCGACCGGCTGATCGACGAGCTCGGCCAGCTGCAGAGTCGGTTCGAGGCCCTGCATGGGTACGAGCTCGATGCCCGCATCGACAAGCTGCTGCCCAGCATCGGCTTCACCCAGGAGACCGCCGAGCGGGTCGTGGGGGACTACTCCGGCGGCTGGCAGATGCGCATCGCCCTGGGCAAGATCCTGCTGCAGGAGCCGGATCTGCTGCTGCTTGACGAACCGACCAACCACCTCGACGTCGAGACGATCCAGTGGCTGGAGAGCTACCTGGTGGATCAGACGGTTCCCCTGGTGGTGATCAGCCACGACCGGGCCTTCCTCGACCGCGTCTGCAACCAGATCGTCGAGACCGAACGCGGCGTCTCGCGCACCTACCTGGGCAACTACAGCCAGCACCTCGAGCAGAAGGCCCTGGAGCGGGAGGCCGGTCAGGCGGCCTTCGAGCGCCAGCAGAAGGAGCTGAGCAGCCAGCAGGCCTACATCGACCGCTTCCGGGCCAGTGCCACCCGCAGCACCCAGGCCAAGAGCCGCGAGAAGCTGCTGGAGAAGGTGGAGCGGATCGAGGCGCCGCTGGAATCGGTGAGCGGGCCGCGCTTCGCCTTTCCCCCCGCCCCGCGCTCGGGTCGGGTGGTGGCGGCGATCGAGAACCTCACCCACGGCTACGACGACCAGATCCTGTTCCTGGGGGCGAACCTGGAGGTGGAGCGGGGTGACCGGATCGCCTTCGTCGGCCCGAACGGCGCGGGCAAGTCCACCCTGCTGCGGCTGGTGATGGGCTACGAGATTCCCCTCGAGGGCCAGGCGGGCCTGGGGGAGCACCACGTGGTGGCCGGTTACTTCGAGCAGAACCAGGCCGAAGCCCTGGATCTGACCAAGACGGTGATCGACACCCTGTTCGAGGCCGTTCCCGACTGGACCCAGACCCAGGTGCGCTCCCTGCTGGGCAGCTTCGGCTTCAGCAACGACACGGTGTTCAAGCCGGTGGCCAAGCTCAGCGGTGGCGAGAAGGCGCGGCTGGCCCTGGCCCTGATGCTGCTCAGCCCCTGCAACCTGCTGGTGCTCGATGAGCCCACCAACCACCTCGACATCCCCGCCAAACAGATGTTGGAGGAGGCCCTGATGGCCTACGAGGGGGCGGCCCTGCTGGTCTCCCACGACCGCTTCTTCATCGGCCGGGTGGCCAACCGGATCGTCGAGGTGCGCGACGGCGAACTGGTGCTTTACCGCGGCGACTACGCCTACTACCAGGAGAAGAAACGGGAGGAGGCCGAAGAGAGCGAGCGGCTGGAGCAGGAGCGCCGCCTCGCCGCCAGACGCGAGGAACAGCGGCAGAAGCAGAAGGCCAAAGCCGCCCAGAAGGGCGGCGGCACGTCGAAGGGGAAAGCCGCGGGCACCGCCGACAGCTGAGGCGGCGCCGTCAGGGGCGCGGCGCAAAATACAACTTCATCGTTTCCTAGGCAGGAAGACTCATTTCTCTGGTGTGGGCGGTTCTGTGTGCATAGGCTGACAGGGTCACCCATCCAGGAGCAGCGATGACCATCCAGAACGTCGTCACCGACGGTTGGACCGTGGACCGCGAGGACACCGCCGGCACCAGCGATGCCATGGAGGTGTACTTCGAATGCATCACCACCTGCTCCCTCGAGGACGGCGAGTGCGTCACCCGCTGCGTGGAAGAGCTGCGCGAGCGCCACTGAAGTCAGGCTCGCGCCGCTGATGCCAATGGGGCCAGGGCCTGGACGGGACAGGCCCATCCCTATACCGGCGCAAGGGACATACCGCCACAAAGGGCCCACCGCGGCGCAGGGCTAGCGCGGCGCAGGGCCGGCGGCAAGGGGAAACGGGCCAGAGCCAGGGGTTGAGCGGATTTCCTAACCAGGGCACAGGCCCTGTAACAGCCGCTACGTGGCATCTTGAAACAGTTCGTAGCTTTGGGCCGGTCAGAAACGCCCCATCGCACAGCCCACCATGTCCGAACCTCTCGCCCTCAGCCTCGGTCAGAAATTCGAACTGGAGCGCATGACCCGGGCGATCGACGCCACGGGCGATCCGCAGGTCCTGCGGGGTCTGGCCAAGCAACTGTTGCAGGCCTGGCAAAGCCAGAAGGCCGCCACCCAGTGGGTCATGCGCCAGCAGCTGGGTGCCCCCGCCCGTTTTGGCGCCGAGCTCACCATGGACGCCGGCCTGCTCGACGCCCTTCGCCCCGACAGCAGCAAGGGGGGCATGGACGTCCTCTGAGGGCCGAGCTCAAGCCTCCCCTAGGCCATGAGCTCGGGCAACCTCCTCATCCCTGACGCAGCAGGGCCATGTCGCCAGGGATGAGCCGCAGGTTCACCATCGCCCCCTGACGGTTCACCGTCAGGTTGAGGGTTCCCCCCACCCCCGCCCGCTCGACGGCGTTGATCACCTGGGAGGGATCCTTCACCACGGCCCCCTGGGCCGCGACGATCACATCACCGGTCCTGAGACCTCCCCGAGCCGCCGGTCCGTTGGGCTGAACCGAAACCACGACCGCACCCTGGGAAACGCCGGAGCCGCTTCCCGCCCGGACCTCATCCAGCCCCACGCCGATCATGGGGTGGGTGGCCCGGCCGGTCGCCACCAGTTGACTGACAATGCCGCGGGCGCGGTTGATCGGAATGGCGAAGCCCAGTCCGGCCCCCGGCCCCGAACGCACCAGGGTGTTGATTCCCACCACTTCGCCGTCGGCGTTCAGCAGCGGTCCGCCGGAGTTGCCCGGGTTGATGGCGGCGTCGGTCTGGATCAGATCCAGCCGCTTGTCGGTGATGCCGAGCTTGCTGGCGTTGCGGTTGAGGCTGCTGATGATCCCCAGGGTGACGGTGTTGTCGAGGCCGAAGGGGTTCCCCACCGCGATCGCCCAGTCGCCCACCTGGAGGGCATCGGAATTGCCCAGGGGCGCCACGGGCCAGGGGCCCGCCCCCACCAGCCGCACCACCGCCAGGTCGGTGAGCTTGTCGAGGCCCACGACCCGCCCCTCGACGCGCTGGCCGTTCTCGAGACCCACGGTCACCCGGTCGATCTGGTCCACCACGTGGGCGTTGGTGAGCACCAGCCCATCGGCCTGGAGGATCACCCCGCTTCCCTGGCCCCGTTCGGTGCGCCGCGAGGGGGCACCCTGCTGGGGGATACCGAAGAACTGGCGGAACAGGGGGTCGTTCAGCAGACCCCGGGGCAGGCCCCCGGTGGCGGCTGACTGGACGGTGCGTTCCGTGTCGATGGTGACCACCGCCGGGCCCGCCCGACGGATCGCCGCCGCCACGAAAGATTGCCGCCCGAGCACGGCCGCGGCCGGCTGGGCCAGACCGGGGGAGGTGAGGGTCGGGCTGACGAGGGCCGTGGTGGCCGTGACCGTGGCGGTGGCCGCCGCCGTGACCGTGGCCAGCCCGGCGGCGGCCGCGGCAAGAACGCGGGAGGAACGCATCGTGAAAAAGCTCAGATGGAAAAACCGTAGGGAAGTCCCCGGGAAGGAGAAAGGGGAGGCAAACCGGCCTGACCGGCTATGCTTTGTAAAGTTTTTTATCGGGTCATGGACACAAGCCGCCTGCTGCTGGCCTTTCTCGCCTTCGGAGCCGCCTGCACCTCCCTCTGGGCCTGGATGCTGGCCACCACCACCGCTCCGTCGGACGGGTGATGATGGGGGAGAGTCCGCGGACTGCGGGGTTCCCATCGCGCCATGACCTCCCTCCTCTCGCAGATCTTCCCGATCGTCTACGGGGCCTGTTTCATCGTTCTCCTGTGGCAGGCGTTCCGGGTCATGGGCCAGGGCTTCCGCGCCATTCCCCGTCCCGGTGATGCCGGAGCCGCCGCCACCGATCCAGCCGGCCCCGCCGGTGATCGCACCGGCCGTCTCACCATCCACCCGGAGCTGCTGGACGCGGACGGCCAGCTGACCCAGGAGGACCTGCTGACGGTCCGATTCAGCGGCGACAACGAGCAGCCCGCCTTCCCCGCCGACCCGACCTGAGCGCGGCCGGCCGGTCGCTGAATAGGCTCCCTGAGGTGAATGCGCCAACCGGCGGAGATCGATGGTGGATCAGAGAACGCGAATCGTGGCGGCCGTGCTCGGAGCACTGAAGCTGCCGCCACGGTTTCGACTCAAGATGGTGAAGGACGACCCGATCCGGCTCGAGCTCAGCCTGACGCCGTCCTACGGCAAGGATCCGATTCTTGTCGGCATCGTCGAATCCCAAGATCTGGTGGCCCGGCGCGACCGGGAGGGGCGCATCCCCCGTGACCTCCAGGGCACCTGGGACTGGACCGTGCGCCACGGCAAGGTGACCACCGGCGGCTGGAACCCCTACCTGAAGGAGGCGCTCCAGACCATGTTCGAGACCGGCCTTCCCGCCATCGTCTACGAGGAAACCACCGGTGAGGCCTATCACCCGGTGGATGGCCTCCGCCACGTGCGCTGAACCCGCCCCTGCCCATCGACGGCCGCCTCGCGGCCATCACCGCCGCCCTCGGGCCCGGATCCACCCTCCTGCTCCAGGCCGAACCCGGCGCCGGCAAGACCACCCGGGTTCCCCTCGCCCTGCTCGAGAGCCTCGGCGCTGAGGGTCGCCTGCTGCTGCTGGAACCGAGGCGGCTGGCGGCCCGGAATGCCGCCCAGCGCCTCGCCGCCGGCCTCGGTGAACCCGTCGGCGGGCGCGTGGGCTACAGCGTGCGCCTGGAGTCCCGCACCTCGTCGGCCACCCGGCTGGAGGTGGTCACCGCGGGCCTGTTCCTGCGCCGGCTCCAGGCCGATCCCGCCCTGGACGGGGTGGCCTGCGTGATCTTCGACGAATTCCATGAGCGCCAGGCCGAGGCGGATCTGGCCCTGGCCCTGGTGCGCCAGGCCCGCAGCCTGCTGCGTCCCGAACTGCGCCTGCTGGTGATGTCCGCCACCCTCGATCTGGCGCCCCTGGCCAGCGAGCTGGATGGGGCCGCCGTGATCAGCTGCGAAGGCCGCAGCCATCCGGTGGCGGTGACCTACCAGCCGCCGCGGCCGGACGAGCGGCTGGATCGCCAGGTGCTGCGGGCCCTCGAAGGCCACTGGCTGGCCGAACCCGAACCCCGGGGCACCGCGCTGGTGTTCCTTCCCGGCCTGGGGGAGCTGGAGACGGCACGGCGGGCCATCGAGGCCACCGCGTGGGGCGAGGGGCTGGAGCTGGCCCTCCTGCACGGCCAGCTGCCGCTGGCGGCCCAGGGACGGGCCATTGCGGCTCCCCAGGGGGCGGCTGGGAAGGTGGTGCTGGCCACGTCGGTGGCGGAGAGCTCGCTCACGATCGCGGCGGTGACCGTGGTGATCGACAGCGGCCTGAGCCGACGCAGCCGCTTCGATCCGGCCACGGGCATGGACGGCCTCGTCACCCAGCCTGCCAGCCAGGCCAGCGCCGAGCAGCGAAGTGGGCGGGCCGGGCGGCTGGGGCCGGGGCGATGCCTGCGGCTCTGGTCCCCGGCGGAGCAGCAGCGGCGAGCCGCCTTCGATCCCCCGGAACTGCTCGAGGTGGATCCCCTGCCGATCGCCCTGCAGCTGGCGGAATGGGGCGAAACGGAGGACGACAGCCTTCCCTGGCTCACCGCGCCCCCCCGCCGGCCCCTGGCGGAGGCCCGCGACCTGCTGCTGCAGCTGGGGGCCGTCGATGGGCAGGGGCGCATCACCGGCCACGGGCGGGCCATGGCCCGGCTGGGCCTGCATCCGCGCCTGGCCCACATGCTGCTGCGGGCAAAGGAAAGGGGCTGGGAGTCCCTCGCCACGGCCATGGCCGTGCTGCTCAGCGAGCGCGATCCCCTTGACCGCCGCGAGGCCGGCAGCGATCTGATGCGGCGCCTCGACTGGCTGCGGCGCAGCCCGGGCCCGGAGGGGAGTGGGCGCGGCGCGGGCCGGGCCCCCTGGACCAACCTCCAGAGCCAGCTGCTGCGCCAGCTCCGGGAGGGGCGGAAGGCGGCGGCCCCGGTGGCGGCCCCCGCAGCGTTCGCCTCCGGCGGTGGCTCTGACGACGTCCGTGCCGCCCAGCTGCTGGCCTGGGCCTATCCGGAACGGCTGGCCCTGGGGCGGGGCCGGGGCGACGGGCGCTTCCTGATGCGCGGCGGTCGCGGCGCCGTGCTGCCCCCGGGGGATCCCCTCGCCGCCGCCGAAGCCCTGGCGATCGCCAGCGTCGACGGCCAGGGCCAGGAGGCCCGGGTGCGGTTGGCGGTGGCCCTCTCCCGCAGCGGCCTGGAGGAGCTGGTGGCGGAGGAGATCGAGGAGGAGACCGAAGCCCGCTGGGATGGCACCGACCAGCGGGTGCGGTGCGAGCGGCTGCGGCGGAGCGGGGCCCTGGTGCTGGAGCGCCGCCCCTGGCCGGACGCCAGCGGGGAGCTGGTGGAGCGAGCCCTGCTGGAGGGTCTCGAACGGCTCGGACTGGAGGTGCTCCCCTGGTGCCGCACCAGCCGCCAGCTGCAGCAGCGCCTGATGCTGGCCCACCAGCACCTGGGGGCGCCCTGGCCCGACCGCTCACCGGAGCGGCTACAGCAGGACCCGGGAGCCTGGCTGGGCCCCCACCTCGGGGGCCTGCGCAGCCTCCAGGACCTGCAGCAGCTCGACCTCTCGGAGATCCTCTGGGGGGATCTGGACTGGTCCCTGCGCAGGGAACTGGATCGGCTGCTGCCCCTCAGCCAGCCGGTGCCGTCCGGCCGCCGGGTGCCGTTGGACTACGGCAGCGGCACGCCGGTGCTGGCCGTGAAGCTGCAGGAGATGTTCGGCTGCCTGGAAGGGCCGACGGTGCTGGACGGCCGGCTGCCGGTGCGGGTGGAGCTGCTGTCTCCGGCGGGACGCCCGGCGGCGGTGACCAGCGACCTGGCCGGCTTCTGGAGCCAGGGCTACGCCGAGGTGCGCCGGGAGCTGCGCGGCCGCTACCCCCGCCACCCCTGGCCCGAGGATCCCCGCCAGGGCGTCGCCAGTGCCCGCACCAAGGCGGCCCTGGCCCGGGAGGCACGCGGGGAGAGTCGCTGAGCGTTGCCTAGGGCAGGCCGTCGAGCAGATGGCCGAAGCCGAAGTGGCGCAGTCCCTCCAGGATGCCCTTGCAGCCATGGGCGCGGGCGCGGTAGGTGCGGGCCAGCCCCGGCAGGGCCCGCACCAGGCCCGGCTCGGCATTGCCCACCCTGACGCTCTGCAGGCCGGTCTCGAACATGGCCAGATCGTTGAGGGAGTCCCCCGCGGTGACCACCCGGGCCGGTTCCAGCTCGAGCCACTCCAGCAGGCCCAGCAGGGTGCTGCCCTTGTTGACGCCGGGCGGCAGCACGTCGAGGTACTTGTCGCCGGAGACCAGGCAGTCCACCCCATGGGCCTCGATGGCCGCCAGCCGGCTGGTGTCCAGCCGGAGCGGGTCGATGCCATAGGCCAGGCGCCGGTCGCTGCTGAGGGGCTGGGGGGACAGGCCCGGCACCAGGGCCAGCAGGGGCAGCACCTTTTCCGCCCGTCCCCGCCAGAGGGCCTCGATCGGCTCCAGGGCCAGGGCCAGGGGGGTGAGGCTGGCGCCGCAGGCCACGGTGCAGCCCACATCACCGATCACCAGATGGGGGGGATGGAGTCCCAGGGCGGCCTCCGCAGCCAGCAGCCGGGCGACGGAGCGCAGATCCCTGCCGGTGCTGAACACCTGCAGGACCCGGTGGCGCTGGGAGGCCAGCCAGCGGTAGACCCGGCGGCGCGTCGGGACGGACCCCTCCAGCAGGGTGCCGTCGAGGTCGGTGACCAGCACCAGATCGGTCTCGCTGGGCAGGGGCGCCGCCAGATGGCGCTGGAGGCGGGCCCGGGGCGCCCGCCGGCGGTCCTCCAACCCGGGACCCCAGACGGAGGCAGAGCCAGCTGCCGGCAACGGGCCGGCGCCGGGGCCGGGGCCTGGCACCCGTGGAGGCCTCAGTGCCATGGCCGGGCGCGGCTGTCAACCGTGCAACCCACACCCAGCTTTGTAGTCCCTGCCACTGTCAAGACCACTCCATGTTTCGTTACAGTCAGGGCTCCACCGAGGGTTCCTTCCATGTCTGACGCTTCCCAGCCCCGCTTCGGTTTCGTCAACTTCGCCGAAACCTGGAACGGCCGCCTGGCCATGATGGGCTTCGTGATCGGCCTGGCGACCGAAATTCTCACCGGCCAGGGCATTCTGGCCCAGGTCGGCCTCGGCTGAAGCCCGGCTGTCTCCCCCAGCACCAGCGTCCTTGAAGCCCGTTAAAGACGTAGGCCGCCGGCCCAGCCGGCGGCTTTTTCATGGCTCAGGCAGCTGTCCCAAGCGGTCCTAGGTTGAGGCCCAACCCAGGCAGCGCCCCCCGATGGCCCCTTCCGCCACCGCTCCCCGCTTCTATGTCGGCAACCGGCGCGACGGCGCCCGGCTGCTGAGCAGCGCGCTGGTGATCGCCGGAGCGGGCCTGGTCCGGATCGACCATCCGGTGGGCCGGGCCGTGGCCCTTGTGGCCGGCCTGCTGAGTCTCTACTGGTGGCTCTGCTACCGCCAGCTCAAGCACTGATTCCATGCTCACGGTCCCTGGCAGCAGCGCGTCCCCCCGCCAGCACGACGGCATCCCCAGGTACTCGGTCGCCGAGCTCAACCAGGCCATCGGTGCCCTGCTGGAGCGGGGCTTCGCCCCCCGCTTCCTGCTGGAGGCCACCGTGGGGCGCCCCCAGCAGAAGAAGGGCCATCTCTGGCTGACCCTTGTCGACGGCCAGGCCAGCATCCAGGGGGTGATCTGGTCGTCCCAGCTTCAGAAGCTCAGCTTCGTGCCCCAGGAGGGGGATGGGGTGGTGGTGGTCGGCAAGCTCAACTTCTGGGCGGCGCGGGCCAGCCTCACGGTGCAGGTGCTGGATGTGCGCCCCAGCCTGACCACCGTCCTGCGCCAGTTCGAGCAGGTGCGCAGCCGGCTGGAGCCGGAGGGGCTCCTCGACCCGGAGCGGAAGCGACCGCTGCCCCGCTGGCCCCGCCGCATCGCCCTGCTCACCAGCGTGCCCAGCGCCGCCCTGGCTGACATGCTGCGCACCGCCAGGGAACGCTGGCCCGCCACCGACCTGCTGGTGGTGCCGATCCCCGTGCAGGGGAACGTGGAAGCCCAGATCGTGGCCGCCATCGAGAGCCTCGGCGAACAGGCCGACCGCCTCGGCCTCGAGGCCCTGGTGCTGGCCCGCGGCGGAGGCAGCCGGGAGGATCTGGCCGTCTTCGACGGGGAGTCCCTGGCCCGCTGCCTGGCGGCCTGTCCCTGGCCCGTCATCTGCGGGATCGGCCATGAGGATGACGTGACCATCGCCGATCTGGTGGCCGACTACCGGGCGGCCACGCCCACGGCCGCCCTGGTGGCCCTGCTGCCGGACCGCAGCCAGATGATCCGGACCCTGGAGCAGGAACGGGGCCATCTGCACCGCACGCTGACGCTGCGGATCGCCTCCGCCCGCCAACGGCTGGGCGCACGCCAGGACCAGCTGCGCCTGCTCCACCCCGCCCGGCTGCTCAGCCAGCGGCGCCAGTGGCTGGCCCAGCGACGGCAGCTGCTGCAGGCGCTCTCGCCGCGCCACCTGCTCGCCCGGGGATTCAGCCTGCTCCGGGATGGTGACGGACGCCTGCTGCGTTCGGTGGCCCAGCTGCAGCCAGGGGAAGGGATCACCGCCGAGCTGGCGGACGGTCGGGTGGCCCTGCAGGTGCGGGCGGTCGAGCCGGACGGCCCCGGTCCTTGAGCCCCAGACCCCCACGTTCTCTCCATCGGATCCGCCGGGCCCTCCGCGGGCTCCTCGCCACTCCTGCCCCCCGTTGCTCCCATGGCTAAGTCCTCGCCCCGATCCAGAGCCTCGGCCCAGCCTGCCGATGACGTCTCCAGCCAGGACGCCGCTGGTGAGGGGAACGACGTGCACGACGTGGCCCAGGACCTGAGCTTCCGGGAAGCCCAGACGGCCCTTGAGCTCTGCCTGGCCCAGCTGCAGGACCAGGACCTGGACGTGGAGTCGATGGCCGATCTCTATCGGCGGGCGCTGGCCTACGCCGAACGCTGCGAGGCGGTGCTGGCCCGGGTGGAGCAGCAGGTGATGCAATGGGATCCCGGCCAGCCGGACCTGGCCCCCACGCCCTACGCCCCATGAGTGACGACGCCCAGCCCACCAGCAGCGGCCCCGGCGGCATCAGCTGGATCGCCTGGCTCTATCTGCTCCTGGCCGTGGCGGGCGGGGTGCTCCCCTGGCTGGCCAATCTGGACTTCATCCGCAGCGAGGGGGCGGCCTTCGATCTGGGACTGTTCATCCGCCAGGCGAACGTCAATCCCGCCGCCCAGTCCCTCTCCAGAGATCTGGCGATCGGGGCGACCGCCGTCACGATCTGGATGGTGCGCGAGAGCCGCCGGCTCGGCATGCGCGGGCTCGTCTGGGTTCTGCTCAGCTGCGTGACGATCGCGTTCGCCTTCGGGGCCCCCCTGTTCCTGCATCTGCGTGAACGCCGGCTGCTGGAGATCGCCCGACTCAGCACGGAGGCACCGGATCCGGCCGCATGAGACTCAGCGCGTGTCGGGCTCAGGAGCCATCGCCCCCGCGGCCGCCCATTTCGCCGCTGGCGCTGGCCTCCACATCGACGGCGTCGACGTTGATCGTCACGTCGCGGGCGTCGATCTCCCTGTCTGACCCGGATCCCCAGAAGAACGGGCCGGAGGGTTCCGGCGCCGCTTCTGATCCATCACCGGACGTGAACGGACTGCCGCAGGCCGGGCAGACCTCGGTGCCCAGGCTGGCGAAGCCACAGCTGGGGCAGGTGCGCAGGCGACGACGGACGATCTGCCAACCGATCAGGGCCACCCCTCCCGCCAGCAGCGGCAGCAGCAGAAGGGTCAGGGTGAGTCCGCCAATGACATCGAGCAGCAGGCGGCCGGCCGAGGTGGGCACCAGCAGCAGAGCCGCCGCCACACCGATCCACAACCAGGGAATGCGCCGTTCCATCAGCGCTGGAAGCGTGGATCGTTCTCGATCCAGCGCTCCAGTGCCGCCAGGCCCTCGAGGCCAGCCCAGCCCAGGAGCAGGGCCGCCACCAGCCAGGCCGCCAGCAGGCCGATGCCGACCAGCAGCGGAATCAGCGCCAGGGTGGTGAGACCGATCAGCACCACCGCGCCGACGGCCATGGACACCAGCGCCAGGCTGGCCGGAAGAGGCGGGATCCTGAGGGCAGGCTTGGCCAAGAGTCGATCCAATCAGATCAGTCCATCCTGACCCGAAACGGGTCGATCCTCAGCGCGGCAGAGGTGTCGATGGCCCCCCAGCGGCACCGCCGGAAAGCACCACACTGAAGCACTGGCCGAAATAGAGCACGGCACCCACCAGCCACACCCAGAGCGTCAACAGCAGCACACCGCCCACCACCCCGTAGGCCTGAAAGCGCGCCCCGAGGGCGAGCAGGCTCCTGCCCAGCAGCAGGTTGGAGAGGGTGAGGCTGCCGCTCACCAGCAGGGCCCCGGGAATCAGCGGGCGGAAGGGAATCCGGCGCGACGGCAGCATCCACAGGAACAGAAGCGTGGCGCCGAAGCCGATCAGCAGGGAGACGAGCAGATCCAGGCCGAAGGACAGGGAGCTGACCCACAGCAAGGGTTCCGGAAGAAAGGCCTGCAGCTGGTCATGGAAGCCCCTGGAGCCGAAGAGCCGCACTGTGCTGAAGAGCTGGTCGAGGACGATCAACAGGCCGACGAACAGCAGCAGCACCAGGGACTTCAGGCGCAGGGCCAGGAAGCGACGCACGTGCTCCTGCCAGCGCAGGTGATCGAAGCCGAAGGGCCGATTCCACCAGAGCCGATCGGCCCCGCGCTGCAGGGTGAGATAGATGTTGCTGGCGCTGAGCGCCAGAAGCACCAGGCCGAGGATGCCGGCGCCGAATCCCTGGTTCGTGAAGCGTCGCAAGGTGGCTTCGAAGCCAGGCAGGGCGGAGGCGGGCAGCACCTGGCCGACCAGCACGATCAGCCGATCGAACCGCTCCACATCACGGCCGAGGAGCCGCGAGGCCACCGACAGCGCAATCAGCAGGGCCGGGAAGAACGACTGCAGCGTGTGATAGGCGAAAGCGGCACTCAGGTCCACGCAGTCCGCCCGCAGCCACAGCAGATAGGCCTTCCAGAAAGGACGAAAGCGACGACGCCATGTCACGACAGAACCATCGGCAGGGGTTGGGGCTGCAGCATGCCTGCATCCTGCCCTCTCCCAGGCCCGGGGCCCATGC
>NZ_JACJTY010000010.1:0-77886 GCF_014698945.1 Synechococcus sp. FACHB-909 | reverse complement strand
CCGAAGGGGTAGATCAGGAACACGGCGCTGGCGGCCGCCACGGGGGCGGAGTAGGCGACGCAGATCCAGGGGCGCATGCCGAGGCGGTAGGAAAGTTCCCACTCGCGGCCCATATAGGCGAAGACGCCGATCAGGAAGTGGAAGACCACCAGCTGGTAGGGGCCACCGTTGTACAGCCACTCGTCGAGGCTGGCGGCTTCCCAGATGGGGTAGAAGTGCAGGCCGATGGCGTTGCTGGAAGGAACAACGGCGCCGGAGATGATGTTGTTGCCGTACATCAGGGAGCCGGCGACGGGCTCACGGATGCCATCGATGTCGACGGGGGGCGCCGCGATGAAGGCGACGATGAAGCAGATAGTGGCGGCCAGCAGGGTGGGGATCATCAGCACACCGAACCAACCGACGTAGAGGCGGTTGTTGGTGGAGGTGACCCACTCACAGAACTGGTTCCACACCGAAGCGCCGGAGCGCTGCTGGAGAGTGGCGGTCATGAGTGCATGAAAGAGTGCCGTCAGGCGTAAGGGCTTTCGCGCCGGCCGTGGGCGTAAGGAAGGGCGACGGATCGCCTCAAGTCAATGTAACAGACCATTGCGGCGTGTGAGGCGGTATTCATGAAGAAAAGATGAGCTTCCCGCCTGGCCTGCCCCCCCTGCCGCTGCTAGGAGGTGAGGTGCTCCGGTCATCTCGCCCTGCCGCCGATGGTCTCGCGTTCGTCGCTTCCTCCCCAGCCACTGCGTCGGCGCCTGCGCGGGCCGTTGCCCGCCCTGCTGCTGCTCCCCCTGCTGGCGGCCGGATGCCAGGGCCTGCCCAATCCCGAGAGCCGCCGCATCGACCAGCTCGAACTCAAGATCCAGCAGCTCGAGCAGCGGCTCAACAAGGCCGACCTGCGTCCCGACACCGCCGATCCGGCCGGCAAGCCCCCGGCCGGCGTGGTCAAGTCGCTGACCCTGCGCACCGACACCGAGGACGACCGGCTGCGCATCTACTGGGCCGACGGCAGCAAGACCGACCTCCCCTGCACCAAGGAACAGACCACCCTCGTCTGCGGATGACCATGACCTCCCCTTCCCTGCGGCCCCTGCTGGGCTGCCTGGCCCTGCTGCTGGCCGTCCCCCTGGTGGGGGCCTCCCCGGCACGGGCCCAGATGACCCAGGAGCAGGCCTTCCAGCGGGGCCGCGCCGCGAACCTGGCCCGGATGCGGGCCGAGGTGATCAACGGCGGCCTCGGGGTCTACCGGCCCGCGCTCTGCATGTACGAGCGCAGCGGCGGCAACTGCCTGGTGCGCGCCGATGCGGAGGGTTTCCTGTTCCGCTTCTACGGCGGGGTACCCGGCTGGGTCCAGCTCGGCCTGCCGCCGACCGTGGAGAGCGAGATCCTGATCTCCCCGGATGGCCGCAGCGTCCTGAACGTCCTCTACAACGGCGTGCCCCGCTCCCAGCCCGCCGCCGCCGGCCAGAGCCAGGCTCAGCCCGGGCTCTGAAGCTCCCGGGCCAGGTCCTGGAGCGCCTGGCCCCAGCCCGGCTCCACCGGCCAGGACTCCCGCCGGGTGAGGCTGAGGGCGATGCCCTTCTCGCCGTAGGCCGCCTCGTTGATGAACACGGCCCAGACGGGGCCGATCTCCTGGTCTTCCCGCGGGTGGAAGGGGATCGTGGCGCCCTCGGCCGTCAGGAACAGGGGATCGCCGGCGGCGATCGGCTGCCAGTCGCGGTTCTGGCGCTGGGGATGCACCACCGCCGCCGGGGAGCCGTCGCCATGGCGGGGCAGATCGAGGCTGCCCAGGTGCCGGTGCACCACCAGCCGGTCGGGCTGGCGCAGGGTTCCGCCGCGGGCCTCCGCCAGCACCTCCAGGGCCGCCTCCAGGGCCAGCTGGCTCTGCCGGCAGATCGGTTCCTGGATCACGCCCTGGGGCACCGGGCCCACCTCCACCACCAGCCCGCAGGGCCAGCGCTCCACCAGGTAGCCGGTCTGGGCCCGGTCCTGTTCATGCAGGTAGATCGGCAGGCCCAGGCGTCGCTGCAGGCCCGCCGCCAGGGCCAGATCGGCAGGCCGCCGGCCGTAGACCACCAGGCTGCTGCCCATGGCGGCGGTGGTGCTGTGCAGGTCAAGGGCCACCAGGCAGGGGGCGCTGCCGCCGGGCCCGTGGCGGGCCAGCAGCTCCCGGGCCCGCTCCAGTTCCCGGTCCCCCGGCCCGGGGGCATCCAGGCGGTCCGGCACGAAGCTGCGGTTGAGGTCCTGGTCGAGGTAACGCACCCCGGCGGCGTGGGCGGCGGGGTTGCCCAGCACCAGCTCCAGGGCGAGGCCACGGCTCTGCAGCAGGGCCGGGTGCCGTCGCCAGGCCTCCAGCAGCCAGGGCGCGTTGCGCTCGTTGCCATGGGTGCCCCCCACCACCATCACCCGGCCCGCCACCATCGCCTGCTCGCTCACTGGCCCCAGCCTGGCGCAGAGTCAGGGCAGCGAACCGTGATGTCCATGGCCCCGCCCGCTCCGCTGGTGCGCTCCGCCCGGCAGCTCTGGCAGTGCCAGTGGCGCCTGCTGATGGGGGGGCTCGGCCCCGCCGACGGCCAGGGCCGCTACCGGCGGCCGGCCGGGGCCTTCACCGCCCTGCCGCCGGTGCCGGAGGACGCCGCCGAAGCCGGCAGCCACGTGCTGATCGTGGGGCGAAGCTGCCCCTGGGCCCATCGGGCCTGGATCACCTGGAGCCTGCGGGGGCTGGCCCCGATGATCAACACGGTGGTGGTGGTTCCCGATCCGGACGCCGGTCGCTGGCGGTTCAGCAAGCCCTTCGAGGGCTGCGCGACCCTGCTCGAGCTCTACCGCCGCTGCGGCGCCGATCCCCGCGCCCGGGCCACCGTGCCGGCCCTCTATTCGCGGCGAACGGGGACGATCCTGGTGAACGAGAGCGCCCGCCTGATCGAGCTGCTCAACGCCTGGCCCGCTGCGCCCGAAGCTCCGGACCTGGCCCCGCCGGCGGACCTCCCGGCCATCAGCGCCTGGCGGGAGCGCCTGCAAGGGGATGTCAACGACGGGGTGTACCGCTGTGGCTTCGCCCGCAACCAGGCGGCCTACGACGAGGCCGAGGCGGCCCTGTTCGACACGCTGGAGGCCGTCGAGGCCACCCTCGCCTCCAGTGGTGAGGGTGGCGGCTGGCTGTGTGGCGGCCCTGCCCCGAGCCTGGCGGACGTGGTGCTGTTTCCCACCCTGATCCGCATGGAACTGGTCTATGCGCCCCTGTTCGGCTGCAGCCGCAAGCCCCTCTGGCAGCTGCCCAGGCTGTGGGACTGGCGGCGCCGCTTCCACGCCCTCGAGGGGGTGGCCGCCACCTGCTTCCCGACGGCCTGGCGGACCGACTACTTCGGGGCCCTGTTCCCCCTGCACCCCTCCGGCATCGTCCCGGCGGGACCGGACCTGGCCACACTGGTAGGCAGCCCGCCCCCGGCCGCCCCCGGCGCCCCCATCCGATGAGCAGCACCCTGGCCACCCCGGACGGCGCCGACCCCGTCTTCGAGGGGGTGTATGACACCTTCTCGATCACCGCCACCGACCGCCGCGAGGTGCTCGGCTACCGGCTGGCCCTCACGGCCGTGGCCCTCGGCCAGCTGGCCCTGCTGGCCCAGTGGCGCCAGCTGGGCCCCGACCTGCTCTGGCCCTGGTTGCTGGTGATGGCGGCCGGGCTGGGCCTGGCCCTGCGCTGGATCCACATCTACCTGCGCCCCCTGCACCGGGCCCTGCAGCTGTTCTGGCTGGCGGGCTGCCTGGGCGGGGTGCTGCTGGCCCTGCGGGCAGGACCGGGCCAGATGCTCCCCGCCCTGGCCCAGCAACCCCTCTGGATCCTGGCGGTGGGGCCCTACTTCGCCGCCCTGGCCGGCATCGGCTTCAAGGAGTTCTTCTGCTTCCAGCGCCCCGAGGCGATCGGGGTCACCCTGCTGCTGCCCCTGGCCCTGCTCGGCCGCCTGGCCGGGGTGCTGAGCCCGGCCACCACCGCCAGCCTGCTGGCCGCCGAGGCCCTGCTGCTGCTGGTGCTCTGCCTGCGCAAGTTCCCGATGCCGGCGGCGGCGGATGTGGGCGACAAGAGCGTCTTCGCCCACCTGGAGCAGCAGCGCCTGGGCCTGGTCGAGAGCGGCGACACCCCATGAGCCTGATCAGCCTGGTGGGGGCCACCAAGGACTTCGGCCTGCGCACCCTGTTCGCCGACCTCGACCTGCACGTGGGTGAGCGGGACCGGCTTGGGCTGATCGGCCCCAACGGCGCCGGCAAGAGCACCCTGCTGCGGGTGCTGGCGGGCCTCGAACCGCTGGATCGCGGCGAGCGTCGCTGCCATGCCCGCACCCGGGTGGTGCTGCTCGACCAGGAGCCCCGGCTGGATCCGGCCCTGACCGTGCTGGAGCAGGTGTTCGCCGGTGACGGGGAAGCCATGGCCCTGCTGCGGGAGTACGCCGGGGTGAGCCACCAGCTGGCCCTCCATCCAGAGGACGACCAGCTCCTGGCCCGTCTCAGCGCCCTGCAGCACCGCATGGACAGCTGCCAGGCCTGGGATCTGGAGCGCCGCTGCCGCGAGGTGCTGGAACGCCTGGGCATCGACGCGGCCCACCAGGAGCGGACGATCGGCGAACTCTCCGGCGGCAACCGGCGCCGCGTCGCCCTGGCGGCCGCCCTGGTGGCCGAACCGGAGGTGCTGCTGCTGGACGAACCCACCAACCACCTCGATGCCGAGGGGGTCGAGTGGCTGCAGAGCTACCTGGATCGCTTCGCCGGCGCCCTGGTGCTCGTCACCCACGACCGCTACCTGCTCGATCGGGTCACCCGACGGATCGTGGCGGTGGATCGGGGCGAGGCCCGCCCTTATGAGGGCAACTACGGCACCTACCTGGCCCTGAAGGCGGCCGAAGAGGAGGCCGAGGCCTCCACCGCCGCCAAGCTCAAGGGAACCCTGCGGCGGGAGCTGGCCTGGATGCGCCAGGGCCCCAAGGCCCGCAGCACCAAGCAGAAGGCCCGGCTGCAGCGCATCGATGCCCTGCTGGAGGCCCCCGCCCGCCAGGGGCGCACCAGCCTGGCGATGGCCGCCACCGCCCGGCGCATCGGCAAGCGGGCGATCACCGCCGAGGGCCTGGCGGTGGCCGTGGGGGAGCGCACCCTGCTGCGGGACTTCAGCTACGACTTCAGCCCCGAGGACCGGGTGGGGATCATCGGGCCCAACGGGGCCGGCAAATCCAGCCTGCTGGAGGTGATCGCCGGCCGCCGCCCCCCCAGCGAGGGCCTGCTGGAGCTGGGGGCCACGGTGAAGCTGGCCTACTTCGACCAGCACAGCGACGTGCTGCTGGCCAAGGACGGCAAGCGCAAGGTGATCGAGGTGGTGCAGGAGGCCGCCAGCCGGGTGCAGGTGGACGGGGTGGAGCTGACGGCCTCCCAGCTGCTGGAGCGGTTCCTGTTTCCCCCCGCCCAGCAGCACCAGCCGGTGGCCAAGCTCTCCGGGGGCGAGCGCCGGCGGCTGCACCTCTGCCGGCTGCTGATCGAGGCCCCCAACGTGCTGCTCCTGGACGAGCCCACCAACGACCTGGACGTGCACACCCTGAGCGTGCTGGAGGACTTCCTCGAGGATTTCCGCGGCTGTGTGGTGGTGGTCTCCCACGACCGCTGGTTCCTGGACCGCACCGTCGACCGCCTGTTCCACTTCGAGGCGGGCCGGCTGGAGCGCTTCGAGGGCAACTACACCAGCTGGCTGGAGCGGCGGGCCCAGGCCCCAGCCGCCGCCCCCGGTCCTGCCGCCGCCCTTGAGGCCACCCCGCAGGACACCAGGCGCGCAACGCCAGCGACCCAGGCGGCGGCCGGGCCCCGGCGACGCAGCTTCAAGGAGGCCCGGGAGCTGGAGCGCCTGGAGAGCGAACTGCCGGAGCTCGAGCAGCGCCGCCGGGAACTGGAGCAGCACCTGGCGGCCCCCAGCGGGCCGGACTACGCCCGGCTGGAGTCCCTGACCCACGAGCTGGCGGCCCTGGTGGAGCGGATCGCCGCCGCCGAGGAGCGCTGGCTAACGCTCAGCGAGCTGGCAGCCTGAGCGCCGGCGCCGGTGCGGGTGGGGCACCTCCAGGAGCCCCGCCCCATCCGCCATCCGGGGGGGAAGACCGCAGACCGGCCCGGCGGGCTCCGGCAGCAGCCAGGGCTGGCGCTGCACCCGGGCGCCCCGGGCTTCGTCCTGCTGCATCGCCGTCGGCTTGTAATCGTCCACGCTGCGGTGGGCCGCCATCTGGTCCCCCATGCGGCGCAGGTAGAGATCCTGGTACCACTGCACCGCGTCGGCCTGGAAGGCCTCCAGGGCCGCCTGGACGCTGGCGAAGCGCTGGCTGACGAGTCCGCTGGGAGCGCACTGTTTCCAGACCAGCACCTCCTCGAAGCCGAGGCCCCGGCGCCACTGGCGCTGCTCCGAGAGGTAGCAGTGGGTTTCGGGGCCGTTGATCCAGAAGAGCCGGCCGTGCTCGTCGATGAAATGCCGTTCCCGCCGCTTGCTGATGCGTGTCATGGGCCAACCGGGGCACTGTCCATTCCGCTGCTAGCCACGGAGGACCCTCCACCGCAGCCGCCGGCACCGGGTTTGCAACGCTCAGGCCCCGGCCGGGGGGTGTGAGGAGACCCACAGGAGACGGCGATCCCCCGGCCCCGACCGTATGGTGTCTGCGGTGAGTTCCGACCCGTGACGGCCGGTTTTTGCATGAAGACGATCGACGATCACATCGAGAAGGACAAAGTCGAGATCGAATCGGCCAAGGCCGACGGCAATCTCGGCAAGGTGCGCCACCTCGAAGAGGAGCTCAAGGCCCTCAACGAGTACAAGGAGCACCACCCCGAAGACAGCCACGACCCCAGCCCCCTGGAGGTCTACTGCGACCTCAACCCCGAAGCGCCCGAGTGTCGCGTCTACGACGACTGATCACGCGACGCTCCCAGATCACTCCACGCTGACCGGGGGTTTCCCCCGCGGGGGCCTGATCAGGTCTCAGGCGATGCCCAGCTGCGCCCACACCGCGGCCAGCAGGGCATCGAGTCCCTGGGATGCCGCCGCCGAGATCACCAGGGGCGGTTCGCCGGTGTGGGCCGCGATGGCCGCCACCAGCTCCTCGAGTTCGGTGGCATCACGGAGCTCCATCTTGTTGAGCACCACCAGGCGCGGGCGATCGCTGAGGCCGTGGCCGTAGGCGGCCAGCTCCTCCTCCACCACCTGCAGATCCGCCAACACATCCTCCGCACCCGCATCGACCAGATGCAGCAGCAGCCGGGTGCGCTCGATGTGGCGCAGGAACTCATGGCCCAGGCCGGCGCCGCGCGCCGCCCCCGCGATCAGGCCGGGGATGTCGGCGAACACGGTGCCGTCACCGCTCGGCCGCCGCACCACCCCCAGATTGGGCACCAGGGTGGTGAAGGGGTAGTCGGCGATCTTGGGCCGGGCCGCCGAGAGCACGGCGATCAGGGTGCTCTTGCCGGCATTGGGCAGGCCGATGATCCCCACCTCGGCCAGCAGCTTGAGTTCCAGCTGCAGCAGCCATTCCTCCCCCTCCTTGCCCTCGGTGAACTTCTCCGGCGCCCGGTTGCGGTTGCTGAGGTAGTGGGCGTTGCCCAGGCCCCCCCGGCCCCCGGCCGCCACCAGCAGCTCCTCGCCGGCGTTGGTGAGATCCCCCAGCAGGATGCCGGTGCGGCAGTCGCGCACCTCCGTGCCGCAGGGCACCCGGATCGTCAGGGTGGAGGCACTGGCCCCGCTGGAGCGATTCGGTCCGCCGCGGCGGCCATCGTCGGCGGCGAACAGGCGCCGGTACTTGAAATCCAGCAGGGTCTGGAGGTTGGCATCGGCGACGAGGAGCACGTCACCGCCGCGGCCACCGTCGCCACCGGAGGGCCCGCCGGCGGGGACGTACTTCTCACGACGGAAGGCCACGATGCCGTCGCCGCCGCGGCCGGCGCGCACGGCGATGCGGGCCTGATCGATGAACTGCAAGGAAGGGGTTCGGCCGGGGCTCGGATGAGGAACAACCCTAGGATCCCCCGGTTGCACCCCTGGTTTGGCCGAGGTCCGCTTCGAGAAGGTCGGCAAGACCTACCCGCCCCGTCGCGGCGGCAGCCCGGTGGAGGTGCTGCGCCAACTCGACCTGCACATCCAGGACGGTGAATTCCTCGTGCTGGTGGGCCCCTCGGGCTGCGGCAAGAGCACCCTGCTGCGGCTGCTGGCCGGGCTGGAGGCCACCACCGCGGGCGAGATCTACGTCGGGGAACGCCCCGTGAGCCGGCTGCGGCCGGCCCAGCGCGACGTGGCGATGGTGTTCCAGAGCTACGCGCTCTATCCCCACCTGAGCGTGGCCGACAACATCGGCTTCGGCCTGCGGCGCAGCCGCCACCGAAGCCTGCCCCAGCAGCTGCAGGACAGCCTGCACCGGGCCACCCGCGGATTACCGGCCCCCCTGCGGATCGACTCCGAGCGGGAGCGCCGCATCGCGGCGCGCATCGACGAGGTGGCCGCCACCCTGGAGCTGGAGCCGCTGCTGGAGCGCCGGCCCAAGGAGCTCTCCGGCGGCCAGAAGCAGCGGGTGGCGCTGGGCCGGGCCATCGCCCGCCAGCCGGCGGTGTTCCTGATGGATGAACCCCTCAGCAACCTGGACGCCAAGCTGCGCACCGGCACCCGCACCCAGATCGTCGAGCTGCAGCGGCGCCTGGGCACCACCACCCTCTACGTCACCCACGACCAGGTGGAGGCGATGACCATGGGTCACCGCATCGCCGTGCTCAACGAGGGCCGGCTGCAGCAGCTGGGCACCCCGATGCAGCTGTACCAGTGGCCCTCCAACCTGTTCGTGGCCCAGTTCATCGGCAGCCCGGCGATGAACCTGCTGCCGGTGGAGGTGGCCGGCTCCGCCCAGCTGCTGCTGGGGGGGCGGCGCTTCCCGGTGGAGGGTCCGATGGCCGACCTGCTGGGCGACTGGATCGGCCACCGGATCACCGGCGGCCTGCGGCCGGAGCACCTGCGGCTGGCCCCAGCCACCAACCGCAACCTGGCGGCGGAGGTGAGCCACTGCGAAGCCCTGGGCAACGAGCTGCTGGTCACCTGCCGGCTGCTGGAGGGCAGCCACCTGGTGCTGGTGCGGGCCACCCCGGACCAGAGCGTGACCGTGGGCCAGACCGTGCATCTCGATGTCGAGCCCACGGGCTGGCGCCTGTTCGACGGGCTCGGGTCGGCCCTGCTGCCGCCCGAAGCCACCACGCCGCCGCCGCGGCAGGAACCCCAGCTGCCCGCCATCAACCACTGAGCCATCAGCCAGCGAGGCGCTGGCAGGGCCTCACTTCACCCAGATGACGCTGCAGCCGGGGCCCCCATCCCCCTGCTCGGCATCGCTGACCCGCTCCACCCAGGCCAGGCCGGACAGCCAGTCCCGCAGGCCCCGCTTCAGCTTGCCGGTGCCGATGCCGTGGATCACCCACACCGGCCCGTTGGCGCCCCGCAGGCGCTCCTCCACCGCCGCCTCGGCCTCGTGCACCCGCAGACCGCGCACGTCCACCGTGTTGCCCTCGGTGCGCACCTCGGGCCCGCGGCTGCCCGGGGAACGGCGGCTGCGGATCCGCACCTGGGGCGGCGGCTCGGGGGGCGCCGGCTTCTCGCCGTGCAGCCCCTCGATGCCGGCCAGTTCCACCGTCAGCCGCAGCACGCCGCAGCGGACGGTGAGCTCGCTGCCGTCGTCGGAGATCGCCAGCACCTCGGCCGCCTTGCCCAGGGCCAGCAGCCGGATGCGGTCGCCGGCCTTGGGCCGCCAGCCGCCGTGGTCGCGCCGCTCCGGCAGGGGCCGGTGCTGCTGCTCGAGGTGCCGCAGCCGCTGGCCGGCCTGGCGGGCCGTCTCCCCGGCCACACGACCACCGACGCGCACCTCCTGGCCCACCGAGCGCAGCCGCCGGATCAGTCGCCGCACCTCCCCCTGCCCCTCCCGGATCGACAGCTCCAGCCGCTGGCGGCGCTGCTCCTGCAGTTCCGCCGACTGCTCCTTCTGCTGCGACCAGCGCTGCAGCAGTTCCTCGTGCAGCAGCTCGGTGCGGGCCAGCAGCGCCGCCGCCGCCTCGGCCGCCTCCTGCTGGCGCTGGCGCTCCTGTTCCAGCCCCTCGATCACCCGATTCACATCACCCTCGCCGCCCGGCTCCAGCTGGGCAGCGGCCGCCGCCAGCACGGCTGGGTCGAGCCCCAGGCGGGAGGCGATCGCCAGGGCGTTGCTGCGGCCGGGGATGCCCCACTGCAGCCGGTAGGTGGGCGAGAGGGTCTCCACGTCGAAGGCCACCGAGGCATTCTCGAAGCGGGGATCGGCGTACTTGAGCGCCTTGAGTTCGCCGAAGTGGGTGGTGGCGACGGTGAGGCGGGCGCGATCGGCCAGGTGGCGCAGCAGGGCGGCCGCCAGGGCGCTGCCCTCGGTGGGATCGGTGCCGGCCCCCACCTCATCGAGCAGCACCAGAGATGCCGGGTCCTGGGGCAGGGCCCCCAGAATGCGGGCGATGCGGCGGATGTGGCCGCTGAAGGTGGAGAGGTTCTGCTGCAGCGACTGCTCGTCGCCGATGTCGGCCAGCACCTGGCCGCACCAGGGCAGCCGGGGGGTGCCGGCGCAGGGCAGGAACAGGCCGGCGCGGGCCATCAGGGCCGCCAGCCCCAGGCTCTTGAGGGTCACCGTCTTGCCGCCGGTGTTGGGGCCGGTGATCGCCACCACCCGCAGCTCCGGGCCGACCCGGATGGTCACGGGCACCACCGGCCGGCCACCCTCGCGCCGTTCCTGCCAGAGCAGCAGGGGGTGGCGCAGGTCGATGAGCTCGAAGGGGGCGTCGGCCGAATCGGCCAGCTCAGGCCGCACCGCCCCCAGCCACTGGCCGTAACGGGCCCGGGCCAGGCCCGCATCGATCCGCACCAGCACCTGCTGGAGGTGGCCGAGCGGTTCGGCCTGCTCGCCCACCAGGGCGCTGAGTTCGCTGCGCACCTGGCGCTCCAGCTCCCGCTCCTGGCCCTCGGCATCGCGGATGCGGTTGCCCAGGGGAATCACCGCCTGGGGCTCCACGTACACCGTGCTGCCGGAGGCGGAGCTGTCGTGCACCAGGCCGCCCACCTGGGCGGCGGCCCCGGCCTTCACCGCCAGCACCGGCCGCCCGCTCCGCTCACTCACCACCGTGTCCTGGAGCAGGGAGCCGTAGCGGCGCACCAGCTCCTGCAGCCGGTCGCGCCGCTCGCCGCGCAGGGCCAGCAGCTGGCGCCGCACCGCCTCCAGGGGGCCGCTGGCCCGGTCCGCCACCCGGCCGCCCTCCTCCAGGCAGAAATGCAGCCGCTGCTCCAGCTCCGGCAGGGTGCGCAGTTCGGCCACCAGGGCGGTGGTGACGGGGCGCAGCTCCGGGTCCTCGATCTGGCGCCGCAGCCGCCGCGCCGTCGCCAGGGTGGCGGCCAGCGCCAGCAGCTCCTCACCGCCGGCGCAGCCGCCCTTGGCGCAGAGGGCCACCGTGGCGGCGATGTCGCCGGCCCCCTGCAGGCTCAGGCCCCCCTCGCAGAGGCCGTCGAGGGCCAGCAGCTCGGTGGTCTCCAGCAGCAGGCGGCGGCTTTCGGCCGGATGGTCGGGCAGGCCGAGGCCGGCGCAGTGGCGGCGGCCGGCGGCGGTGGCGGCGAAACCGGCCAGGTGCTCGGCCAGCCGGGGCCACTCCAGCAGCTCCAGGGTGTCCTGGTGGATCTCGCTCACAGGGGCTGCGCTCACCCCGCCGGTGCCAGGGAGGTGGAGATGGGGGCGGGAGCAGGGGCGGGGATGGCGGCGGCGCCCACGTTGGAGGGGATTCCGGCGGCGGGCTCGTAGAGCATCTCCAGCCAGTTGCCCTCCGGATCCTGCAGGTAGAAGGAGGCGGTGCCGTCGCGGTGGTCGTGCACCGGCCCCAGCCGGTGGCCAGCCGCCTCGAGCCGGTCGTGCACCGCGTCCACCTCGGCGCGGTCGCTGAAGTGGAAGGCGAAGTGGGGGCCGGCGGCGGTGTAGCTGGGGCTGAGCAGGGCGATGCCGTCGCCGTTGGCGGGCGACTGCATGTAGGCCCAGTCCTGGGCATCCCAGGTGAGGCGCAGCCCCAGCCCCTCGTAGAAGCGCTTGGCACGCTCCATGTCCTGGACCCGCACCGCCACGTGGCCGAGACGCGTCATGGGAGGGGGCAGCGACGGTTCATCGCACCATTCAAGCGGTGCGGCTCAGCCGTCGCGCAGCCACTGGGCGGCGTCGCAGGCGTGGTAAGTGAGGATGAGGTCGGCGCCGGCCCGCTTGAAGCAGAGCAGGGTTTCCAGCACCACGGCCCGCTCGTCGATCCAGCCCCGCTCGGCGGCGGCCTTGACCATGGCGTACTCGCCGCTGACGTTGTAGGCGGCAATGGGCAGCTCGCTTTCGCCCCGCAGGCGATGGATGACGTCGAGGTAGGCCAGGCCCGGCTTGACCATCAGGATGTCGGCCCCCTCCTGCTCATCGAGCAGGGCTTCGGTGAGGGCTTCGCGGCCGTTGGCCGGATCCATCTGGTAGGTGCTCTTGTCCTTGGGGATGGGCTTGCTGCTCACCGCCCGGGGGGCCGAATCCAGCGCCTCGCGGAATGGGCCGTAGTAGGCGGAGGCGTACTTGGCGGTGTAGCTGATGATCCCGACGTGCTCGAAACCCTCCTCGTCGAGGGCCTCGCGGATCGCCCCCACCCGGCCGTCCATCATGTCGCTGGGGCCGATCAGATCCGCGCCCGCCCGGGCCTGGGCCACCGCCTGGCGGCAGAGCAGGCTGATGGTCTCGTCGTTGAGCACCACCCCTTCACTGCTGACGATGCCGTCATGGCCGTCGCAGGAATAGGGATCAAGGGCCACATCGGTCATGATCGCCATGGCCGGATGCTCCTGCTTGAGCCGCCGGATCGCCCGGGGAATCAGGCCGCCCTCGTTGAAGCACTCGCTGCCGTCCTCGGTCTTGAGGCCGTCGGCCACCTTGGGGAACAGCACCACGCAGCGGATGCCCAGGTCCCAGGCCCGGCCCACCTCCGCCACCAGCCCCTCCAGGCTCCAGCGCTGGGCGCCGGGCATGGCACCGATGGGCTCGTTGGACGCGCCCTCGTGAACGAACAGCGGATAGATGAAATCGGCGGCACTGAGCTGGAATTCCCGCACCATGGCCCTCAGGGCCGGCGTGCGACGCAGCCGGCGGGGCCGATAGGTGAGCTCCATGGGGCAGATCTGACTGGCCGGATCCTACGGAAAGCCCTTCCGGCGCTTGGAGGGCGAAGGGGCGCGGCCCTCAGAGCAGGGCGGCGCTGATCCAGTCCTGGCGGGGGTCGACGCTGCGGGCCTGGCGCAGCTGCTCGAGCAGGTCCCGCTCCCGGGGGCTGAGGCTGTCGGGCAGCTTCAGGGTCGGGGTGAACAGCAGGTCGCCGCGGCCGTCCTTCACCGGCCAGCCCTTGCCCTTGAGCCGCAGGCTGCGGCCGAGGGTCATGCCGGGGGGCACCTGGATGGTGGCTTCGCCATCGGGGGTGGCCACGCGCACCTCGCCCCCCAGGGCCAGTTCGTCGAGGCTGAGGGGGAGCTCGGCCCGCAGCTGGTCGCCGTCGAGGCGCCAGACGGGATGGGGCTGGAGCTTGAGGGTGAGATAGAGATCGCCGCGGCGGCCGGTGCCGGGCTGCAGGTTGCCCTTGCCCTTCAGCCGCAGGCGGCTGCCGTCCTTGACGCCGGCGGGGATGCGCACCTGCACCCGCTCCTCGTTGACAGCCAGGGTGCGCTCACAGCCGCGGAAGGCATCGGCCACCGGCAGGCTGATGGTGGCCTCGGCATCGAGTTGCACCTGGGTGGAGCGCTCGGCGCCGGCACCACCGAAACCGGAGCCGAAGCCACCGGGGAAACCGCTGCCGAAGCCGAAGCCGCCGGGGGCGCCGGCCGCGGCGCCGCCACCGAAGCGTCCCAGCAGATCGTTGATGAAGTCGTCGAAGTTGCCGTAACGGCCGAAGTCGACATCGACCCCGGGGGCGCCACCGCCGCCGCCCATCTGGTTCCAGTACTGGCCGAACTGCTCGTAGCGGCGGCGCTTCTCGGGATCGGAGAGCACTTCATAGGCCTCGCTGATCTCCTTGAAGCGGGCCTCGGCGGACGCATCCCCGGGATTCACATCCGGGTGGTACTGGCGGGCGAGCTTGCGGAAGGCCCGCTTGATGCCATCGGCATCGGTGCCCCTCTCGAGACCCAGAACCTTGAAATAGTCGCGGTAACCATTCACGCTCATCTCGTCACGCTCATGTCGCCAGGGCGCCCGTCACCGTCGAACCTGGAAATTGTCCCAGTCCCGCCGCTGAATTCACAGGCCCGGGCAGGGCGGAAGCCCGTACGGCACCGGGTCCGGCCGGGGGTGTGGCCACTGGATGGAGCTGCGGGGGCGGCCTAGATTTCCGGCCTCGCCGACCCGCCGATGCTCCCCCTTTCCCCACCCCGGCCGCCCCGGAGGCCTTCGGCCCCGGCGCTGCTGCTGCTGGGCGGACTGTCCGCCCTGGCGGGGGGCCTGCTGAGCTTCAGCCCTCCCGCCCACGGCGGCCAGGCCGGCGGCTCCACCACCCCCACCCTCGGTGAGGCCCTGGCCCCCTCCGGCGGCGAGCAGCTGGCGCTGACGGAGCACCTGCGGCGGATCGGGGCCGTGTTCTACGGCGCCTGGTGGTGCCCGGCCTGCTTCCGCCAGAAGAGCCTCTTCGGCCAGCAGGCGGGGGACCGGCTGCCCTACGTGGAGTGCGACAAGACCAGCGAGGGCCGGGAACGCTGCCAGGCGGCGGGCATCAAGGCCTACCCCACCTGGGTTCTGGGCACCAGCCGGGTGGAGGGTGTGCAGACCCTGCAGGAGCTGAAGCGCTGGAGCGGCTTCACCAAGACGCCGGGAACGGGTACCCCCTGAGGGCGGGAGCGGAGCAGCGAATCACCCGGAAAACCACGTGTCCACTGACACACAGATGTCGAGGCACGAGGTAGACGGCATGAATGAATTTGGTAGAGTCCGTAAACCAGTTCCGCAGAACACTGAAACCCGTTCGAAGCCAATCTCCTCTCCCCAGGGACATGAAGGAGTCAAGACTTCCCGCTCGAGAACCCAAGTTTTCAGCGCCCTTTTTTCAGATTCTCATTAAAGTCGAGGTGTATTTTCAGGATCATTGCTATTCTGGCCATCTCTGGGATGTGAGCCGTTCCGGCGCCTGCATCCGCAGCTTTCAGGAGGTCCCCATGGGAACCCCCGCCCAGATTCGCTTCCACGATCCCAGCGACGAGGAGATCATTGAAGCCAGGGGCGAGCTGATCTGGATGAATCAGCTCAGGGGTGCCCACTACTCAGGGCTCAGGTTTGAAGAGGGTTTCGACATTTCCAAGACTTTTCTCAGACTGCTGATCAAGGCGGAGGAGCTCTGACGCCGCGAGTCTGAACTTCCGTGGGCGGAGGGATGTCCAGTCATGACTGGCGCCGGGGTGAGTCACATCCAGTCATCGAAGCCCGCAGCAACCACAGCGGTGAAATCCATACGATCCGGTGGTCCCAGTCGCTTGACGACAAGCAGCCATGAACCTGCTCCATCACACCCTCGCCGCCAGCCTCCTGCTCGGCACGGTCGCCACGCCGGTGCTGGCCGATTCCTCCGATTCCCTCAAGGGCAAGATCCAGTCCGTCGATGCCGGCCGACGCTCCTTTGTCGTCGGGGGGCAGACGCTGCTCACGAATGCGTCCACGGACTACGACGATGGCCTGAAGGCCTTCGCCGATCTGAAACCGGGGATGGAGGTGAAAGTGGAGCACTCCCAGCGTGGGGGCACCCGTTTCGCGAAGGAGATCGAGCTGGACGACTGAGGCCTCCCGGCCTGAGCCGCCCGCCTCGTCAGCGCCGGACCATTCCGGCGCCGGGCGCCCCGTAGCCAAGCCCGGGGCGAACCCCGGCCCCGGAGGCCGGCCCGCCGAGGCCACCGGGATTACCCTCCGGCCCCCGCTCCAGGCCCGCTCCGGCCTCACCAAAACCGGCCCCCGGCAACACCCCGGCGCCGGAGGCCGGCCCACCCGCACCGCCGGCACCGGCGCCGGGGGCCACCCCCACGCCGGAGGCCGGCCCGCCGAGCCCGCCCGGGTTGGGCCGGGCCTGGCTGGCGCCGGGGAGGGCCAGCGCGATGGCCACCACCGCGACGGCCGGAACGATGAGGAGCTGGCAGCGTTTCATCGCCGGTCATGCGCAGGAGTCCTCGTCCTAGCAAGGTCGGGACGCCTTGCCGCCAAAGGCACGGGTGGGGCCAACGGGGGCTCCTAGAGTCGTCCTTTGGGCCACGGTCCCTGCAGGCCATGAACCCAGCCCTGCAGGCCATGAACGGCGCCCTGCGGGTCCTGCTGCTGACGCTGCCGCTCAGCCTTCTGTCGGGCTGCGGCCTCGCTACGGAGGAGCTGAGGGGAACGGCCTATCTGGCCATCAGCGTCGAAGGTGACCAGCCGCTGACCAAGGCGATCCTTCAGGAGGAGGTCCTGCAGGCGCAGGCGATCGTGGCGGCCTTTCGCCAGCTGCACCCCCACGTGGCGATCGAAACCAACCTCCTGCGGGAGAGTGCCTTCATCGGGGAGGTGCGTCGCCGGCAGGCCGCCGGCTTCGGCCCCGATCTGATGCTGGTGGCGGGCTCCACCGCCCACGCCCTGGTGGAGGCCGATCTGGCCCGGGGCCTGCAGCTGCCCCAGGCCACACGCCGCCAGGTGGACGCCGATTCCCTGCAGCGGCTGGAGATCCCGCCCCGGGGTCTGGCGGGCCTGCCGATTCTGAGGCGACCGCAGCTCGCCTGCTACAACCGCACCCGGCTGGCCAGCAGCCCGACCAGCACCGACGACCTGCTCAACCAGGCCCGCGGGGGACTGCGGGTGGGGCTGGCGGTGGAATCGCGCAGCCTCTTCTGGAGCACGGGCCCCCTGGGGGCGGATCGGGCGATCATCGCCGCCGCCGCCGGGCGACCCCTGGCGGCCGGCGAACGGGAGGGGCTGCAGCGGTGGCTGGCCTGGCTCTCGGCCGCCAACTTCAACCAGAAGGTCTTCATCGAGCCGGACCAGGAAGCACTGGTGCAGGGTCTGCTGGAGCGGCGCCTGGACTGGATCCCCTGCAACAGCGGCAGCCTCAGCCGGCTGCGCGGCACCCTGGGGACCTCCCTCGGGGTGAGCGACCTGCCCGCCGGACCCTACGGGCCGCCGACACCGATCACGCGGCTGCGGGTGCTGGCCTTCGGCACGGACTCCACCGCCCGGCAGCGGCGCGTGGCGGAGGCCCTGGCCGTGTTTGCGCTGAACCCCTGGATCCAGAGCACCCTGACCACCGACAACCAGGACATGCTGCCCACCAATCGCTTCGTCCCGCCCTCGGCGCTGCACACCCCCGTGCTCAAGGCGATGCAGCGCTCCGTGCGGCAGGCCGACGCCAGCGACGCCATCGCCCGGCTGCTGCCCGCCGGCGATCCCCGCGACCGCGAGCTCACGCGCCTGGTGACGGCGGTGGCCTTCGGCGAGATCACGGCGGCGGAGGCCACCGGGGATGTGCTCAGGGCCCTGGCTCCCAGGCCATGAACGACCTGCTCGGCCAGATGATCGGCTGGCTGCCGATGCTGGGACGGCCCCAGGTCCTCCTCCAGCTCGCCCTGGTGGCCCTGGCCGTGGCGGTCAGCCGCCTGGTGGGCCGCCGCTGCGGGCCGGCCGGCCGATCAGGGGTGCTCGAACTCGGGGCCACAGGGGTGGTGGGCGGCCTCGGCTGGGGGCTGCTCACCATCGCCCGCCAGCCGACGGCCCTGGCCGTCCTGCTGATCACCCTCGTGGCCAGTCTGCAGGTGTCGGAGCTGGTGCTGCATCGGGCCGAGCGCTGGCTTCCCGAGGATCAGATTCAGCCGCTGCGCCATCTGCTGATCCGGCCGTTCCTGCTCGCCGGACTGCTGTGGACGCTGATCGAGCAGCTGGACACCCGCGCCGAGCTGGCCCTGATCCCCCTGGGCCGCTGGATGGGCGCCAGTGTGAATGTGGGCGACATGACGCGGCTGGTGGTGGTGCTCTACCTGCTGCTCGTCGCCTCAGGACCGCCGTCGCTGGGGGTGGCCTGGCTGCTGAAGCGGTGCTTTGCCCTGGAGCGGGTGAGTGCGCGCGCCATCGGCCTGATGGTGCGCTACGCGGTGATCAGCCTCGGAACCGTGGCGCTGCTGGAAACGATCGGCTTCAACAGCACCGCCCTGCTGGCCATCGCCGGGGGGCTGTCGGTGGGCCTCGGCTTCGGCATCAAGGAGGTGTTCGGCAACTTCGTCAGCGGCCTGTGGCTGCTGTTCGAAGGCTCCCTGCGGCCGGGCGACATCATCGCCCTGGACGGCGACTTCTGCGAGGTGCGCCGTCTCGGCCTGCGGGCCACCCGGCTCTGGCGCGACCGTGACAACGCCGAACTGGTGATTCCCAACCAGACCTTCTTCAACTCCAGCACGGTGGAATTCAGCGTCGGCCGCACCCGCTTCCTCACCCAGATCGCCATCAGCGTCGATGCCGGCCAGCCCGCAGGCACGATCCTGGCCCTGCTGGAGGAGATCGCCGCCGCCGTGCCGGGCGTGGAGAGCCATCCGCCTCCGAAGGCCTACCTGCAGGGGGTGGGGGACCGCGGCGGCGATTACGTGGTCAAGTTCTGGATCCACAGTCCGTTCGCCAACCGACGGATCTGCAGCGCCGTCGTCGCGGCGGCCATGGAGCGGTTCCGGGAGCTGGGCATCAGCCTGCCCTTCCCCCATCTGATCGTGGAGCGCGCCCGCGACCCGAGCTCAGAGCCTCCGAGCCCTGAACCGCCCGGGTGAGTCTCCGGAGGATGGGAAGGGCCCTTCCAGGCCCCATGGGTCATTTGGGTGACAAGGCTGACCTCACCCCGTCTCCGTTAAGAGTGTCAGGCAGCCACGGGGGCGGCTTGACGGGAGAAACGAACGATGTTGTTCGCTGTTACGGGTTCGCTCTTACCGAGCAGGCTTCAGTCACCCTCCTCATGCCCCGTCGAAACCATTGCAGCCCCGGGATGACGCACCGCCGGCGGGGCGGTGGGTCGGGGGAATGGAGCTGAGCGGAATCGAACCGCTGTCCGAGACACTGGTGTGGACCACCTAGTTCGTCCGAAGACGAGCCTGTTCATCCTGCCACCTCCACGCCAGCGCAGCCGCGGCCACAGGCGGTGGGCATCCCCGTACAAGGGGACCGTCAGCCAGCAGCATGGGGCGATGGCCAGCCCCTCCTCTTTCGACGTCATCGCCGTGGTTCCCCCGGGGCTGGAGGAGCCGGCGGCGGCGGAACTGACGGCCCTGGGCGCCCATGAGGTGCGCCCCCTGCGGCGCGCCGTGGGCCTGCGGGCCGATGCGGCCACCTTCTATCGCCTCCACCTGCAGGCCCGGCTGCCATTCCGCTTCCTGCGCCAGCTGGCCCGCTTCCCCTGCCGCGGCCGCGAGGAGCTCTACGACGGCGTCCAGCACGCCGCCGACTGGGAGCGCTGGCTGCCGCCCCAGCTGAGCTTCCGGGTGGAGGCCAGCGGCAGCGTGCCCGGCCTCACCCACAGCCACTACAGCGCCCTGCAGGTCAAGAACGCCCTGGTCGACCGCCAGCGCCAGGTGTGGGGGTCGCGCTCCTCGGTGGACCTGGACGATCCCGACCTGGTGCTGCACCTGCACCTCAGCCCCGGCCGGCCCGGCGGCAGCGGCCCCGAGGCGGTCCTGAGCCTCGATGGCGGCGGCGCCAGCCTTCACCGGCGCGGCTACCGGGCCGCCATGGGCCTGGCCCCCCTCAAGGAGAACCTGGCCGCCGGCCTGATCGCCCACACCGGCTGGGACGGGACGGTGCCCCTGGCCGATCCCTTCTGCGGCTCCGGCACCCTGCTGATCGAGGCCGCCTGCCACGCCCTCGGCCGCGCCCCCGGCCTGGAGCGCAGCTTCAGCCTGGAGCGCTGGCCCGATTTCGATGCCGCCCTCTGGCAGCGGGAGCGGCAGGCCGCCCAGGACCTGGCCCGCAACAGCCTCCCCGATGGGGCGCCCCTGGCGGCCGTGGTGGGCATGGAGCGGGATCCGGCCGTGCTGGCCATGGCCCGCAGCAACGCGGCGGCGGCCGGAGTGGCCGACTGGGTCGAGCTGCAGGAGGGGGACTGCCGCGATTTCCGCCCCCCGGAATCCCCCGGGGTGCTGGTGTGCAACCCGCCCTACGGGGACCGGCTCGGTGCGGACGACGACCTGGAGGCGCTCTACGGCGATCTGGGGCGGATGGTGAAGGAGCGCTGCGGCGGCTGGACCCTGTGGCTGCTGAGCGGCAACCCCGCCCTGACCGGTGCCCTGCGCATGAAGGCCAGCCGGCGGGTGCCGGTGAGCAACGGCGGCATCGACTGCCGCTGGCTCCGCTACGACATCCGCTGAAGCGCACGCGGGCCCCGTTGCCTCAGCAGCGCTGCTAGCGGTGGGTCCTGCCTCCACCGCCGCCAGAGCCATGGCCTCACTCTTTGAAGCCCTCAAGCAGGACGTGCTGGCCGTGGAGAAGGATCCGGCCCTCGACACCGGCCAGGCCACGATGGCCCTCGTGCAGGAGTGGCTGGCCTGCCACGAACCGGAGATCTGCGCCCGCAAGCTGGCGGCGCCGACGGAGTTCAACGGCACGCTGATGCAGTGGTTCCACTGGTACAGCGACGGCGACGGCGGCCACTGGCGGCGGCTGCGCCAGGAGGCACCGGCCCTGGCCAGGGCGGGCATCACCGCGCTGTGGCTGCCGCCGGCGGGCAAGGGGGGAAGCGTGTGGGATGTGGGGTACGGCACCTACGACCTGTTCGACCTGGGCGAATTCGACCAGAAGGGCACGGTGCGCACCAAGTACGGCACCAAGCAGGAGTACCTGGAGGCCATCGAGGCCTGCCACACCGCCGGGATGCAGGTGTACGCCGATGTGGTGTTCAACCACAAGCTGAACGCCGACGAGCAGGAGCAGTACCGCGCCACCCCCTACGACCCCGGCGACCGCAACCGGCCCCTGGGGGAGGAACGCGCGATCAGCGCCTGGACCCGCTTCCGCTTCGACGGCCGCGGCGATCGCTATTCGTCGATGCAGTGGCACTGGCACCACTTCGACGCGGTGGATCACAACACACTCGATCCGGGGTTCCGGGCCGTGTGGCGCACCCAGGGCGCCGGCTTCGAGGGCAACGTCGATCTGGAGAAGGGCAACTACGACTACCTGATGGGCAGCGACCTCAACGTGAACCATCCGGAGGTGCGCGGTGAGCTCAAGCACTGGGGCCGCTGGAGCCTCGACCACGTGGGGGCGGACGGATTCCGGCTCGATGCGATCAAGCACATCGCCAGCGATTTCTTCCTCGACTGGATCAGCGACCTGGAGAGCCACGCCCAGCGTGATCTGTTCGTGGTGGGCGAGTACTGGACCTACAACATCGAGAGCCTCCACTGGTATGCGGCCAACACCGGCGGCCACATGAGCCTGTTCGATGCGCCGCTGCACATGAACTTCCACCAGGCCAGCCGCAGCGGGGGCAGTTACGACATGCGCCGGCTGCTTGACGGCACCCTGATGCAGCAGCTGCCCCTGCTGGCGGTGACCCTGGTGGACAACCACGACACCCAGCCGCTGCAGGCCCTGGAATCGGTGGTGGAGGCCTGGTTCAAGCCCCTCGCCTACGCCGTGATCCTGCTGCGTGACCAGGGCTATCCCTGCATCTTCGGTGCCGATTACTACGGCGCCGAGTACACCGACAGGAAAGACGATCAGGAGTACCGGATCGTCCTGCCCAGCCACCGCTTCCTGATCGACCGCTTTCTACTGGCCCGCGGCCACTGCGCCTACGGGCCCCAGTACGACTACCTCGACCACGTCAACACGATCGGCTGGACGCGCCTGGGCACCCCGGGGCACCCGGGGGCCATGGCGGTGCTGATGAGCGACGGGCCCGCCGGCCACAAGTGGATGGAGGTGGGCAAGCGCCACACCACTTTCCGCGACCTGACCGGGCACATCCAGGCACCGATCACCACCAACGGCGACGGCTGGGCGGAATGGCACTGCCCGGGGGGCTCGGTGTCGGTGTGGGTGGAGGAGGCGGCGCTGGCGGAAATGGGGCTCTGAACCTGGCAGGCCTCAGAACTTGCCGGTGATCGCCCGGGTGGTGCGCATCAGGCCGGCGGTGGTCTCCGGCAGGTAGGGGCCCTTGAGCATCTGGCCGCCGATGCGCAGGCTGATCCCGGCCAGCACCAGGTCGATGGCGGCCACGGCCGCCGCGGCCTGCAGCCAGCTGAGGCTGAAGGCCTCGCGGATCCAGAGCAGCAGCACCAGCTCGGCCGCCACCAGGGCCAGGGTCATCAGGGTGAGGCCCATGCCGAGCATCACCCCGCCGCCCACCAGGCGCCGCTTTTCCTTATCGGCCTCCTGCAGGGCGATGCGGACGTGCAGGTCCATCACCGAAGTGATCAGGGCCGTGACCCGGCTGAAGTTCGGACCCGTCATGCCGAACGCCGACCCGACGACAGCAGCAGCCCCACCAGCAGCCCCACGCCGGCGGCGATGCCGAGGGCCATCAGGGGCCGCTCCCGCACCGGCTTCTCGATCCGGGGCCGCAGGGTGGTGTTGAGCTCGTCGAGCAGGTGCTCCAGCTGCTCCTCCAGGGGCCGCAGCGAATCCACCACATGGCCCGCCTGCTCACCGGTGACGTTGACCAGATCGAGCAGTTGCTGCTTGACGCCGGCGGTGGTGAGCCCGCTCTGGCGGCTGATCACCTCCACCACGTGGTCGAAGCTGCCCCGGGTGGCCTCCAGGGTGTGGCGAGCCACCTCGGGCCACTCCTTCTGGATGCTGGGCAGAAGGCTCTCGAAGCGTTCGCGGAACAGGTTCTGCGCCTGCTGGGCCTCGCCGCTGCCGGCGGGCGCCGGGCCCGGGGCGGGGGCCGCCGGGGACTCGACAGGGGTGGTGTCCGTTTCCATGGGGCGCTCCGTGCGACGGCTGCACGGCATCACCGTAGGAAGAAGGGCTTGTGATCGTCAGCACCTCGGTTAAATTCGGCCTGCTCGGCGCACGGGCCTGTTGGTTCACATCAATCAGGTCGAGCTCACCCACTTCAAGTCCTTCGGCGGGTCGATGACCATCCCGCTGGAGGAGGGTTTCACGGTGGTGACGGGCCCGAACGGCTCCGGCAAGAGCAACATCCTTGACGCGGTGCTCTTCTGCCTCGGCCTGGCCACCAGCCGCGGCATGCGGGCCGAGCGGCTCCCCGACCTGATCAACAGCGCCGTGCTGCGGGAGGGGAAGGCCGCCGAGACCAGCGTCACCGTGCGCTTCGACCTGGGCGACTGGCAGCCGGATACGGCCGAAGAGGGGCTCGACGTCCCCGAACAGGGCCCCTGGCTGCAGCGGGGCCAGCGGGAATGGAGCGTCACCCGGCGGCTGCGGGTGGCCCCCGGCGGCACCTACAGCAGCAGCTTCAGCGCCGATGGGGTGCCCTGCAACCTGCAGCAGCTGCAGACCCAGCTGCGGCGCCTGCGGGTCGACCCGGAGGGCAGCAACGTCGTCATGCAGGGCGACGTCACCCGCATCGTCTCGATGAGCGCCCGCGACCGGCGCGGCATCATCGATGAGCTGGCCGGCGTGGCCCTGTTCGACTCCCGCATCGAGCAGAGCCGGGGCAAGCTGGACGAAGTGGTCGAACGGCAGGAGCGCTGCCGCATCGTCGAGCAGGAACTGCTGGCGGCGCGCCAGAAGCTCCAACGCGACTGCGCCAAGGCGCGCACCTACCAGGAGCTGCGGGAGCGCCTGCACCAGGGGCGCCTGCAGGAGCAGGTGCTGGCCTGGGAGGAGGCCCGCACCCACGGCCTGGCCCTGGCCGGTCGCCTCGAGAGCCTCGACCGCCAGCAGGAGCAGGAGCGGGAGGCGATCGTCGCCGGCGAAGCCGAAGTGGTCGCCGCCGCCGCCGCCCTCGAGCAGCTGCAGGCGGAGGTGAAGACCCTGGGCGAAGACCAGCTGCTGGCGGTGCAGGCCGAACTGGCCGGCCTCGAGACCAGTGGCCGTGAGCTGGCCCGCCAGGCGGAGCTCCATGGCCAGCAGGCCGAGGAGCTGCAGCGCCGCCGCCAGCAGCTGCAGCAGAACCAGGCGGAGCTGCGCCGGCAGCAGCAGGCCCTTGGTGAGCGGGCCGACGACGGCGCCATCGACCGCGCCGAGGCCCTCTGCCGCGACGCCGAAGCGGCGGTGGAGCTCTCCCGGCGCCGCCTCGGGGAGGTGGCCGGACGTTCCGGCAGCTGGCTGGAGGAGCAGCAGGAGCGCAGCCGCCGGCGCCAGGAGCTGCAGGAGCGCCTCGCCCCCCTGCTGGCCGAACGCCAGCAGCTGGAGGAACGGCTGCGGCAGGCGGGCGAGCGGCTCGAGGAGCTGGGCGGCGAGGAGCTCCAGGAGGACGCGGCCCATGGGGAGGCCGCCGCCGCCCTGGCGGCCCTGGCGGAGCAGGAGCGCAGCCTGCGGGCCGCCCTGGAGGAACGCCAGGAGCAGGCCCGGGAGCTGGCCGAGGCCGTGGCGCTGCAGCAGCGCACCCGCGTGCGGCTGGAGCAGGAGCAGACCAGCCTGGAGCGGGACATCGCCCGCCTCGACAGCCGCCGCGAGACCCTGCAGGAGAGCCGCGGCACCGGCGCCCTGCGCCTGCTGCTGGAGGCGGGGCTGGAGGGGATCCACGGCTCGGTGGCCCAGCTGGGCGAGGTGGAGGAGCGACTGCGGGTGGCCCTGGAGGTGGCGGCGGGGGGGCGCCTGGCCCAGGTGGTGGTGGAGGACGACCGCATCGCAGCCCGGGCGATCGAGCTGCTCAAGAGCCGCCGCGCCGGCCGCCTCACCTTCCTGCCCCTCAACCGCATCCGCGGTGGCAGTGGTGGCTCGGGGGGGGCGGCCCTGCAGCGGGGCAGCGCCGGCGGCAGTGGCGGGGCCGGAGGCCTGGTGGGGCGGGCGGTGGATCTGATCCGCCACGAGCCCGTCTACGCCGACGTGTTCCGCTACGTCTTCGGTGACACGCTGGTGTTCGCCACCCTCGCCGACGCCCGCCGGGAACTGGGCCGCTGCCGGGCCGTGACGCTGGAGGGGGAACTGCTGGAGAAGAGCGGCGCCATGACCGGCGGCAGCCTGCAGCAGCGCTCGGGCCAGCTGGGCTTCGGCCGCAGCGGCGACGGCGATGAGGCCGAGCCGCTGCGGCAGCGGCTGCTGGAGCTGGGGGAGAGCCTGCTGGCCTGCCGCCGCCGTGAAGCCGAGCTGGGCCGGAGCCTGGAGGAGGTCCGGCCGGGCCTGCTGGAGCTGCAGCAGCGCCAGGCCGCCCTCCAGGCCGAGCGCAGCGCCGCCGAGCGCACCCTGGCCCCGCGGCAGCAGCGCCGCGACCAGGTGGCCGGCCGGCGGCGGCAGCTGCAGGAGGCCCACCAGGCCGACCGCGGCCGGATGGGGGTGCTCGAGCAGACCCTGCCGCCCCTGCGCCAGGCCCTGGCGGAACTGGAGGAGGCCGAGCGCGCCGCCAGCGGCAACGACGACAGTGCCCGCTGGCAGGGGCTCCAGGGTGAGCTGGAGCGGGCCGACCGCGCCCTGGTGGAGGCCCGGCGCCAGCGGGACGAACTGGAGGCCGAGCGGCGCGACAGAGCCCTGGGGGCGGAGCGGCTGGGCAGCCAGCTGGAGGCCCTCGCCGGGGAGGAACGGCGGCTGGTGGAGGCGGTGCAGGCCCTGGTGGCCGAGCGCCAGCTCTGGAAGGAACGCCAGCAGGCGGAGCAGGAGCGCCGCACCCTGCTGGAGCGCCAGCAGAGCGAGCTGCAGACCCGCTTCGGCGAACGGCGCCGTGCCCGCGACGGGGCCGAAGCCCACCTGGCCGGCCGGCGCCAGGCCCTGCAGCAGCGCCAGTGGGAGCTGCAGCGGCGCCAGGAGGAGCGGCTGGCCCTGGCCGAAGAGCAGCGCAGCCACGGCCTGCGGCTGGCCCAGATGGAACGGGAGCTGCCCGACCCCCGCCCCGGGCTGCCCGAGGAGGTGCGCGAGGCCGGCCTGGAGGCGCTGCAGCAGAGTCTGCGCAGCCTGCAGCAGCGCATGGAGGCGCTCGAGCCGGTCAACATGCTCGCCCTCGAGGAGCTGGAGCAGCTGGAGCAGCGGCTGGCCGACCTGGACGACCGCCTGGAGGTGCTCAGCAAGGAGCGGGAGGAACTGCTGCTGCGGATCGAGACCGTGGCCACCCTGCGCCAGGAGGCCTTCATGGAGGCCTTCCGGGCCGTCGACGGCCATTTCCAGACGATCTTCGCCGGCCTCTCCGACGGTGAGGGCCACCTGCAGCTGGAGAACCCCGAGCAGCCCCTGGAGGGCGGCCTGACCCTGGTGGCCCACCCCAAGGGCAAGGCGGTGCGGCGGCTGGCCTCGATGTCGGGTGGTGAGAAATCCCTGACCGCCCTCAGCTTCCTGTTCGCCCTGCAGCGCTTCCGCCCCTCGCCCTTCTATGCCCTCGACGAAGTCGACAGCTTCCTGGACGGGGTGAACGTCGAGCGGCTGGCGGCCCTGATCGCCGCCCAGGCGCACCAGGCCCAGTTCATGGTCGTCAGTCACCGCCGGCCGATGATCGCCGCGGCCACCCGCACCATCGGCGTCACCCAGGCCCGCGGCTCCCATACCCAGGTGGTCGGTTTGCCGCCGGCGGCCTGAGCCGACCGCGTGGGCCACAATGGGCCGACCAGGCTGTTCCAGGCCGTGAAGTCGCTCCCGTTCCCCCTGCCGTCCAGCCCCGATCTCCGGATTTGACCTCCCCGATTCCCCCCTCCACCGAGCCCGCCGCCCCCAGCGACCGCCTCTGGCTGCGCTCCGAACTGATGGGCACCCAGGTCATCACCCGGGACACCGGCCGTCGCCTGGGCGTCGTTGGCGAGGTGGTGGTCGACATTGACCGGCGTGAGGTGATCGCCCTCGGCCTGCGGGACAACCCCCTCACCCGTTTCCTGCCGGGCCTGCCCCGCTGGATGCCGCTGGACCGCATCCGCCAGGTGGGTGACGTGATCCTGGTGGATTCAGCCGACTCCCTGGCCGAGGGGTTCAACCCCGAGCGCTACAGCAAGGTGATCAACTGCCAGGTGATCACGGAGTCCGGCGAGCAGCTCGGCCGCGTGCTCGGCTTCAGCTTCGACATCGAGACCGGCGAACTCACCACCCTGGTGATCGGTGCCCTCGGCGTTCCCCTGTTGGGAGAAGGGGTGCTCAGCACCTGGGAGATGCCGGTGGGGGAGGTGGTCAGCAGCGGCCCGGACCGGATCATCGTCTACGAGGGGGCCGAGGAGAAGCTCAAGCAGCTCGGCACCGGCCTGCTGGAGAAGCTCGGCATCGGCGGCGCCAGCTGGGAGCAGGAGGAGCGGGACCGGTTCCGCACTGGAGCCGTTCCGGCCGAGAACCAGCTGCCGGCGGGCCAGCCCACGGTCCAGGAGCAGCGCCGGATCCAGCCGGCCGCCAGCCGCAGCTTCCAGCCCGCCGAGGAGCTGGAGTACGTGGAACTGGAGGAACGGCGTGAGCGGGAGCCCCTGCGCCAGCGCCGCTACCTCGACGACGACCTGCCGGAACCGCGCCAGCGCCCCGAAGCCCGCCCGGCTGATGCCTACGGGCGCGAGGGCGAGCGGCGGGAGCGGGTGATGCCGGACCGCTACGACGACCGCATTCCTGACCGCACCCCCGACCGCAACCCGCCCCAGCGCTACGGCGAGGAGCGCTATCCCGAAGAGCGCTACAGCGAAAACCGCTACGCCGAAGAGCGCTTACCAGAAGACCGCTACTCCGAGGAGCGCTACCGGCCCGAGCGCGGTTACGAGCCGGAGCGGGATCGTCCTGAGCCCCCCCGGGGACGGGAGCCCCAGCGGGACCCCTACGCCCCCCCCGAAGAAGCACCACCCCGGGAGGCCCCCCGCGCCAAGGAGCCGGTGGATGTGGAGCCCGAGATCCTCGACGACCCCTGGTGAGCGGGAGGCCGTCCGGCCTCAGCCCTCGCTGAACTGCAGCGACGCCGAGTTGACGCAGTAGCGCAGGCCGGTGGGGGTGGGCCCGTCGTTGAAGACGTGGCCGAGGTGAGCGTCGCAGGTGGCGCAGCGGATCTCGGTGCGCTCCATGCCGTGGGAGCGGTCGGTGTGGGTGGTGATCGCTCCATCACTCACCCCCTGCCAGAAGCTGGGCCAGCCGGTGCCGGAATCGAACTTGCTGGCGGAACTGAACAGCTCGCTGCCGCAGCAGACGCAGTGGTACATCCCGGTGGCCTTGTTGTTCCAGTAGGCGCCGGTGAAGGCCCGCTCGGTGCCCCCCTCACGGGCCACCCGGTACTGCTCGGGCGTCAGCTTGGAGCGCCAGTCGGCATCGGCGGGGACGGTGCTGGCTGAGGTGGTGGAATCGCTCGGCTGCATGGTGGCGAACCCCGCATGGGGCCATGGTGAGCTGAATCCTATCCAGATCGCACCGGCACACCGGAGCGCTCCGGCGGCGGCAGCAGGCCCCGCACCATGGCCGCCACCGCCGCCACGGCGCCCGGCTGGCCCCGCAGGCTGCGCAGATCGTCGGCCATGGCCGCCAGGCGCTCGGGATGGTCCAGCCAGTCGGCGGCCTCGGCGGCGATCTGGGCCGGTTCGATCGGCCCCACCCGCTCCGGCACCACGGCGCGGCCGGCGGAGATGTTGGGCCAGGCCAGGAAGCCGCGGTGGCGCATCCGCCAGGCGGTGAGGGCCACCCCCACCAGGCGCCGCAGCAGGGGCAGCCGGGCCACCAGCCCCATCCAGCCGTCCCAGGCCTGCATCACCGCCAGGTGCTGGGTGGGCACCAGCACGATCATCGGCACGGCCAGGGCCCCCAGCTCCGCCGTGTTGGCCCCCACCGTGGTGAGCGCCAGGGCGCACTGGCTCAGGGCGGCATGGGCGGGATGGCGCTCCAGCACCAGGATGCGGGTGCCGGCCGCCGTGACGATCTCGTCGCCCTGGAGCTGGGGCTCACCGGCTCCCTGGTGGCGGTTCAGCGGGTTGGAGGGGCCGCCGTAGGCCAGCAGTTCCCGCACCGAGGTGGTGGGGGCCACCGGCAGCAGGAAGCGGCAGCCGGGCCGCAGGGCCGCCAGCCGGTCGGCGGTCTCGAGCAGGAAGGGCACCCCCACCAGCAGCTTGGCCCGCTTCGAGCCGGGCAGCAGGGCCACCCAGTCGCCGGGCGGGAGGGGATCGTCCTGGCGGGCCAGGGTCGAGAGATCGGCCATCAGGTCTCCCACCACCGTGGCCCGCTGCCGCCAGCGGGGGGCCAGGCGGCCGGCGGCGGTGGGCCCCATCACGGCGATGCGGTCGTTCCAGCGGGGCCAGCGGGCCACCCACTCGGCGTAGGTGAGGTGGCGGTAGCCCAGACGGGCCGAGAGCAGCACGGTCCAGAACTGGTCGCCGCCGAGGAACACCACCACGCCCCGCTCGGGCCAGGGGCCGTGGCGGCGGGGCCGCAGCAGCATCCACCAGAACCGGGAGGCCGGCAGCACCCGCTCGAACAGCCCCCACTCCTGGGCCACCCGATGCTCCGCCCCGGTGGCGTTGGGGCACGGGACCAGCACCAGCCGCAGGCTGCAGGGGGCGACGGGGTCCCGGGGCCGCAGGGGCTGCAGCTGATGGAGCTGCTCGGCCAGCGGGCGCACCCAGGTGCTCAGCTCGCCGGGGCCGTTGCTGACCAGCACGATCGCGCTCGCGGCGGCTGGAGCGGAGACCGGCGACGGCTGGGTCAAGAGAACCGCAGGTTCCGGGGGACGGGGCTGGAGAAGAAAAATGCGGATGGCGAGACTTGAACTCGCAAGGCCGAAGCCACACGCCCCTCAAACGTGCGTGTCTACCAATTCCACCACATCCGCGTGGTCGGATCGGGCCGGGGCCTTCACCGACTGAGCAATATACGCACAGGCTTCCCCACCCCCGGCGACCCCTAGGCAGGGGTGGTGCCGGTGAGCACTGATACAGTCCGCCCCGGCACGGCCGCACCCCCGCCAGCCCCTTCGCCCGGACCTGCACGGATGCCCATCGGCAAGCTGCTGATCGCCAACCGCGGCGAAATCGCCCTCCGCATCCTGCGCAGCTGCCGGGAGCTCGGCATCGCCACGGTGGCCGTCTACAGCACGGTGGACAAGAACGCCCTGCACGTGCAGCTGGCCGATGAGGCCGTCTGCGTGGGCGAGGCCCCCAGCAGCCGCAGCTACCTCAACGTTCCCAACATCCTGGCGGCCGCCACCTCCCGCGGCGCCGACGCCATCCACCCCGGCTACGGCTTCCTGGCGGAGAACGCCGACTTCGCCGAGAAGTGCCTCGACCACGGCCTCATCTTCGTGGGCCCCTCACCGGCCTCGATCCTGGCCATGGGCGACAAGTCCACGGCCAAGATCACCATGCAGCGGGTGGGTGTCCCGACGATCCCCGGCAGCGAGGGACTGCTGGAGGATCCCGCCGAAGCCGCCAGCCTCGCCGCGGCCATGGGCTACCCGGTGATGATCAAGGCCACCGCCGGCGGTGGCGGCCGGGGCATGCGCCTGGTGCCCGAGGCCAGCCAGCTCGAGGGCCTGTTCCGGGCCGCCCAGGGGGAGGCGGAGGCCGCCTTCGGCAACCCGGGCCTCTACATGGAGAAATTCATCGACCGGCCCCGGCACGTGGAGGTGCAGGTGCTGGCCGACCGCCACGGCAACGTGGTGCACCTGGGGGAGCGCGACTGCTCGATCCAGCGCCGCCACCAGAAGCTGCTGGAGGAGGCCCCCAGCCCGGGCCTCGATCCCGACCTGCGCCGTCGCATGGGCGAGGCGGCGGTGGCGGCGGCCCGCAGCATCGGCTACGAGGGCGCCGGCACGGTGGAGTTCCTGGTGGACCGCAGCGGCGCCTTCTACTTCATGGAGATGAACACCCGCATCCAGGTGGAGCATCCCGTCACCGAGATGGTGACGGGCATCGACCTGATCGCCGAGCAGCTGCGCATCGCCGGCGGCGAGCCGATCTCCGTCCGCCAGGACGAGATCCACATCACCGGCCACGCCATCGAGTGCCGCATCAACGCCGAGGATCCGCGCCACAACTTCCGGCCGGCCCCGGGCAAGATCACCGGCTGGCTGCCCCCCGGCGGACCGGGGGTGCGCATCGACAGCCACGTCTATACGGGCTACGAGATCCCACCCTTCTACGACTCCCTGATCGGCAAGCTGATCGTCTGGGGGACCGACCGGGACCATGCGATCCGACGCATGCGCCGGGCCCTGTCGGAATGTGCCGTGACGGGGATTCCCACCACCATCGAGTTCCACCTCGCCCTGCTGGATCGCAAGGAGTTCCAGCGCGGTGAGGTCTGGACCAAGTTCGTCGAAGAGGAGATGCTGAACCGCTGAGCGGGCCCCAGCTCAGCCTCCTGACCCCAGCTCAGCCGACTGACTGGCTGCGCAGCAAAGCGAGGGTGACCAGCCCCTGCTGACCCACCAGCAGCTCCCGCAGCAGGCTGACCAGTCCCACCCAGACCACCGGGGTCACGTCGACACCGCCGATGGGCTGGATCAGGCGGCGGGTGAGGGCCAGCACCGGCTCGGTGGGCGCACCCACCACCCGCATCACCCCCTTGCTGAGGTCGATGCCGGGGTACCAGGTGAGGACGATGCGGAACAGGAACAGCAGGGTCCAGCCCGCCAGGACCAGCCCCAGGGCCAGGTGCAGCAGGGGCAGGGGCGCCAGTGCGGAAAGGGCCGGGGCCGTCACAAAGCTCTAAGCGTCGGAACCCCGATCGTAGGAAGCCGCCGTCACTGCCTAGGATCCGCCGAGCTGTCCGGAGCGAACCCCTGCCATGACCCCTTCCCTCGCCAACTTCCTCAGCAGCCTCGGTTGGGGCGCGGTCATCGTGGTGATCCCCATCTCCATCGCCCTGGTGCTGATCAGCCAGAACGACCAGCTCGACCGGCGCCTCTGATCCGGCGGCCCCCCTGCGCCTGCCGATGACACGGTGGGCGCGGTCCTTAGAGTGGGGCCCGTCGCCCGGGTGAACCGCCGTGGTCAACGCCAGCCTCAACTGGGCCAGCATCGTCGGCATCGTCCTGGCGGTCGGTGGAGCCTTCCTCTATTTCATGAGGAGCTTCAAGCCGGCCCTGGCCCGGGACTACGACGTGTTCTTCGCCGCCATCGGCCTGCTTTGCGGCGGCATCCTCTTCTTCCAGGGCTGGCGCCTGGATCCGATCCTGCAGTTCGGCCAGTTCCTGCTGGCCGGCACCACGGTCTTCTTTGCCTACGAAAGCGTGCGGCTGCGGGGGGTGACCACCGAGCAGGCCCGCCGCTCCTCCTACTTCGACGACGAGGAGCCTGCCGCCCCCTTCCGGCCCCGTGGTGGCCTCGGCGGCGGCCGCAGCTGGGACGACGAGCCCGACCGGTTCGATGAGCCCGAACCGCTTCGGCGCCGCATCCCCTCCCGCGAAGAACCCGAAGACGACTTCTACCGGCCGCGCCGGCCCAGCCGGGCCGCCATCCCCGAGCGGGCCGCCAGCCGTCGTGACGAGCCGGACGCCTGGGACAACCCCAGGGGCGAGCGCGCCTCGGGCCGGCCCGAACGTCCCCCCCTCGACGACCGCCCGGACCGCACCGCCGGCCGCTACAGCGCCGCTGGCCAGGGCCGTTCCGCCGCCAGTGATTTCGGCGCCCGTCGCCGTGAGCGCGACAGCGCCCCGGAACCCCGCCGCGGCTCCCGCCCGGTGGCGGCGGCCGATGCGGCGCCCCGCTCCACCCGCCGGGGCACCGCCCCGACGGGCCGTGAGCCCGGCCCCGCGGCCGCCGGCCCGCCGGGAGCCCCGATGGGCACCCCGATCCGCCCCAGCTCCCGCGGCGGCGCCGCCGATGACGTCAGTGATGCCGACTTCTCGCCGATGGCCAGCGGCCGGCCCCGGCCCCCGGCCCCGGAGACCCGACCGCCGGCGACTGAGCCGCCCGCCCGTCCCCCTGGCGCCAGGGACAACAGCTCCCGTTTCGACGACTGAAGCCCCGCGCTGCCGGCTGCGGCGCCCCGCTGGCACCCGCCTGCCCCTGCTGGCCGTGGCGCTCCTGGCCCTGCTGCTCTCCGGCTGCGGCAGCTGGAGCTGGGGCCGTCGCAGCGCCGGTCCGGTGGGCTGGGGAAGCGCTGATCGCACGGATCCTTCCCTGAGCGGCAACGGCCGTTTGCTGGCCAGCGTGGTGCGCCGTGACGGCCGCGACACGGTGCTGCTGCAGGAGCAGCCCTCCGGCACGGTGCTGCCCCTGCGCCACCTGCAGCGGCTGCAGCCCCACCGCTCCCCGTCCCTGAGCTGGAACGGCCGCTATCTGGCCCTGCTGGTGCAGGAGGGCCCCCAGCGGCGAGTGGTCATCGAGGATCGGGCCACCGGACGGCTGCACCGCCTGCCGCTGCCGAGCAGCCTGGCGCCCGACAGCCTCAGCCTGGCCGCCGACGGCCGCCGCATCGCCATCGCCACCGAGGGGGACGGCCGCGCCCGGGTGCAGCTGTACGACCTCACCGCCCTGCTGGAGCCGGACCTGCCCGCCGGTCTGCCCGTGCGGGGCGCGCCGGGTGAGGCCCCATGATGGCGGGGGCCAGCAGGAGGATGAGGACGGCAGCGGTGGCGATCGTGGCGGCCCTGCCGTCACTGCTCGCGGGCTGTATGGGCCCCCTCCCCCAGCCCCTGCTGGGGCTGAACCAGCGCCTCGAGGCCGCCGGCCCCGCCCGGGCCCCCTCCCTTTCCGGCGACTGGCTGGCCCTGATCGTCAGCAGGGGCGGCCGCGACCGGGTGGAGCTGGTGGACCTGCGGCGCCAGCAGCCCGTGCCGCTGCCGGGCCTGGAGCGCCCCGACGCCCAGCCCCTGAGCGTGGCGGTGGATGGCCGCGGTGAGCGGCTGGCCCTGGTGCGCCAGCTGGAGGGGCGCACCGAGCTGGTGCTCTACCGCCGCAACCTGATGGCCCTGCAGCCGGTACCTCTCCAGCCCCCCGGCGTGCCCCGGCGGGTGTCCCTGCGGGCCGATGGCCGGGAGCTGGCGGTGGAGGTGAGCCGCCAGGGCCAGTGGCAGGTGGATCTGATCGCCGTGCCCTGATCAGGGCACCAGGCCCGCCCAGTGCAGGAAGGTGTCGTGGCTGAGGGCCTCGATCAGCAGCACGGCGACGAAGCCGAGCATGGCGAAACGGCCGTTGACCCGCTCGGCGTAGCCACTCCAGCCGAAGGCGGGCACCTCCGAGGTGGTGGCGCTGGTGGCGGGCGGGATGGCGGCCGCCGGTGGGGCGTCGGCTGATGGGGTGGCGGAAGGGTCGCTCATCGGATCAGTCCTCGCGGCCAAAGGTATAGCCGGCCGCCGGAAGCAGGCGCCAGCCGGCGTTGCCATCGAGCTCCAGCACGGTGTCGTGGTAGGCGGTGAGGGTGGGGCGGTGGCCCACGCTCACGAAGGCCATCTCCCGCTCCACCAGCAGTTCGTAGAGCGCCTTCTCCGTGGCCACGTCGAGGGCGCTGGTGGCCTCATCGAGCACCACGAACCGGGGCGAGTTGAGCAGCAGGCGGGCGAAGGCCAGGCGCTGCTGCTCGCCGAGGGAAAGCAGCCGGGGCCAGTCCTGCTTGATGTCGAGGTCGGGATAGCGGTGCACCAGCTCGGGCAGGCGCACCTCCTCGAGCACGTGGCGCAGCTGCTCGTCGCTGAAGCGGTCGGTGGGCTGGGGATAGCAGAGCTGCTCCCGCAGGCTGCCCAGCAGCATGTAGGGCTTCTGGGGGATGAACATCAGCTCGCCCACCGGCGGCCGCTGCACGTTGCCGGCGGCGGGCGGCCACAGGCCGCTCACCAGCCGCAGGAAGGAGGTCTTGCCGCAGCCCGACGGGCCCACCACCAGCAGCCGCTGGTTGGCGGTCACTTCCAGGTTGAGGTCCTGCACCAGCAGGCGGTTGGTGCGTGGCGGCACCAGATCCACATGGCTCACCAGGATCGATTCGGGACGCACGGCGCCGGCCCCGGCCCCCATGGCGCCACCGGCGGAGGCCTGCTCGGCGGCGACGAACTCAGCCATCTCGGCGCTGATCGATTCCACCTTGCCCTGGAAGCCCTCGAGACGGCTGATGGAGGCGGAGAAGGCGGCCAGCCGGTCGATGTTGTTGACGATGTAGCTGACGGAGAACAGCACCTGGGAGAAGGCGATGCTGGCCTGGCCGAAGACGCCGAAATCAACCTCCTTGGCGAAGTAGATCGGCGCGATCACCAGCCAGGGGAGGAAGCGGGAGAAGTAGTCGTAGGAGCGCTGGATGACGCTGATCAACGCCTCCCAGATGATCAGACGGTTGTAGTTGACGATCACCCCGTCCAGCCGTCGTTCCCCCTCCTTCTGCTCCTGGCGTTCGCCCCGGTAGAAGGCGATCGATTCGGCGTTGTCGCGGATGTGGACCAGGCCGTAGCGGAAATCGGCCTCCAGCTTCAGCTGCTGGTAGTTGAGGTTCACCAGCTTGCGGCTGGCAAACACGATCAGGGCCGTGCCGCCCACCGAATAGGCCAGCAGCCACAGGGCCAGGGTCTGGTTGATGCTCCAGAGAACGATGATGAAGCTGAAGAAGGTGAGCAGGGCGGAGATGATCTCCACCGTCACGCTCAGGCTGGTGGCGGTGAAGCTGGCCGCATCCTGGGAGATCCGCTGGTCCGGGTTGTCGATCTCCTCAACGCTTTCATCGTTGGGGTTGAGAACGTAGTAGGCCCGGTTGGTGAGGTAGCGGCCCAGCATGCGGCCGCTGAGCCACTCCCGCCACAGCAGGCCCAGCTTGGGAATCAGGTAGCTCTGGATGGCGCGGATCGGCAGCGCCAGCACCAGGCAGAAGGCGTAGATCGCGACGATCTTCCAGAACTCCTCCGCCTTGTACGCCACCAGGGCGTTCTCGATGTTCCGGGCGATGAAGCTGATGCCGACGTTGATGCCGTTGATCACCAGGATCAGCAGGGCGATGATGCCCAGCAGCAGCCAGGGCAGCCATCGCCCCTGGCGCAGCTTGGCCCGCAGGCTGATGAAGGCGCCCAGGCCGGCGGCGAACAGCACCATGATCACGATGCCGATCGGCCCTTTCCACACCGCCGCCACCTGCTCGGGCACCCCGGGCAGGAAGCGGTTGCGCAGCTCGGGGATCCAGGCCCCGGCCGCGGCCACCACCCCGGTGAGCAGCAGCAGGGTGAAGCCCACCACCACCGCCAGCAGGGCCACCACCAGCAGCAGAAACTGGCCGCTGCCGCCGCCGCCTTCATCGAGGGGCAGGAAGTAGGGCTGGGCCAGGCGCTGCAGCTTGCCCAGCTGCTCGCGAAGGGCCTTCAGGGGGGACATGGGCGTGGGCGGATCGCGCCATTCTCACCGCCGGCCCGACCCGGCCGGGGGCGCGGTGTGCAGCCGGTGATCAGCCCGGCGGCCAGGCCAGCGGGCGGCCGCCGATCACGTGCAGGTGCAGGTGGAACACGGTCTGGCCGGCCTCGGCGCCGCTGTTGATCACGGTGCGCCAGCTCTCGAGCCCCTCCAGCCGGGCCACCTTGGCCGCCACCAGCAGCAGGTGGCCCAGCAGGGCCTGGTGCTCGGGGGTGGCCTCGCCGAGCTGGGCGATCGGCTCGCGGGGAATCACCAGCACGTGCACCGGCGCCTGGGGGTTCACATCCCGGAAGGCGAGGCAGAGGTCGTCGGCGTAGACCTCCTGGCAGGGAATCTCGCCGCGCAGGATGCGGCCGAAGATGGTGTCGCTGCTGGCCATGGGACGCCGCGGAGTGGTCGGGAGGTGGCACTGAACGGGCAGTGGGCTCCGAAGGGATGTTGGCACGGTGCAGCAGCGGGGCCCTGCGGGGCGTGGAGGCCCTGCCGGTGACGGTGGAGGTGGACATCGCCCCGGGGCTGCCGGGGCTGCGGGTGGTGGGCCTGGCGGATGCGGCGGCCCAGGAGTCGCGGGAGCGGGTGCGGGGGGCCCTGCGCAACGGCGGCCTGCGGGTGCCCCTCACCCGGGTGGTGGTCAACCTGGCCCCCGCCGACCTGCCCAAGGCCGGCCCCGGCTTCGATCTGCCCATCGCCCTGGGGCTGCTGGTGGCCAGCCAGCAGCTCGCGGCCGCCCAGGTGGAGGGGGTGTGGAGCGCGGGGGAGCTGGGTCTCGACGGCCGGCTGCGGCCGATCCGGGGGGTGCTGGCCCTGGCCCTGGCGGCGCGCCGACACGGGGCCCGGGCCCTGGTGGTGCCAGCGGCCAACGCCACCGAGGCCGCCCTGGTGGAGGGACTGTCCGTCTGGGGAGCCGACCATCTGGGGGAGGTGGTGGCCCTGCTGCGGGATCCTGGCTCCGCGGCGGCGCCCGCAGCGGCGGTCGCACCGGAGCCGGCGATGCCCGGCCCCGACCTGGCCGAGGTGCGGGGCCAGGCCCACGGCCGGCGGGCCCTGGAGATCGCCGCGGCCGGCGGCCACCACCTGCTGCTGGTGGGGGCGCCCGGCAGCGGCAAGACGATGCTGGCCCGGCGGCTGCCGACGCTGCTGCCCCCCCTGGCGCACCAGGAGGCCCTGGAGGTCACCCAGCTCCACTCCCTGGCCGGACTGCTGGGGGAGGGGGCCGGCCTGCGGCGCCAGCGCCCCTTCCGCAGCCCCCATCACGGCTGCTCCGCCGCCGCCCTGATCGGTGGCGGCGCCGTGCCCCGGCCGGGGGAGCTGAGCCTGGCCCACCACGGCGTCCTGTTTCTTGATGAGCTGGCGGAGTTCCGCCGGGAGGTGCTCGACCAGCTGCGCCAGCCCCTGGAGGAGGGCGAGCTGTGGATCAGCCGCGCCCGGCAGCGCTGCCGCTTCCCCAGCCGTGTGCTGCTGGTGGCGGCCACCAACCCCTGCCCCTGCGGCTGGTACGGCGACCCCAGCCAGAGCTGCCGCTGCGGTGAGGCCCAGCGGCGCCGTCACTGGGGGCGCCTCTCCGGGCCCCTGCTCGACCGCATCGACCTGCAGGTGGTGATGCGCCGCCCGGAGGCCCGGGACCTGGGCGGGGCCTACCGGGAGGCCCCGCAGCAGGGAGCCCCTTGCGGCGAAGCCAGTGCTGTGGTGGCGCAACGGGTGGCGGAGGCGCGCCGGCGGATGGGCGAGCGCAACCCGCAGGGGGCCGCCAACGGCCAGCTGGATGGGCCCTCCCTAGCTGCCGTGGTGGATCCGGCGCCGGAGGCCCTGGCGCTGTGGGAGCGCGCCATCAACCAGCGGCGCCTGTCCGCCAGGGGGGCGGAGCGGGTGCTGCGGGTGGCGCGCACGATCGCCGATCTGGCCGGCGAGGAGCGGGTGGCCAGCGGCGCCATCGCCGAGGCCCTCAGCTACCGCTCCTTCGACCGGATTGACTGAGGGGCCGGATCAACGGAGTGAGTGGCTCGGCCGTAACGAAAGGGCGCTCAGCGGCGCCGGCGTCGCTGGGGGCTGTCGCTGTAGGGCTGCACCCCGATCAGGGGGGGCCGGTGCTGGGCTTCCTCACCGGGGTTTCCCCAGGCGTGGTTGATGGTTTCGGCCAACCAGTGGCCGAAACGCTCAAGCGCTGAGGCAGACCGTGCGTGGCCTGCGGTGGAGGCGACCGGATGGCCCATGGACCCTGCTGCGATGGCCCCTCCAGCCTGGAGGCGGGCGGAGGTCAGGGCAACAGGTACAAGCACCTGAAACGGTGCCCCCAGCAAGGCCAGGCTCAGCGGCGACGGCGGCGCTGCTGGGCCTTGCGCTTGTACTTCTCGGTGGGGGTTTCGTGGTGGCGCAGCCGCTTCAGATCGGCAAAGATGCCCGCCTTGGACACCTGGCGCTTGAAGCGGCGCAGGGCCGATTCGATGCCTTCGTTTTCGCCGACGGTGACCTGGGTCATGAAGTACTGCTGAGACGTTCGCAGCGTTGCACCCTAGCAAGCGGGGCTTCGGGCCCCCGCCTCAGAGCTTGGTGGCGGGGATGGCCGGCGGAGCCACGGGCTGCTGGGCGGCAGCGGGAGCCGGCTCCGTCGCGGGGGCGACGGCCGTGGGGCGGGTCGAGGGAATCACCCGGCGCCCGGCGGCGGCGGGCTTGGTGCTGGGGACTGACGCGGCAGGCCGGCTGGTCGGGGCGGCGGCGGCAGGCGCCGGCGTGCCCGTGGCGGCGGCGGGCTGGGCCGGCAGGGCGGGAGTGCTCGTGGCGGGCTGGGTGGCGGTGGCCGCCGTTCCCGGCCAGCTGTCGGCATAGACGTACAGGTGGCCGAGGTTGCGGCCGCCGAACTGGCGCCGCATCAGCCGCCAGCCGGGCTCCAGGTGGAGCTTGAGGAAGCCGGGCGCACTGCCCCGGGTGCGGGCCACCACCATCTCAGGGCCGGCCCCGGCCTTGGTGGGGAAGGCCAGCAGCAGCATGTCGCCGCCGCTGCGGGTGACCATCAGCCGGTAGGAGGTGGCCAGGTCCTGGCCGCCCACCCGCACCGAGTAGCCGTTGGCGTCGATGTAGCGGTTGCAGATGCCGGTGAAGTCGAAGGTGGCCAGCAGGGGGTTCACCGGGGACGGCAGGCCCGCGCCCACCTCGAAGCAGGGGCGCACCGGCTTGAGCTGCTCGTAGATGTTGAGCTGGGCCTTCTCGCCCCGGGTGCCGATGGGGGCCGCCACCATCAGGAAATTCTGCTGGTCCACCTCGGCGGCGGCGAACAGGGCGGAAGCGCGGACCGGAGCGGGGACGGCGGTGGCCAGGGTGGTCGCCAGCGCCGTCAAGGCCGCCAGGCCTGCGCGGGGAAGCACGGGGAGGGTCACGACGTTCATCGAAGCGGCCTGAATCGTATGAACGGCAACCACCGGAAACCAGCCCATGTGTCCCAATCGGCCGGCCGGTTGTCGGGCCGGCCGGGGGGTCGAAGCGGGGGCGCAGCGGGACCGCAGCGTGCTCAGGCGGGCTTGTTGATCCGGATCGCCACCAGCAGGGCCAGCACCGTGCCCGGCAGGCTGCCAGCCAGGATCCAGCGGGTGGCCTGGACGCCCAGATCGGGGTCGCCGTAGGAGAGCTCGAAGATCGAGCCGGTGGCGGCGATGCCGAGCAGGCAGGCCAGGCCCAGGAAGAGGCCGGCCAGGGGTTTCATCGGCATGGGATCAGCGGATCGACTGGACGTCGGAGCGGCGGAAGCCCTGCTGCTGCAGGCCCTCGTTGAGGCTGAGCTCGTCGGTGACCCGATCGACGAACAGCACGCCGTTGAGATGGTCCATCTCGTGCTGGATGCAGCGGGCCAGCAGGCCGTCGGCCTTGAGGCGGCGGGGGCGGCCCGTCTCGTCGCGGAAGCTCACCTCCACCACCGACGGACGCACCACATCGAGGTAGACCCCGGGGATGCTGAGGCAGCCCTCCTCGTAGGTGTTGAAGGAGGCCCCGGCGGCGGTGATCTCCGGGTTGATCAGCACCAGTGGCGGGGTGGCGGCCTCCTCCAGATCCAGGTCGATCACGAGCAGCTGGCGATGCACGCCCACCTGCGGCGCCGCCAGGCCGATGCCCTTGGCGGTGTACATGCTGCGCAGCATGTCGCGGGCCAGATCCCGGATCGAGGCATCCACCTTGCTGATCCGCCGGGCCGGGGCCCGCAGCTCCTTCGAGCCCAGCTTGTGAATCTCCAGCGGTGGCCGCTCCACCGGCACCTTCGGCACCAGCACGGAGTTGCCGCCCTGTTCGGCCGACCGTGCCATCTGGGCGAAGCTGCGGGCCAAGTCGTCACCTGAAACGATGGCTGGATTCTAGAAGCAGCCTGCGGAGGACTCGGTGGGGGCGCAGCCATGGCGGGACACGGAGCCCTTGCCCGTCGAGCTGGCGGTCGGCCGGACGGCCGGTGTCGCCGAACCGCGGCTGGAGGGCGGGCGCCTGTTCTGGCTGGAGCAGCGACCCGAGGAGCGGGGCCGCACCACCCTGATGGGGCGAGGCGGGGCCGGCGACGCGGCCGTGGACCTGACCCCGGGGACCTGGAACCTGCGCACCCGGGTGCACGAGTACGGCGGCGGCGCCTATGCGGTGGCGGGCGATCAGGTCGTGTTCGTCGACGACGGCGACCGCTGCCTCTGGCAGCTCGACCTGGCCGGCCCCAAATCAACGACGGCCGCAGGCGCACCCCGGCGGCTCACCGCCCCGCCCGACCCGGAGCGGCCGCGGGCCTTCGCCGATGGCCTGATCGACCGGCGGCACGGTCGCTGGATCGGCGTGATGGAGCAGGACGGCCTCGACCGGCTGGTGGCCGTGCCCCTGGCGGGCGGTGAACCGGAGCTGCTGCACCAGCCGGCCGACTTCTGCGGCTACGCCGTGCTGGCGCCGGACGGCGGCCACCTGGCCTGGGTGAGCTGGGAGCAGCCGTTCATGCCCTGGGAGCGCAGCCAGCTCTGGCTCGCCGCCATCGACGCCTCCGGGCAGCTGGGCCAGGCCAGGCCCATCGCCGGCTCGACGGCCGGGGATCCCCAGGGGATCTCAGTGTTCCAGCCCCTCTGGCTCGACGACGGCTCCCTGGTGGTGGCCAGCGACCGCAGCGGTTGGTGGAACCTGGAACGGCTGGCGGACGTGGCCGCCCTGGGGCCGGACTCCCCGCCCCGCTGGCAGCCGCTGTGTCCCATGGAGGCGGAGTTCGGCACGCCGCAGTGGGTCTATGGCCTGCGCACCACGGCCTGGGACGGCACGGGGCTGCTGACGGCGGTCTGCCGCCAGGGGCGCTGGGAACTGGGCCGGCTGGGCCTCGACGGCGGCCCCTGGGAGCCGATCCCCCTGCCCTTCAGCGACCTGGCGGCCCTGGGCGCCGAAGCGGGCCGGCTGGTGGCAGTGGCCGCCGCCCCCGCCATCGGCCAGGGGCTGCTGGAGCTGGACACGGCCAGCGGCACCTGGGAGCACACGCCGGCCGCCCCGGCGCCGCTGGCGGCCGAGGCGATCAGCCTCCCCGAACCCCTCTGGTTCGATGGCCACGGCGGGGCGCCCACCCAGGCCTGGTACTACCCGCCCCGGGGCGGCAGCCGGGCCGATGCCCCCCTGCTGGTGAAGGGCCACAGCGGCCCCACCGCCATGGCCGGCACGGGGCTGAATCTGACCATCCAGTTCTGGACCAGCCGCGGCTGGGGGGTGGTGGATGTGAACTACGGCGGCTCCACCGGCTTCGGGCGGGCCTACCGCGAGCGGCTCGACGGCCAGTGGGGCGTGGTGGACGTGGCCGACTGCGCCGCCGCCGCCCGGGCCCTGGTGGCGGCGGGCCGGGCTGACCCAGCCAGGGTGGCCTTCGAGGGCGGCAGTGCCGGGGGCTTCACGGTGCTGGCGGCCCTGTGCTTCACCGACGTGTTCACGGCGGGCGCCGTCCGCTACCCGGTGACCGATCCGCAGGCCCTGCTGGCCGTGGAGCATCGCTTCGAAGCCCGCTACACCGAGACCCTGATCGGCCCCTGGCCCGGGGCCCGGGCCCTCTACGAGGAGCGCTCGCCGCTGGGGCATGCGGAGCGGATCACGGCGCCGGTGGTGTTCTTCCATGGCCTCGACGACCGGGTGGTGCCGGCCAGTCAGAGTGAGCGGATGGTGGATGCCCTGCAACGACGCGGACTGGAGACGGAACTGCACCTGATTCCCGGGGAGGGCCACGGCTTCCGTGAGCGCGGTGTGCGCACCGCGGTGCTCGAGGCCACCGAAGCCTTCTTCCGCCGCCAGTTCCACCTGTGATCGCATCGCTGGTGCCGGGGGTGGTGGATCGGGTGGAGTGGCTGGCGCTGGCCCTGGCCGCCCTCACCGTGCTGCTGCTGATCGGCGCGGGCATCGGCGGGCTGCTGGGCATGAAGCGCTGGGGACTGCCGGAGGCCCTGCTGGCGGGCGGCCTGGGGCTGGTGGTGGCCCCGGCCGGGCTGCTGCCCCTGCTGCCCCAGCGGGTGATCGACCTCTGGGACCAGCTGCCCCTGCCCCTGCTGACCCTGGTGTTCGCCACCCTGCTGCTGGGCAAGCCGCTGCCGAAGCTGGGGGGCCTGTGGCGCCCGCTCTCGGCCCAGGTGCTGCTGGCCCTGACCCTGGCCTTCGGCCAGTTCCTGGTGGCGGGGCTGGCGGTGCTGCTGGTGCTGCAGCCCTGGCTGGGGGTGAGCCCGGTGATGGCCTGCCTGATCGAGGTGGCCTACGAGGGGGGGCACGGCTCGGCCGCCGCCATGGGGCCCACCTACGAGCGGCTGGGGCTGGAGGGGGCCCAGGCCCTGGGGCTGGCCATGGCCACCGTCGGGCTGCTGGTGTCCACGGTGGTGGGCGGCCTGCTGGTGGTGCTGGCCCGGGCCCGGGGCTGGCTGAAGTTCCCCGACGCGCTGCCGGTCGAGGAGGCGATGGCGATCGTCGAAGGGGAGACACCGCCGCTGCAGGAGGTGTCGGTGGATCTGCCCATGGAGGAGGGCACCGTCGAGGTGCCGGCGCTGTGGCGGCAGCTGGCCGACTGGGCCGTGAACCTGGGCCTGGCGGGGGTGGCGGTGCTGTTCGGCTGCGGGGCGCTGGCGGCCCTGCGGTTCGTCGCCGACGCCAGTGGCGGGGTCTTCGCCCTGGTGATCGACGCCCTGCCCGTGTTCCCCCTGGCCCTGGTGGGCTCCCTGCTGGTGCGCCTGATCCTGGAGAAGAGCGGCCAGACCCAGTGGGTCTCGACCGCCATCCAGGGGCGGACCGGCACCCTCTCGGCCGATCTGCTGATCACCGCCGCCACCGCCTGCCTGGACCTGAGCCTGCTGGCCCACGACTGGATCCCCCTGACGGTGCTGGCGGTGGCGGGCCTGCTCTGGAACCTGGGGGTGATCCTGCTGCTGGCGCCACGGATCCTGCCGAGCGACTGGTTCGAGCGGGCGATCATCGAATTCGGCCAGGCCACGGGGGTGGCCGCCAGCGGCCTGCTGCTGCTGCGCATGGCCGACCCGGGCGACCGCAGCCAGGCGGTGACGGCCTTTTCGATCAAGCAGCTGCTGCTCCAGCCCCTGCTGGCCGGGGGCGTGATCACCGTGGTGGCGCCGCTGGTGGTGGATGGCTGGGGCCTGCCGGCCTGGACCGGCCTCTGCCTGGGCCTGGTGGTGCTCTGGAGCGGCCTGGGCCTGTGGCTGGCGGCGCGCGCCCGGGCGGCGATTTAGCTGATCCACCTCAGAAAGGTGTTCAGTGAAAAGGTGCAGGCAGGCCGCTCCGGGTTGAGATGCGACTCACTAACCCAGAGATACCAAAAATTAACTCGGCCACCAAAAAGTACGACTGACCCATCGAGGTCTTCTCCTAGATCTGATCCGACTCATGGCCTATGACCGCAGCCCTGCCGAGCTCGCCACCGAGAAAGACATCTGGCTGCGCTGCGCGTATCTCTGGCTGGCAAGCTAGCGCTCAGGCGGTTCATCTTCACTTGGGTATCGACGAAGGGGCTCCCGCAAGTCATGGATCTACGCCGTCAGCGGCTGCACCTCTGGCACACCGCCCGGCTGCGGCGGGCTCCCTTCTCACCCCTGGCCCGGGCCCACAGCCGGCTCGGCCTGGGGCGATTGGAGAACGTGGAACCCAAACCACCCGAGCCGCGGTAAGCGTTAATGCGGCCAGGTGACCTAATGTAGATGGAAGTCAAATCACAGGCCTGGTTCCGAAAGATGGGCCACCGCATCACCAGTGATTGCCCATAGGGGGCTAAAATTCGGCGTCGGCTTCGACAAGCCCAATAGAGGCCTGGACGTCGTCACAAGGCTCGCTTACGGCGAATTGCTGGCAGCTAAGCAGCATCAACCGGTGATCGGCGATCTCAGCCGTGGATTTGGATGGTGCAACAGTCTGGGATGCCGCTGCGCGAAAGCCAAGGGTCCGAGTGCCAGCTGGTAAAGGGAAAGAACGACCCCGCCTATGCCTACAAGGAGTTCGCCACGGACTGCCGAACGCTGGAGTCTCGGAACATCTTCATAAGACCTTCAACGCCAAAAATGACAATCCAGCAAGGCACATCCGGATGCTATGCGTAGGATGAGCTTTCGCCAATACCTTCCATAGTTTCGAGCAATCTGACAGGTAAGCTCCAAGCCACCTCGGGATAGTTACCCGCATCAGGGAGGAATGCGACTTAGCGGTTTGTTGAGTTGATGGGTTAAACAAGATTATAACGGATCTAGCTGCCCATCGGCGCGCAGAATAGACTTTTCAGCGATCTTATACATAGAGGCTATTCGCGGAAAGCTCGAGTGGACTGAGCAAAGGATCCACCATTCTCCGCAAACCTGGATTTTGCCAAAGAGATTTTGAAGCCAGAGTCCTCGCCGCTAACAGGGATGACGTCAACCAAACAATATCTGGCCTGCTGTGCAAGGCAGAAAGTCGCCAGCAAGGAACTGCTACCTTTTGTTGCTCCAGAATAGGATTAGCCAAGAGACGTCGACAATCAGCCGTCACCATCCTTCTTGCGCGATCCTTTGCCCTCGAGCAACTCAAGCAGTGCTTCCATCTGGGCCATCACCCCCCTAACCTCGCCTGCTTCAGGCAATAATCCATCTTCCATGACCCCCTGGTGCATCTCACGCAACTCCTGTCGAATGTAACGGAGGTGACTGACAACCTGTTCGCGCTTGGACTGAGACATTGAACGAACTCCGGACCACCACCCCCTTTTACCTCATCGCCGATTTTTCAACGTCCGAAGCAGTCCCTGACTTGTTCTCAGAGGCCGGAGCCCACTCGGTCTGGCAAGCTTCAGGGCCAGAAAATGGGCTGATACCGAAGGGCAAGGGATCCTGCACGGGGGATCTTGAGGGGTCTTGTTTTAGCGTATTTGCTTCACGAAATCAGCGCGGCCGAGAAAAGGTAAATAGATGATACAGACCCAAAGCTGAAAAGGCAAGTATCAATCGAGCCGAGAGCCGAGTAAAGATATGATGATCCTACTATACCATGAAAGGCGAGCTTGGCATACTAGATGCCTGCGCCGAAAGCTCGGTGGGCCTGAAGGGATGGGATCAGCCATCTGAAGAAGTGCAAGCACCAAAGGCACTAAAGCTGATGTTGAGAACTGACTCTGAAGGGCTAAATCCCTTCAAAGCATCCACGCGATCAAGACGCCTTCCCCTGCCAATATCAGCCGGCTGCACTCTGACATCCCAATGAACTACCATCATGCCTGAGGGATGGGCGAGGGCGCGAAGACCAGGCTGATCAGAAAGAGAAGAACTCAAGCTTCGGTATTGCTAGTCGAGCATCGCTTCCTAACATAGTTCCGATGTCTCAGCCAGTTATCAGCAGACGATCTCAGACGCCATATCATGTTATACCAAGCTGTGAACAGGCCTGGAAAAGCGCAAGGCTCAATAGAAGGGTAAATCCTACCGTCCCTGATCACCACCTAGCCCAGGCGAGTTTCCATGAAGTCCAATACACCCCATGATTATGTCAGCTGCCAATTAGAATTATGGCCAAGAATGAAGAATCAGTCTTCAGAAATGATTGACGTTGGGGGTTGGTAACGCCAACCAAGAAGAACTTCTTTGGCCCCTCGATGCAGACACTTACCTGCTTTAGCCTGTGTCTTCACCAGCATCAGACGCGGCCGTGCCACCACTGGCATCAACAATCACACAGGCAAAGAAGTCTTTCATTCCTGTGGTCACTTCTCGACAGCCACACTAGGTTAGCTTCAAAAATTGTCGATCGCATAAGTGGCGAGAAGTCAGTTCAGCAGATCCGAATTGGCAGATCATCAATAGTGGGACGGTTTAAGACATAAATGGAATCGTGTACAAGCAGTATCTGAGGTGAGCGATTCCCTCCTGGGACTCAGCTGGTCGAAAAGATGGGGAAACCATCGCTAAGTCGATCCACAAAGTCGTCCTAAACACCAAGAGACAGAGCTGTGCTCATAGGCTCTGAGCTGTACTCATAGTCTCTGGACCGATAGGCGCTCAATGCTTATGGTGAAAAAGACAAGCCAATTCAAATGTCAGATGAAATCAAGATCATTGGTCTCACAATCCGAGAGTTTAGGTTGAAAAAGGGCTGGACTCAAGAGGCCTTAGCCAATGCATCTGGCCTACATCCCTCTTACATCGGCAGTGTAGAGCGTGGCCATCGAAATCTTGGGCTATTAAATCTTTTCAAGATTGCACGAGCACTCTCAGTTCATCCAACAGATCTCTTCGCACGCATTGAACGATGAGGCCAGATCCAAGATTCAAGTCAAAGTGCGGGAGATTCTGGGCATATGTAAAGTTTTTGTCGGAACAGGCTGGATACAGTAAGCGAAAAAGCGGAGTATTGCGAACTTATGCTAAAGAAGAATTGCTTGAGATATGTTCTGATCAGAAGATTTTGCCGCCGTCCAACGAGCTTTTGCTAGAGATTATTTCATACATGAACTGGAGGGCGGATCTTCTCAACTTAAACATTTCAAAGTTGTTTATGGACAGAGCAGAGGCCGAAAGAGCCTTTATCGACATAAAGGCACGAACATTGCCCACTAAGGCGCTTCCAATGAATAAACAGAAGGGAGAAAAAAGGCATCATGCTTACCTTGCATGCATCGTAGCCATGATTGCTGAACACGAGTTAGGTCCTAGCGGATTTATTGATGATGCACGAAGACTTTCTATTCTAACATCTGCAGACGGCCTAGAGAGAACATTCTCAAGGCGGTTTGACGGCGCGATTCCAGATACTAGGAATCCAATCGCCGTTTGGGAGATAAAAGAATACTATGGAACTACTACTTTTGGAAGTCGAGTTGCAGATGGAGTTTATGAAACTCTCCTTGATGGGTATGAGATTGAACTCGCTCAGAGAGAACTTGGCGCTTCAGTCTTCCATTTCCTGTTTATTGATGATCGTTATACTTGGTGGGACTGTGGCAAGTCTTATCTATGTCGCATGATTGACATGCTTCATACTGGCCATGTGGACCAGATCTTTTTTGGGAAAGAAGTACTGACAGAATGGAGGAAGACACTTATTGAATTGAAGACGCTGGCTTCATGAATTGAGCTTTATCGCGAATCACGGGAATGGGAAGAATCAGAATTAATCCGTAATGATATAAAGTTCACCCACCGCTAAGAAGTTCGCTGACAATTTTGTTTATTTCGGCTTCAATTCCAATAGTACTCAGTCCGGCACCAGCAAGCTTGTGTGCCGTTACCGATAATGAGCTCAGCTCCAGATGATTCACGCTTTGAGAGTTATATTTGCGCATTGAAATATAGTCCATGATATGCGTAGAAGCGTCGGTGCCGAGGTATCTGTTAAGAATACCTGAAACGACATCAGATCCCAAAAATGCACAAATATAATGAGCTTCTTCGGAACTTTCACAAGGAATAATGATTGCTTTTTGGTCTGGTATCGTAATCTGATCACCAGAGTCATCTAGCACTGAGATATTCAGGGATCGTTTGTAGCCAGTGTGCTGCCAAACTACTTTAATTGGACTAAATGTGTACGGGCCAATACGGTAGACTTCATAGAAAGGGCCTGAGCATCCCCATCTATGATACTCCTTTCTTGATTCTAAAGAACTCTTAAATTGACACAAGAAAGAAAAAGCCTTTGGATATAGTTCTCGAGCGATATTAGCTTGTATTGCCTTTTTGGGATGAGCGGGATCATACATTAATAGAATTCTCTTACTTGGACAGGCCTTCCATTTCTTCATGTCTGTTCCACATAGCAATGGGAAGACGACCGCTGATTCAACTTCTGCTGTAATAATTTTGCTTGAGCTACGTCTTGATTTTCCAGTATTTTGAATTGTCACAAACTCACCCCTTTCAGCTAGTAGATTTAGCTGGAGAATTGTATTGGCTCCCCCTGTATTGACGCCGCCACGTGCCCGATAATCACTCTTTCCAATATTGACATCAAGTGAACTACTGCCTTTGTCATATTGAACTATTGGAGAAGTTGGATCTCTTGGATTAATTGGGCCTCCCGTAGCTTCTTCATTAGTAAACTGGCCATTGTTAGACCGTGCCCATCGGTTATATTGAATTGGGAATGAAACACATCCGTCAAGTCTGAATACCCCTAGAGAAGTTCTATTGACCGCGTCAGGGAAGACCTTTACCTTGGAAAAGTCATCCAGCCGTATTAATCTAAAACTTCTTCCACTAGAAGTTTTAAAGCTTCTAAAGCCTTGGCCCGACAATCTACTTTGGAACAGCGATAACGGGAGAACAAATATCATAATTGCATTTGGTGATGCGAATCGCTCAGCCGATCGATAAACGAATAAGGATGAGAAGTCTGTTTTTCCTGCGGCGACTTTCGCATTCCAGCCTTTACTAGTAAAGAGAGATGATGTCGACCATTGGGGAGCTACTCTTTCTCGATAGATTGGGCTCAATCCGTCCCATGATATCCATGGAGGATTACCGACCAACACATCAGCATTTTGATTTTTTGTAGCAGAAAAGAAATCATCAATATAATTCAGCAGTGACACTCGAAAAAGATTTTTATCATTGGAGAGCAAGCAGAGGTTACTTACGATTTCTTGAGTAGCCTCGACGAGCGATTCGTCATTGACTACAAGGTTTCCAAAAAGGTTGATACTGTATGCGTGAGGTGAAAAAAGGAGAGGTGCTTCATAGTCGATGACTGGATCAACGACTGAATCAGCAAGACGCACGTCAAATTCAATTCTCACACAAGAGCCGCTAAGGACTGCTCTGGCATATCTTAGATTAGCAGTACAGAATAAGACTGCTACAGGATTTATGTCGAAACCACAAAGCCTGGCTTCTATACTTTGCCCACTATCGGCCAAATCAGCGGCGTAGTGCGCCAAGAAGCCTCCCGATCCGACAGCTGGATCCAAAACATGGAGATTACGCTTATCACGTTCTATCTCCCTGTGAGCATTCCCTATCGCATAGTCGATCAACCACGAGGGAGTGTAGTATTCACCAAGGAGATGCCTCAACTGAGGGGGCATTACTTCTTGATAGAGCCGCGCCAAGAAATTAGAAAACTGCTTGATCGCTACAGATGACTTATTGGAGTATTGCCAGTTACTTGTTGACAAAAGAGCATCAAGCTCAATTGGTGAAGCAAGGGTGATGCATTCCAGCCACCCAAACAAGGTGCCTGAGTATATTGGCTTGTGGTCATTCCCTTCGATCTGCAGAATTTCCATTATCCAGTTTAGCAATAGTGCACAATACGATTGCGCAAAGAATAAATTACATCCATGAGAAGTTGGCGGCATTATCTCACCTAAGATCGTATCAGCTTGCTCAATATCAAAATAGGATTTACAGTGCTCTCTCCATAGAGCAAACCAAGGATTGCTCTTGCCCCAGATTTGACTTGCTTTGGCCTCTAGAGCAGAAATCGTGCTTATGGCGAAACTTGATTCGAGAGAAAGATGATGAATGATGCGAGAAACAAGAACATCAAGTGCCGCTGAATTTTCTTGGAGGGCTGAATCAGAATCAGCCAGACTAACGTCAACCATGCACGGTCGAAAGCACGTAGAACTAGTGTACTACAATGAAGGCCTCTACCGCATAGAGGCTTGGAATGTATTGGTGGTTACACGGGTGTTGGTGCCTGCAGCTGAGCCTGCCGCATGGGGGGGCGCACTCAGTCTTTAGAGCACCTACAGCCGTTATAGATCTTCAGGCCGGCTTGTGGCAGCCATGTGAGAGAGGCTGATGTGCATGTCGGCATAACAGCGGCCCACTCCCCCCAGCATCGTTATCCTAAATTTGCTTAACCTTGTCATCGGCCCGAGTGAGTAGGACCTGGGCTTCTTCACTTAGCATCAACTCAACTTAACTTCGCTTTCTATACAAGGGACTTGAAGAAAGGGAATTACTCCTCGAGGACTCGTTGGCGCGCGACAAACTTACTCTTGTACCATGCAACCACAGGGCCCAGGTGGCCAATCGTTGCCAATAATTACATGCCGGGTAGCCCCTTTAGGCAAGTAATCCAAGTAACAACATCAAGCGCCAGGCTAACATTTGTCCAGGATCTTCCGGGGCTTGAAATTGATCACCGGTGTGAGATTCCCAATCCGCTGGAACCCTCTGCCGGCTGTTACTTTCTGACAGGTATCATGTTCTCCGGCTACACCCGCTGGCGAGGATGACGCTTCTGGTTGAGATCCAGGGTTGGCAGCAGATTTAACCCAATGCGCCACATCGCATGAGCCCGCATAGCGATCGTCACCAGCAGCAATTGGGCGATCTTCCGGAGGGGACTCCGCGGGTACCTGAGGTCAACAACCTTCTGCAATTGCAGTGGAACAAACGTCCCGCGCTTGCTGCGCAAAGAATCGCGTCGATCTACTAAAGCCGATGACCCCCCTGAGCGAGACGCAACAGCCTCAGCAAGCCGTGAAATTACTGATGACGTCTCTTGGAGCCATTTGAGCGAGGGTAGTGCACTCCTCGAGTCCTGCTAAATCAGACGTCGCCAATCGATGCTTGTTAGGCAGGACATTTGAGAGTGTATGGGTAGTGATGTGAAATTCGGCTTCTTGGCCGCACAACAACCGTGTCAGCCTCACAACCCTTTGTCAGCCGGAACAGACTGGCGGAACCACACAGTTAGCTAGTCAACACGGTCACCTCACCATCGCCGCCACGTTGCCGCCATCGACGGTGAGCACGGCGCCGGTGGTGCGCGGCATCAGGGCCAGGGCCACAAAGGCGTCGGCCACGTCGCTGGCGCGCACCTCGGCCCCCAGCAGGTTGCCGGCCATGTAGAGCTCCTCGCTGAGGCCGCGGGCGGCGGAGCGCTCCTTGATCATCGTGTCGTCGAGCAGGCCGGAGCGAATGCGGTCGGCGTTGATGGCGTTCACCCGCACGGCGGCCTCCCCTTCCTCGAGGGCGTACTGGCGCACCAGGGCCAGCAGGGCCGCCTTGCTGATGCCGTAGGCGCCGAAGTTGGGGCCGGGGTTGAGGGCCTGCTTGCTGACGTTGAACAGCAGCTGGCCCCCCAGCACCGGGCGGCCGCCGCCCTCGGGGAGGTCCTGGGCGCGGAACACCGCCAGGGCCGCCTGGGCCACGTGCTGATGGGCGAAGAAGTTGAGCTCGAAGCTGGCCCGCAGGTCGGCGTCGGCCAGGGTGGCCATCGGGCCGGTCCAGGCGGCACCGGCATTGCTCACGACGATGTCGAGCCCGCCGAAGTGGGCCGCCACCGCCGCGACGGCGGCCTGCACCGCCGCCGGGTCGGTGACATCACAGGCCGCGGCGAGGGCCCGCTTGCCGCAGGAGGCTGCCACCGCTTCGGCCGCCTCCCGGTCGAGATCGAGCACGGCCACCTCGGCCCCGGCGGCGGCGAAGGCCCGGGCGGTGGCGGCACCGATGGCGCCGGCGCCGCCCGTCACCAGCACCACCCGGCGGGCCAGGGGCTTCTCGGCCGCCTTGCCGAGCTTGGCCTGCTCCAGGCTCCAGTACTCCATGGCAAAGGTGTCGGCCTCGCCCACCGGCGCGAAGCGGCCGATGGCTTCCGCCGCCAGCAGGGTCTGGGCCCAGGCCTCGGCGATGTCGGCCACGGTGGCCGCCTCGGCGGCCGACTTGCCGATGCCCACCAGCCCCAGGCCAGGGATCGCCGCCACCCGCGGCAGGGGATCGAGCGCCTTCTTGGCGCCTCCGGGGGCGGCGTTCTGGCGCTGGAAGTAGGCGCGGTAATCGGTGGCGTAGGCCTCCAGGGCCTGCTCGAGGGAGCGGCCCCAGGCGGCCAGGGCCGGGCCGTCGCCACCGGACGGCAGGGGCGGCAGCACCAGGGGCTGGGCCTTGGTGCGGATCACGTGGTCGGGGGTGGCGACGCCGCGGCCGGCCCAGTCCGGCAGTCGGGCGTCGTCGCTGATGGCGCGGGCCAGGGGGGTGTCGCGCAGCGCCAGGATCCAGTGGGGACGGACGCCGGCGGCGACGGCGGCCCGGCCCAGGGCGCCCCGCAGCACCGGCAGCACCGCCGCCGCGGCAGCGGGGCGCTCCGGCACGGCCACGGCGTGCAACGAGCGCTCGCCCCGGGCCAGGCGCTCCTCGGCCCGCCGCACCAGGTCGATCATCCGGTCGTAGCTCTGCTCGGCCGTGGCGCCGAACGAGAACAGGCCGTGCTGCAGCAGCACCATGCCCTCGGGCTCAGTGCCGCCGGCCGCCGCGGCCTCATAGGCCAGGGCCGCCGCCTTGGCCAGGGCGAAACCGGGCATCACGTAGGGCACCAGGGCCACCCGATCGCCGTAGACCTCGCGGCACACCTCGGCCGCATCGGGCTGGTCGGCCAGGGCCAGCAGGGCGATCGAGTGGGTGTGGTCGACGAAGGTGTGGGGCAGGAAGGCGTGCAGCAGCGCCTCCACCGAGGGGTTGGGGGCGGCCGGATCGATCAGGTTCTGGCGCTGGGCCGCCACCATCGCCTCATCGCTGAGGGACTCCAGGACCCGCAGGCCCTGCAGGGGCTCCAGCCGCACCGCCGGATGGCCCGGTGGCTCGATCGTGCCCAGGTCCCAGCCCGATCCCTTGACGCACAGCACCCGGATCGGCTCGCCCAGCAGCCCGTGCACGGTGGTCTTGACCGAGGTGTTGCCGCCGCCGTGCAGCACGAGCTCGGGGTCGGCCCCCAGCAGCCGGGCCGAGTAGGTGCGCAGGGCCAGGTCTTCGTTCACCCCCTGGTCGCCGTAGCGGGCGATCGCCTCGCGGGCGGCGGCATCCGACCAGCGATGTTGCACGGCCATGGGGCGAAACGGGGACTCTGGGGGGAGACTACGGGGAGCGATCCTCCAGGGGCTGCCCGTGTCCATCCGCTGCCGCCGCCGCTGCCGCCGCGAGGTCCTGAAGCCGTGGGCCGGCGGCGCCCTGCTGCCCCTGATGCTGGCCATTGGGGTGATGGTGGGGGTCGGGGTGGCGGCCCCCGCCTCGGCCCAGGCGATCCCGCCCCAGATCCCCCGCGACGGCTGGAAGGACTGCGAGTACAACGACAAGCCCCTGGCCTGCGTCGATGAGCAGCTCCCGGGCGGCCTGAAGATCCGCTGGAAGGATGGCCAGTCCATGACCTACCGGGCGGTGTCCGCCAAGGGCAAGGACTCCAGCGGCAGCGACCTGCTGCGCGATCGCCTGGGGGGGATCTGGCGCCGGGAGCTCTACGTCCAGGGCAACATCACCCTCACCAACGAGGCCAACGGCAACCGGATCTTCGTGCCGCTGCGCTTCCCCTGCAAACCACCCCTGAAGGGAGAAGTGGGCTACTGCCGCTACTGACCCCGCCCGCCATGAGAGCGATTCTCGCCACCCCGGCCCTGGTGGACACGGAACTGCCGGAGCCCGTCCCCGGCCCCCACGACCTGCTGGTGCGGATCGAGGCGGTGGCGGTGAACCCGATCGACACCAAGCTGCGGGCCGCCGTGGGCGAAGGGGATCCGCCCCGGCAGCTGGGCTGGGACGCCGCCGGGGTGGTGGCGGCGACAGGGGAGGGGGTGGGCCGCTTCCGGGTCGGGGATGCGGTGATGTTCGCCGGTGATGCGGGACGGGCCGGCTGCAACGCCGAGGCCGTGCTGGTGGACGAGCGGCTGGTGGGCCACAGGCCGTCCCGGCTCTCCTGGGCCGAGGCGGCCAGCGTGCCGCTGACGGGGCTGACGGCCTGGGAGGCCCTGTTCGAGCGGCTCGACCTTGATCCAGCCGGTGGCACTGGGCGGGGCCGCAGTTTGTTGATCCTCGGCGGCGCCGGCGGGGTGGGCTCGATCGCCATCCAGCTGGCCCGGCGGGCCGGGGCCGTGGTGATCGCCAGCGCCTCGCGCCCGGAGAGCGCCGCCTGGGTGCGGGAGCTGGGGGCCGACCACGTCGTCGACCACCAACGGCCCCTGGCCCCCCAGCTGGCCGCCCTGGGCTACGAGGTGGTGGATCTCATCGCCAATTTCAGCGACACCGACGCCTACTGGGAGGTGATGGCCGAGCTGATCGCCCCGCTGGGGTCGATCGTGGCGATCGTGGGCAACCGCCACCCCCTCGACCTCAATCGGCTCAAGGCCAAGAGCGTGACCTTCGCCTGGGAGTTCATGTTCAGCCGCTCCCAGTTCCAGACCGCCGACATGGGGCGGCAGGGGGAGATTCTCGACCGGATCGCCGAGCTCTTCGAGGCCGGCGAGCTGCGCCCCACCCTGGGCCGCACCCTCAGCCCCATCAACGCCGCCAACCTGGCGATCGCCCACGCCCAGCTGGCCTCCGGCCGCACGATCGGCAAGATCGCTCTGGTGGGCTGGGACTAGGCCAGCCGCGCCACCAGCACCCGGTGGCGGGGGTCGCAGGCCTCCCGACGCACGTCGCGGAAGCCGGCCTGCTCCAGGGTCCTGGGCAGATCGAGGCTGAAGTAGTCGGCCAGGTAGGGCTCGGTGCTCTTGAGCAGGGTGGCGATCGGCGCCGGCAGGCGGCGGATCACATCGGAATCGGGGTCCTGATCCACCAGGGCCACCACCCCGCCGGGCCGCAGCAGGCGGGCCGCCTCCCGCAGCACCGCCTGGGTGGCGCCTGCGGGCAGCTCGTGGCAGACGAACTGGAGGGTGATCAGGTCGACGCTGGCCGCGGGCAGGCCGGTGGCTTCGGCGGCGGCGTGGTGCCAGCGGTGGATGCGGCCGCCGGGGTCGCGGACCCTGGCCACCGCCAGCATCTGGGGGGAGAGGTCGAGACCTTCGACGGCCACATCCGTGCCCTCGCGCCGCTCCAGCCAGTCCTTGAGGGCCAGGGTGCCGACGCCCACCGAGCAGCCGATGTCGAGGGCACTGTGCACCGGGCCGGTGAGGCTGGGCTCAATCGCGGCGAAGATGGCGTCCCGCAGCCGCCGCTGGGCGTCCTGGGGCTCCAGGGTTTCCCCCGGCCACACCCGCAGGGCCATGGCATCGGTGGCTTGCTCCGCCTCACCGGCCGCCTGCCAGCAGAGGTTGCCCTCCTGGTAGGCGTGGAAGCGGGCCCGGTAGTAGGCCGGCGTGGCGGTGGCCCCATCCGTGCTGCTGGCCAGCAGCGGCTCGGCCTGCCGCACCAGCTCCTCGCGACGGGCCCGCCAGGCGATGCCGCGGCGCTCGGCGGTGCGGATGATCAGCTGGCGGGCCTGCAGGAACAGCAGCCGCCGCAGGGGCTCGACCGCCAGCAGCCGGTCGATCAGCCAGCCGAGGGGATGGCGCGAGGCCACCCAGTTGGGGGGCGGGGCGGCGGCGGTCAGGGCCGAAGCGGCGGGCTGGGCCTGGGCCATGGACGGCGAAGGGGCGGCGACTCAGTCTGACGGGGCTGCGGGGCCCGGCGCCGGGCGCAACCGCAGCGAGGCGGCGAAGCCCGCCAGGGCCACCGCCAGCCAGATCCAGCCGTGCAGGCTGAAGCTCATCACCCCGCCCAGGAAGGCATTGACGTTGCACCCCGAGGCCAGCACCCCGCCGTAGCCCATCAGCAGGCCGCCGAAGCCACGCCGGGCCAGGTCCGGCAGGGGCTCGGACCGCTCACCGCGCCAGCGGAAACGTCCCTCGGCCAGGGCGGTGGCGACGGCGCCGTAGAGCAGGCCCAGATCGACGAGCACGGCCTCGTTGAACAGCCAGGCCTCCGGCCCCGCCAGCAGGGCCTGGCCCCGGGGACTTGACCAGAACAGGCTGGTGCCTGGATCCCAGCCCAGGGCCTGGGCGGCGTAGGCGCCACTGAGGGCCAGGCCCCAGAGCACCTTCCAGGGCTCGGCCGTCACCAGCAGCAGGCCCGTGGCCAGCAGGGCCACGGCGATGGCGCCGCCGTAGAGCCGGCGGCTGGGGGAGCGCCACGGCACCTGTCCGCTCCAGCGCGTCAGCAGCACGGCGATCAGGGCCATGAAGGCGAGCTGCAGGGTCAGGGCGCCCAGCAGGCCGAAGAGCTCAAGGCCGACCGGGGACGGCAGGCGCGGCAGGGGCAGGGCCGCCAGCTGCGGGGCGTGCAGGGTGCCAAGGAAGGCGCCGACGACCAGGCCGATCAGGGCGGCCAGCACGCCGCCGCCACCGCGGGAGGTGGCCGCCAGGGTGCCGCAGCCGCAGGCCCGGGCCCGCTCCATACCGATGCCGAACAGGAAGGCCCCGGCCAGGAAGGGCAGGGAGAGGGGGGTGGCCAGCAGCTTCGGCTGCAGGCCGGTGAGGGGCTCGGCGGTGAGCACCAGGGCCATGGCGATCACCAGCAGCGCCGCCAGCAGCAGCTGGGCGAAGACCGGGTGGGGATCCCGCCGCTGGATCAGCCGGCGATAGCCGGAGGCGAAACCGAAGCCGGAGCGGACCAGGGCGTGGCCGAGGCCGCAGCCCAGCCCCCAGACCAGGGCCGAGGTGGGTTGCCGAACCGCCAGGGCCGCGGCCACCGCCACGGCGAGGGCCACGGCGAGTGCGGCAGGTGGGAAACGCCTCAACGCTTCTTCGCTTTGGTTTGGGATGGGGACTCGCTGCCGGTGTCACAGGCGAGGGCTGCGGCCGGTGGGAGCAGCAGCACCAGCAGCACGCCGGCCAGGGAAAAGAGCCGGGTGGCCTGGCGAAGGAAGGGCATGGCCATGGAGAAACGGGGTGGAGCTGGACGTGGGATCAGCGACTGCTCACCAGGGCCGGACTGCCTTCCGGCCCAACGGCGATCGGCAAATTGGAGGCACTGTATTCGGTCCAGGAGCCTTCATAGATCCGCACGTTGGGGTACTTGAGGACGTGCCTGAGAGTGAGGAACTGCAGGCTGGCCTCACGGCCGGTGCTGCAGGAAATGATGATCTCCTTGTCGGGGGTGATGCCGCGGCTGACGAGAAGGGCCCGGAGCTCTTCGGCAGACTTCAGCTTGTGGGCGTTCTTCTTGGTTTCATCGGCGTTGTTCGCTTCGGTGAACGCCTGCCAGGGGATGTTCCTGGCCCCGGGGATGTGGCCGTTGCGGATGAAGGTCTGGTCGGTGCCCTCGAACTGGGCCTTGGGACGCGGGTCGATGATCACCACGTTGCTGCGGCCAATCAGGGGCTGCAGCTCCTTGAGGGTGATGGCCAGGCCCTTGACCGTGGTGGGCCGGAAGCTGCCGGCCTGGAAGGTGGGGAACGCCTTGGTGGTGCTCTGGCCGGCCGCCTTGTAGCCGCTGAGGCCGCCATCGACGATCGCGACCTGACGCACGCCGCTCTTCTCGAGGATGTAGGAGACGAGGGCGGTGCCGAGCACGTCGTTGCCGTCGGAATAGACGAGCACCGAATCCCGGTTGGAGATGCCCGCCTCGCTCAGGAGGCTGGCGAGCTTGGTGGGACCCCAGATCTGGAACGGCAGGCGGCCGTTGGGGCCACGGAAGGCCTGCTCGGAGAGGTGGACGGCGCCGGGCACGTGGCCACCGATGTAGGAGAGCGGCGGCACCGGGCGAACATCCAGCACCTTCCAGCGGCCCGAGCGGGCGGCGTCGGCCGCCTGCTCGGGGGAGAACACCTGGAAGTTCGTGCCCCCCGCGGCCAGAGTGGTGACACCAGCGCTGGCCTGGGCGGGAGCGGCGGCCTGGGCCTGGGTGGCGGGGGAGCTGCCGATGCCCAGCGTGGTGGCGGTGGTGAAGGCGGCGGCGGCACCGAGCGCGGCGGACACCAGCAGACGCCGGGAGAGGCGGAGCCTGGGGTGGCGGGCCCTGGAAAACGTCATTGAACACAAAGGTGATCGATGAACCGATCTTAGAAGAACGGTGGGCGCATCTGGTTGTGGGCGTAGCAACAGTGGGGCGCTCCTGGTGTTCCGGGCTACCTTTTCTTCCATCCCGCGACCGAACCATGCCCTGGCGTCCCCGCCTGCTGGCCCTCTCCACCTCCCTGCTGGTGGGAGCCGGCGCCCTGGTCGGCGGGGCCGCCCTGGCCACCCCGGCCGGATCGCTGCTCAAGGGCCTGGCGCTGCCGCTGCCCAAGCCGGCGGCCAGCCTGTTCGCCGCCAACGCCATCGGCCAGACCAGCCTCAACACCCAGCTGCCCGGCAAGCCGGACGAGCTGCTCGCCAAGGTGAAGGCGTCCCTGGCCAAGCAGGGCTACAGCGAGCGCAAGATCAACACGGTGGTGGGCCCCTGGGGCTTCAACCTGGTGCTCGATCCCCCGGCAGGCACCAAGGTGGACGGCACCGCCGACGGCAAGGCCGCCGCCCTGGTGCTGCAGGCCACCGCCATCGGCCCCAACCAGCTGAACCTCAACGTTCGCTTCGAAGGGCTCTGAGGGGTCACGGACCCGAGTCACCCCACGGACAGCACCCCGGCCCCCAGCTGGTGGGCCCGCCACTGGAAATGGCTGGTGCCGGCGGGCTGCCTCACGGGCCTGGCCGGCGTGGCGGGCTTCATCGCCCTGATCGTCAGCCTCGTGTTCGGGCTGCTCAAGTCGACCACGCCCTACAAGGAGGCTCTGGCCAAGGCCCAGCAGGATCCGGTGGTGATCGGCCGGCTGGGCACACCGATCCAGGGGGGCTTCCTCGTCTCCGGCAACGTCAGCCTCTCCGGTGGCACGGGGGAAGCCCAGCTGGCCATTCCCCTGCAGGGGTCCAGGGGCAGCGGCACCCTCTACGTGGAGGCCCGCCAGAAGTCCGGCACCTGGACCTACTCCACCCTGACGGTCCGGCCGGATGGGCCCGGCGAACCCATCAGCCTGCTGCGGCCCTCGCTCTGAATCGGGCCCCGGGCGGCGACGGGCAGCGGCTCAGCCCGCGGCCACCGGGTCGGCGTAGAGGGCCTGGAGGCCCGCCTCGCTGGCCGGTGCCACGCCCCGCTCGGTGATCAGGGCCGTCACCAGCCGGGCGGGGGTGACATCAAAGGCGGGGTTGAAGCCGTCGCTGCCGTCGGGCACCAGCTGCACGCTGGTGGGCTCCCCGGCCGCGGGCTTGCCGGCGATGCGGGTCACCTCCAGGGGGGAGCGGGCCTCGATCGGGATCTCCTTCACCCCGTCGCCGATCGACCAATCAATGGTGGAGGCGGGCAGGGCCACGTAGAAGGGCACGCCGTTGTCGTGGGCGGCCAGGGCCTTGAGGTAGGTGCCGATCTTGTTGCAGACATCGCCCGTGCGGGTGGTGCGGTCGGTGCCGACGATCACCGCATCCACCTGGCCGTGCTGCATCAGGTGGCCGCCGGCGTTGTCGACGATCACGGTGTGGGGCACCCCCTCTCGCCCCAGCTCGAAGGCCGTCAGGCTGGCCCCCTGGTTGCGGGGGCGGGTCTCATCGACCCAGACGTGGATCGGCAGGCCGGAGCGGTGCGCCTTGTAGATCGGCGCCAGGGCCGTGCCCCAGTCGACCGTGGCCAGCCAGCCGGCATTGCAGTGGGTGAGCACGTTCAGGGGCTGGCCGCGGCGCTCCTCGGGGCGCCGGGCGGCGATCTCCTGAAAGAGGCGCAGGCCGTGGTCGCCGATCGCCTCGCACATGGCCACGTCCTCCTCGGCGATGGCGGCCGCCTCGGCCCTGGCCGCCTCGGCGCGCTGCTCCGGTGCCAGGGGCAGCACGGCGGCCCGCACCCGCTCCAGGGCCCAGCGCAGGTTGATGGCGGTGGGGCGGGTGGCATCGAGGCGCTCGAAGGCCGCGGCCAGGGAGGCGTCGGAGGGGTCGGCCTCCAGGGCCAGCATCAGCCCGTAGGCCCCGGTGACGCCGATCAGGGGAGCCCCCCGCACCACCATGGTGACGATCGCTTCGGCCGCCTCCTCGACGCTGGTGAGCGAACGGGTGACGAAGCGGTGCGGCAGCAGGGTCTGGTCGATGACGCCGACCGAGCGGCCGCCCTCCTCCAGCCAGATGGTGCGCCAGGGCCTGCCGTCGATGTTCATCGGAAAGGGGGAGTCATGGGGACGCAGGGGCCGTGGGCGCCGGTTTTGATTTTCCGCCATCACCGGGCCGGCCCAGAAGGTCGTCGGTGAGGCGGCGGAAGCGGGCGGGCTCGAGATCCCCGAGGGCCTCGCCGCGGCGGCTGCGCCAGGCGTTCCAGCCCAGCAGCGGCACCAGCCGGTTGTGGCCGGCCAGATCCAGGGGGGACGCCAGGGGGACCACGGGTCGGGGGGCCGGCAGCGGCCCGCGGCGGGCCTCCAGCAGGGCGGCGATGGCGACGAGGTCCTCGTCCCGGCCGCTGGCGCCGAGGATCTCCAGGCCCACGGGCAGGCCGCGGCCATCGACCGCCACCGGCAGGGCCACCGCCGGCAGGCCGCTGGTGCTGCTCACCATGCAGGTGATGGCGGGCGAGGGCTGCCGCTGGGCGCCACCGCGCCGATCCGGCAGCAGCAGCAGGCCATCGAGGCGCTGGGCAAACAGGGCTTGCTCCAGCCGGTGGCGGTTGGCGGCCATCCGCCGGCGCGCCCGCGCCTCCGCCGCCGGATCGCTGGCCATCAGGTCGCGGCATTCGGCCGGGGTCCATTCCGGCGGCAGGCGGCCGGAGCCGCAGATGTCGTCCCAGCTGCGCCGGCTGCCGGGGTAGCGGGCCAGCTGGGCATCGATGCGGCGCCCCGACCCTTTCACGAAATCCGAACCCAGTCGGGTGTCGAGCCCCGGCACCACCAGCGCCTCGACCACCTCCGCTCCGGCCGCCCGCAGCAGCTCCACCGCCTGCCGCAGGGCCGCCGCCGCCGCCTCGGTGGTGGGCGCCAGGTCCTGGTCGCCGGCCCTGGCCAGCACCGCCAGCCGCCGGCCGCGCAGATCCGGCGGGGCCACCGCCTGCTCGGAGCGCCAGGTGGGATCGAGCACCGCCAGGCCCCTGGCCAGCAGGCCCGTGTCGCGGGCGATCAGCCCCGGGGTGCCGTTGACGAAGCCGAGCGGCAGCAGGCCGGCGCTGGAGAAGCGCCCCTGGGTGGGCCGTAGGGTCACGGCGCCGTTGTAGACGGCCGGCAGGCGCAGGGAGCCGCAGTTGTCGCTGCCGAGGGCCAGGGGCACGAAGCCGGCCGCCACGGCCACGGCGGATCCGGAGGAGGAGCCCCCCGGGCTGAGCCAGGGGTCGTAGGCGTTGCCGACCCGGCCCGCCGCCCCCGACAGCCCGCGGATGCCGAAGGCGAACTCGTCCATGGTGGTGGTGCCGACCACGATCGCCCCGGCAGCCCGCAGCCGCGCCACCGCCTCGGCATCGGCCGCGGGCTGGTTGCCCAGCAGGGCCAGCGACCCGGCCGCCATCGGCTGGTCGGCGCTGGCGAAGTTGTCCTTCACCGCCAGCGGCAGGCAGTCGAGGGCACCGGCGGGGGCGCCCGCCGCCCGGGCGCGGTCGAGGGCGGCGGCCTGCTCGAGGGCGTAGGGGTTGAGCTGCTGGAAGGCGTTGAGGGGCGGCCCGGAGCCGGTGGCCAGGTTGCGGCCCAGGATCTCCCGCTGCACGGCGGCGATCCGGGCCACGCAAGGCGGCTCGGCCTCCCGCCCCACCGCCGGAGCCTCCGCCCATGCAGGGGAGAGCACCGCCGTCAGGGCGATGGCACACCCGATACCGCCCACATCGATCCCCTTGGGCAAGAGCCTGCCGCCCCCAGCGCCTGCCCAGCATCGCAACGGCCCGTCCGCCCCGGCCAGGGCGGCCCAGGGTGGCCACCTGAGCCAATAATGGGGCTCCGCGATCGAACTGAGCGGACCGAAGACCCCAACCCCGCGGTGGCCGACTTGAACGAGATGGGGCTGGCCATGGCGACGGTGGCGGGCGGCGGCGCCAGCGCCGGACCGACGGCCGGATCGACGGCCGGTGGCATCCCCGAACTGGTGAGCCTTTCGATCGTGCTGCTGCTGCTGGCGACGGCGGTGGCCCTGATCGCCCAGCGGCTGCGGCTGCCCTACGTGACCGGCCTGGTGCTGGCGGGCCTGCCGTTCACCGAGGTGTTCTCGCGACGGATCGGGCTCGATCCCTCGCTGGTGCTCAATCTCTTCCTGCCGATCCTGATCTTCGAGGCGGCGATCAACACCGACATCAGCCGGCTGCGCAGCACCTTCAAGCCGATCGCGCTGCTGGCGGGGCCGGGCTCCCTGGTCGCCTCGGGGGTGATCGCGCTGCTGGTGCATCTGGTGCTGGGGCTCCCCTGGATCCCTGCCCTGCTGGTGGGGGTGATCCTGGCCAACACCGACACGGTGTCGATGATCGCGGTCTTCAAGGAGATCCGGGTGCCCGCGCGGCTGACGACGATCGTGGAGGGCGAGACCCTGTTCAACGATGCGGCCGCCCTGGTCAGCTTCAACCTGCTGCTGCTGATCCATGCCTCGGGCTCGATCACGGTGGCGCAGGGGCTGCGGGAGATGGTGGTGGTGGCGGTGGGTGGGGTGCTGGTGGGTGGCGTCCTGGGCTACCTGTGCCTGCCGGTGTTCCTGCGCCTCCACGATCCCCTCAGCTCGCTGCTGCTCACGGTGCCCCTGGCCCTGGGGACGTTTCAGTTCGGCCAGTTTCTGGGGGTCTCCGGTGCGGTGGCGGTGGTGATCGCCGGGCTCGTCTTCGGCAACCAGGGCCTGCCACGCAGCGACACGGCCACCGACCGGCTCACCGTGCTGAATTTCTGGGAGTACGCCGGATTCATCGTCAACACCTTCCTGTTCCTGCTGATCGGCCTCGAGATCAACCCCCTGACCCTGTGGACGTCGCTGCCGGCGATCGCCCTGGTGGTGCTGGCCTACCAGCTGGCGCGGGTGCTCACGGTGTACGGGCTGCTGGCGCTGCTGCGCCGCTTCGATCGACCGATCCCCCTGCGCTGGCAGCACGTGCTGGTGCTGGGCAACATCAAAGGCTCGCTCTCGATGGCGATGGCGGTGGCGATTCCCCTGTCGCTGGCCGGCCGGAGCGGCATCATCGAGCTGGTGTTCGGCGCGGTGCTGTTCTCCCTGGTGATCCAGGCGCTGGCACTGCCCTGGCTGATCGGACGCCTGAACATCGCCCAGGTGTCACCGGTCGGCGCTGAAATCGGCAGGCTGCAGATCCAGCTGATCGCCTCCAAGGCGGCCCAGGAGGAACTCGACCGGCTGCTGAAGTCCGGGGTGCTGCCGAAGACCGCCTACGAGGAACTGTGGGCCTCCTACCAGGCGCGGGTGGCGGCGTCCGAACGGGTGCTGCGGGAGGCCTACAGCGAGGGGCGCTCCGGCCCTGATCAGCCCGGGGCCCGACCGCTGGAGGCGATCCGGAGACGCCTGCTCCTGGCCGAGAAGGGGGCCCTGATGGAGGCGCTCCGTAAACGCATCGTGCCGGACGATCTCGTGCAGCCCTTCGTCAGAGATTTGGATGAGAAACTTCTAGCGCTGGACGACGACTAGCGCTGAGGCCGAGATAGTCGATCAGCGGGTGCACGAACTCCGGCCTGGTGACCACCAGGATCGTGGATCCGGCCTGGAGCACGGTGTTGCCGTTGGGGATCTCGACGCTGGCCTCAGGATTGAGCTGGTAGCCGATGATCAGGGAGCCGCTCGGGAAACGGGGATCCTGGGCGATCGCGGCGACGCTGCGGCCGGCCACGGAACAATCGGCGGGGACCGGCAGCTTGAGCACCTTCACCTGGCCCTGCTCGAAGTGCATCATCGATTCGACATCGGGATATTCGATCGCATTCGCCATCGTCGCCACCGCCAGATCGATGGTGCTGATGATGTGGCTGGCTCCCGCCAGGCGGTAGGCCTGGAGGAACTCGCGATCGCGCATGCGCGCCACGATGTGGGAACTGCCGTAGCTGCGCGACAGGGTGATCAGGGCCAGGTTGAGGGCATCGTCCCGCAGGGCGGCCACCACCGCATCCGCCTTGCGGATGCCGGCTTCGATCAGCACGGTGGAGCTGACGGCGCTGCCCTCGAAGGCCATCACGCCGATCTTCTCGCGGGCGAAGCTGCAGGCCAGCGGATCGATGTCGATGATCGCGATGGTGTGGCCGAGCTGAAGGAGCTGGCGGGCCAGGCCCAGCCCCATCATTCCCGCCCCGCCGATCAGCACGTACATGGGCGTGATGGTACCAACGGCGCCGGGGACTCCGGACTCAGGAGACTCCCGCCCGCATCAGCCGCTGCAGCTGGCCGCTCTCCAGCTCCAGCACCCGGCGGGCGAAGTCCGGATCGCTCTCCAGCACTGCATCGAAGGAATCCACCGGCACGGCCAGCAGGCGGGTGCCGTCGGCCTCGGCCACGATCGTGCTCTCGGAGGCGCTGTGGGTGAGCACCTGGAGCTCGTCGAGCACCCGCCCGGGCTGGAGATCCTCCACCCAGGTGCGCTGCCCGTCCCGGTGCAGGACCCGGGCCCGGCCCTCGATCAGCAGCAGCAGTTCGCGGCAGGTGTCGCCCGTCTCGGTGATCAGCTCACCCTTGGCAAAGGTGCGCACATCGGCCTGGGAGGCCAGGGCATCGAGGGTGTCGGAGTCTGAGCGGCGGAAGAAATCGCTGGTGGCCAGGAACACGCGCTTCTCCAGCTCCGGGAAACCGCGCAGGTCCGGGGGACCGTCGAGGGCCTCGACCGCCCGGGCTGTCTGGCGCAGCAGGGCCGGTGCCCCCGGCACGCCCAGTCCGGCCGCCATGGAGCGGGCCCGGCCGCCATCGAGGCAGGCCGTCAGGAACAGGCCGGCGGAGGCGAGGGTGGGACTGGAATCGGCGACCAGGGTGGCCAGGAAGCTGAGGGTCTCTTCGACGGGCACCTCCAGGGAACAGGAGGGGGCCTCCCCACCGGGGTGGGCCAGGGTGCCTGCGACGCCCGCCGGCAGGCGGGACTCCCAACCCTCCCGGTGCAGCAGTTCCGGCAGCTCCAGGGGGGCGATGGCCTGGAGGCGCTGCACCAGGGCCGGCACCGCCGGATCCTCCTGGAGGGTGGCCAGGCCGTCGAGGATCGCCCGCAGGGTCAGCTCCTTGCGCAGCTGCAGCCGGTCGTCGAGCAAAGCGAGCACGGCGGACTGGTGGCGCAGGGCGCTCTGGTGCAGGGCCCGGTAGCCGTCGGTGAGGGCCGGCAGCCGCTCCAGCAGCCGCTCCACCTTGTGGATCGCCGCCGCGGCGGGGGAGAGGTCGTCGAGCACCTGCTCCTCCTCGCGGGAGGAGATGCCGTACTCGCGCCGCAGGGCCTGCAGGGAAGCGCCATCGGGGCCGCCCGCCACCGGGCCGCTGCCGAGGCGCTGCACCAGCATCAGCCGCTCCAGCGACTTGCGGTAGCCGCTGAGGCGGATCTGGTCCTCCAGGCTGCGGCGGCTGTCGGGATCCAGCAGGCCGGGATCCTCCACGCCGAGTTCATCGAGCACCTGACGGTGCTCGCCGTCGCTGATGCCGAGGGAGAGGCGCATCTGCTTGAGCACCTCCAGGCTGCTGGCGGCGTTGACGAAGCCTTCCTCGAGGGCTTCCCGCACCACGCCCTTGTAGGCCTCGAGCCGCTTCTGGCCGGTGAAGCCCGGCAGCACCTTGGCCAGCACGTACACCTCCTCGGTGCCCAGGTCGGCCAGGGAGCGGCCGTCGAGGAAACGGCCCACGTCCAGGTCCATGCGGGTGAGCTGCTTGCGGAAGCGCTCGGCCAGGTTCTCGCGGCCGTAGAGGTCGGGGGAGCGGTTCCAGGCCCGGTAGAGCCACAGGGTGCTGACGGCCACCAGGGTCACGTCGAACAGGTACTGGACCCAGTCGGGAGCCAGCAGCAGCAGCGGCCGGCCGGCGAACAGGAAGAAGAAGTTGAACACCAGGAAGGTGGCCACCACGAACACCCGGTGGCGGATCCGCTCGCGGTCGGGCTCGGCGCCGCGGCGCCGCACCCGGCTCCGCAGGGCCGATTCGATCGCCCGGCCGGCGAGGGTGCCGAGCCAGGTGCACAGCCCCAGGAACAGGGGCACCGCCACCAGCTTGGGCACGTCGATCGGCTGGCCGAACAGGTAGAAGCCCGGCCGCAGCAGCTGGGCCAGCTGGTCCTCCTGGCGCAGCCAGACGCCGGAGAAGTAGTAGTCCCAGTTGCCGGCGTAGACGTAGTAGTAGACGAAGTAACCGAACACCAGGCCCAGGTAGCCGTAGCGCTCGAAGGCGAAGGCGGGGGAGGGGAGCTTGGCCCAGTAGAGGCGCTCGGCGTCGATGTCGATGCAGGGCTGCTGGCAGGCCACGCAGGCGCTCTGCTCACTGCCGTCGGGCTGGACGGTGCGGCACATCGACTGGGTGATCGGCGTGCTGGCCATGTGGGCGCGGCTACCCAGCAGGCCGGTGGGGGTGGAGAAGACGCTCTGCACCGGTGCCATCGGGCAGAAGTACTGGCACCAGCTCTTGCCGCCGTAGAGCCAGCCCACCGCGATGGCACAGACGATGGTGAACGTGAGCCAGGCGAACAGCACCAGGCGGTCGGCATTGAAGAAGAGGATGCGGCCGCAGAGGCCCACGAACAGCCAGCCGAACTGCAGCCGGGAGTAGTGCTTGCCGAGCCAGGAATCGCCCGGCACCTTGGCCAGCTGCAGGCGCTTCTCCCCCGTCTTGGGGTTCACCTTGGCGATCTGGCGCTGCAGCCCCAGGGCACGGGGGATCTGGGAGAGGAAGGAGAGCGGGCAGATCCGCCGCCACACCTCATGGCCAAAGACCAGCAGGATGAAGATCCCCGAGGGCACCACCAGGCCCCAGAACAGGGTGGTGCCCAGGGGATAGGGGGTTTCCGGCAGGCAGGTGCCCTGCACCGTCACGCAGGCCTCCGGCAGCCGCAGGGGGCTCCAGGGGTGGTCGGGCTCGGTGAAGCGGGGCGTGAACGGGTCGTAGAGCAGGGAGAGGATGATCAGCAGCCAGCCGGTGGTGAGCGCCCAGCGCACCAGATGCATCCGCCGTTCCGTCACTGAATAACTCGCGCCGTGGCGCCAAGGTGGCGCTGACCATAGCGATGGCCTCCGAAAGCTGACTGGCTGGCGGTGCCGTGGGCCGGGGGCTGCCATCCTCACGGTGGAGGCTGAGGCCCGCGACACCACCGGATGGACTTCTTCGATCGCCAGTGGGCCACCTACCGGGCGGTGGTGGACCACGACCTGATGCAGCACCGGGCCCTGACGGAGGCCCTGGGCCAGGCGCTGGAGGCCTGGCTGGCGGCACGGCCGGCCGGCTCAGCGGCGCCCCGGATGGTGGATCTCGGCTGCGGCGACCTGGCCGTGATGGCGCCGCTGCTGCGAGGCCTGCCACTGGGCTCCTACCTGGGCGTCGACCTCTCGGCTCCGGTGCTGCCCCGGGCAGCGGCCGCCCTGGGCCCGGTGCCCTACCCCTGCCAGTGGCGGGAGCAGGATCTGCTGGCCTGGGCCGAAGCCGAACCGGGGCCCGAACCGGTCGACCTGCTCCATTCCGCCTTCGCCATTCACCATCTGGGCGACGATGACAAGGCCCGCTTCCTGCGGCTCTGCCGCCGCCATCTGGCCTCGAACGGCCTGTTCCTCTGGGCCGACGTGTTCCGCCCGCCCGGGGAAGACCGCCCGGCCTATGTGGCGCGCTATGTGGACCGGATCCGCAGCGACTGGGGCGTGCTGGCGCCCGAGCAGCAGCAGCCGGTGATCGACCACCTCAGCCAGTTCGATTTCCCGGCGGATCGGGAGGCCATCCGCGGGGTCGCCGAGGCCTGTGGCTGGCGGTGGCAATGGCTCTGGCAGGGCGACCACCAGGCCGAAGCCCTGGCGGTGCTGACGGCGGCGTAGCGAGCATCATTCACGCCCGACGAGGCTGCGCACGATCAGCAGCAACGCAACGAACAGGCTGGCCCATGCAGCCGCTGAGCCGAAGACAATGACAAGACAATCCCCAACGCGTCCGAAACCGCTCCCGAAAAGCAGAGATCCGTTCAGGACGACAAACAGCCCGACGCCGGGGATGAGGATGGGTGAGGCGGCACGACCCGGCGGCAGTGCGTAGGCGACCGCAGCGATCAGGCCGAAGGCTGCGAAGCTCTGTGCCCACAGCGTTGAGAGGGTTTTGAGTCGCAGGGGCATGGGCTGTACTGGCTAAGGCTTGCCATGAGTGCCTGGGTCAAGAAGCGGTAGGAGCCTTGCAATAACCATGGCCAAGACATCAAACGAAGCCTGCTCAATCAGCCTGGCCTTTCTCGCACGCCAGTCAAGGCTTTTGAGCTGATCGGCAAGAACGACGCCAACCACAGCGCTGTTCTCCTGCAAGAGCACCTCAAAAGGATATCCTTTGACTCTGGATGTAACTGGACAAAACAAAGCCAAGCCAACCTTGGCGTTGTAGGACTTTGGCGAGATCACAAGGGCCGGACGCCTTCCAGCCTGCTCACTACCCGACTGTGGTGTGAACTCCAGCCACACCAGGTCGCCACGATCAGGGATATACGCCGGGGACATCAAAAGATCTCCAGACCAACAGCCTCTCCTGTATCGACGGAGGAATGGAGATTCTCGGCCGTCACTGCCTCCAGGAGATCATCCAGATTGAGGCGCGTGGGAAGGGCAGGCTTCACAACCAACTCTCCATCCTTGGCGCTCAGGCTAACCTCAGCGCCGGCACCAAGACCAATCTGCTCAGCCAGACCGCGCGGGATCCGCACGCCAAGGCTGTTTCCCCATTTTTGGACTCGCGTCTGCATGGGAGCGTCGCGGCTATACGTGGACTATACCCGTTGTGGATGCAGCCGCACCACTCCCCTTCAGCCCCCCTCAAACCCCTCCTGAATCACCCCCGCCAGATCGCTCAGCATCTGCTCGCTGTTGCCGGTGAACGAGGAGCCGTGCATGACGGCCAGCGTCTGCGGCTGCAACGCAGCCAGCCCCGCAAGCAGGCCGGCCGAACGGCTGGTGTAGGGCATGTAATCGGCCAGGGGGCCACTCTGCATCTGCTGCATCGCCTGGCGCGCCGGTCCGATCAGATCGGAGGTGGTGACGGCGGCGACATCGCCGAACTGGTGGAAGAGATCGGAGCAGAACAGGGTGCGGCGGCTTTCCTCGAACAGCAGGCCGGCGTCCCAGCCATGGGGGAGATGGGGCGTGCGGTGGAAGCGGAAGCGGTACTGGCCGGTGCTGAGCACATCGCCCTCCGCCATGCCACGGGCGGGGCGGAGGGCGAAATCATCCACGCTCACCAACTTGCCGACGAGGGTGCAGACCGGCTGGGCCTGGGGCGCCAGCTCCAGCCAGTGGTTGAGGCCACCGATCTCATCGGCTTCGAAATGGCTCCAGGCGATGTGGCGCAGCTGGGTGGGATCGATCAGCGTGGCCACGGCGTCGCGCAGGGCCGGAAACATGCCCTTGAGCCCGGCGTGAAACAGCAGCGGCTCCTCGTCGCGCACCAGGAAGTGGTTGAACTGCAGATCGAATTCCGGCACATGGACCGAGAGCCGGAACAGGTCGGGGGCGATCTCAGAGACGACAACCATGGTTCAGCTGATGGGCCCAACGCCATGATGCCGTGCTGACGGAACCTCATCGAGACGTTGGATCCCGAGCACCGGAGCGATGCCAACGTGGCCAACTAGGCCGCCCTCGCGGGTCCTTCGCTCAATCCCATGCGTCCCAGCACAACGGCAGCCTCCGATCGCGATCGGCACCGGACCAGGTTGGCAGGTGCCCACGTCGCCAGGAAGCGTTCAATCCGCGGCCGCTCTTCTTGGCGCAGCAGGGCCAGGAGAGCCTTCAACCTCCAGGAATCACAGCAACCGGCAGGCAGCTCAGGTCGGGGTGTGACGCGATGCCTCCAACCTCGCTTCAGGCCACTCCACAGAGCCAACCAACCCGAATAGTCGAGATAGATCACAAGATCTGCAGCTTCCAAGATCTTCTGGGAGTACGCATCAATCCAACCTTCGACGATCCAGGCATCCGTTCTGAGGATGGCCTGCAGCTCCGCATCGATCGCCTCCAGGCTGCGTTCGGCCCAATTCTCAGCCCAGATCAGACAATCCATGTGATGCAACGGGATCGCCGATAGCCGTGAGATACAACGTGCCAGGGTTGTTTTCCCAGTGCCACTGATACCAATGAGAGCAATCTTCCGGTGCCTCACCGCTCCGCGTCAGCTTAATGATCCCCATTTCAGACCAAGACGCCGCTGTCAAACGCCATTGAAGTAAATCGTTAAGAGCCAATTAAGGGCCGGCGGCCGATTCGGCTTGCCTGCCCTGGGGAGAGTGGCGCCAGCCCGGTGGGATGGGTCCACAGCACCCAATCAGGGCCCATTCGACTGCATCGTCTCCAGAGACGCCTGACACTTCGCCGCTGACTGGTAGATGAAAACTTCACCCCGGGGCAAGGCGTCGCACTTGTGGTACTGGGAGGGAAGCCCGAAGGCGTAGCCGGCCGGCGAAAACTCACAGCGGGTGAATCTCGCCGCCTCCTGCGACGTGATGCGATGGCATGTGGTGGACGTCGGCTTGAGGGCGTCGAAGCCGTAGCCGCCCTGCACGGGAAACTCGCCGGCCGAAGCGGCGCCGGGCACCGAAAGCAACAGGGCCGCCAGCAGAGGTCGCAGGGTGGTGGCCATCGCGCCAGAGCCGGTGGAGCAAGAGCTTGACGCTAAGCGAGGTGACCCGTCCGCTCCATGAGCTGCACCGTCCGCTCAATCGGCTGCCTCTGCGTTGCCCAGCCGCGCCCGGATGTCGCGGAGCCGGGCAACGTTGTTCACCAGCGCCGGAGCGCTGTCGAGGCCCTCGAGGTAGTCGAACACGTAGGCGAGCACGGCATAGATGGCGCCGGCACTGAAAGACGCCGATCGGGTGAAGTCGATCAGCAGCACCACCAGGGCCACGATCGTGGCGAGCTCCGTCACGGTCCAGGTCCACGATTCGCTGTCGGAGAGCTGCACATGCCAGCGCCGCACCCGGCCGAAGTGGCGCCGCAGGCGCAACGGCCGCGCCGCCTCGATGTCCTCGATCTCGCGCTCGATCTGGTCGTTGAGGCCGCGGTGCAGGCGCAGGGCGCGCCGCCAGTACCAGCCGTTGACGAGCCCCATCGGCAGCAGCACCGCCATGGCGATCAGTCCGGCCTGGAGGTCGTAGGTGAACAGCATCACCAGCGAGCCCACCACCGTCACGACCTGGGAGAACATCGCCGGCACGTCGGCCTCGAAGAAGCCGACCATGTCGCGCATCATCTCCACCCGCGCCGACACGATGCTGGTGCCATGGCCGAGGCGCTTCTGCTCGGCCACGGTGCGCACGGCGAGGCGGGCATAGAGGCCCATGAAGACCCGGGTATCGAAGCGCTGCCGCACGAAGGCCGTGACCAGGTGCACGAGCCACACGGCGATCAGCGCCGACAGGCCCCGGTAGCTGCCCTTCAGCAGCCCATCGACCGCCCAGCCGGTGATCGCCGGATAGGAGAGCGTGCAGAGGTTCTCCAGCAGGGTCAGGGAGTAGGTGCCGGCGATCGACAGCCGTTCACCGGGGGAGAGGGTGGAAAGGAGCGTCTGCGGCATCACCGGGCCCTGATGTCCCCAGCCTGCCTGCTTCGGAGGCTCAGAGCCGCGACCAGCGCAGCAGGCTGAGGCCCCCCAGGGCGATCGGCAGCAGTCCCGTCACCACGACGAACCAGGTGCCGTCGTCTGGCGCACCCAGCAGAGCCTCCTTGCCCTGGAGCAGCACCAGAGCGCCACCCAGAACAGCCAACAGGCCAGCCACCACGATCCAACGCTGACGCCTGCGGCCGGGGCCTGTTCTGGCAAAGGCCAGCAGCCCCACGCCCAGTGGCAGCACGGTCAACGCGTAGTGCACCAGCAGCGGGACGAGAAAGGAGAGGAACGTCATCGCCTGGAGGGCAGGGGTTGGCAGTTACCAGCGATCACTCAACGACGAATACCGGCTTGACCTGGGCCAGGCAACGGCTGTCGGGTGATTGCTTCGGGTTGGCCAGAAAGTCTGAAGCGATCTGTGTCACGCAGGCGGCGGCGGCCATCCCCGGCGGCGCAAACAGCGCCCCATGGCCGACACCGGGGAAGGTGAACACGTAGGCGGTGGTGAAGTTGCTGGCCACGGCTTCGCCGTAGGGGGCTGGTGTGACCGGGTCGTCGCTGCCGTTCAGCACCAGGGTGGGGATCTGCGGATTGGCATAGACAAAGGGAGGTTTCTGCTCCACCTGGAGCACGTCGCAGGCGTTGTTCACCGCTTCGGCTTCACGCAGACCCAGGGGGAGCAACTGCGGGTAGGGCGGCGGCAGCACCTGGGAGGGCTGGAGGCGAACCGATCGACCCCGGGCACAGACGACCGTGTGATACATCTCCCTGGCCCCCCTCGGTTCGAGATCCGACAGGGATTCGGCGATCCAGCCGAAGTTGCCCTGGCTGGCGGCATCAATGAAGCGGGGCAGGGAACTGCCGCGGGCCGATTCACCGGAATAGGGCCGGGCGAGATAGGGCACGACGCCCGTGATGAACGCGTTGCCGTCGAGCTGGGTAGTGAAGGTCTGCTTGCTGGAGGGAATGGTGAGGGTCAGGGGCACGGGCTTCTGGTTGAGCCGATCGACGATCCCCAGAAACGTCGTCTCCAGATTCGGGTAGGCCGCGTTGCACTGTTGGTCCTGCGCGCAGGCGCGGAACACGTTCCTCAGGGCATAGCTGAAAGTATGACTTGAGGCCAGATTGAAATCCAGATCCGGCCGCACGACGCCATCGAGGATCACGCTGCGGAGTTTGGACTTGTGCCTGTCGGCCTGGGCGATGACGTATTGCCCCAGCAACGTGCCGTAGGACACCCCGTAGTAGTTGAAGACCGGATAGCCCAACGTCTCGACGACGGTGTAGATATCGGCCGCATTCTCGCGGGTGTTGAAGGCGCTGGGATTGATCCCCTGGGCCTTCAGGCGAGCGTTACAGGCCCTGATCCAGCTTGGGTCGGTGTAGCTCTGCTTCCCCTGCGCCACAGCGATGGTGTGGGTATTGAGTTCAGGGCAGAACAGGAAAGGCTTGGCGAACCTGGTGCCCCGCTCTTCCACGAAGATCAGATCACGGCCCTGCAGCAAGGCCGGCAGTTCGGGGTACTTCGGGAGAGCCCCATTGGCAATGTCGCCGATGGTGGAATCCCCAGGTCCGCCTTGCTCCACGAACAGGGGATCGGCCGCCGGGCTTTTTCCCGTGCTGCGGGTGCGGACCACGCCGAGCTGGATGGTGCGTCCCTGGGGTTTGGCATGCTGCTCGGGGACGGTGACGTAACCGCAATCCGACTGGGCGGCGATGGCGGCGGGCACGTCGAAGGTCTTGCAGTCGACGGATGTCCATGCCGGGCCGAACTTGGCCGCAGCTTGCGCTGCATGGCCAGGAGCGGAGCCGCCTGCAGCGACGACAGCTATGGCGAGGAAAGCGAATCGGAAGGTCTGAGTTGATGCCAACCACCCATCAAGGGCTTGTTTGGAACGCAAATCAGAACAGTCGTTCTTCATTCGACGTCAAGAACTGATTGGATGCTAGCAAGCTTTTTCACGGATCTTCCTTGCCCGTGCATCTCCCTGCTTGGAGGGATAGCGAACCGCATGGCGGATCAACCACTGAAGGTCTGCGGAGGCGCCGTCCTGCAACCAACGCTCACAGGTGGCATAGACGAGATCCGGATGGTCTTTGGCGATGTCCCCCAGGTGGTTGGCAACGCTGCGGCGGACGTACAGCGATGGATCGTCTTTCAGGGATTCAAGGATGGGCAGTGTTGGCCTTGGGTCGGCAATAAACGAGGCAATACGTTTGCCCCATGGGAGCCTTGGGCGCGTCCCCTCGCTGCAGAGGCGCCGCACATGCGGGTTAGGGTCGGCAATCCACTGGCCCACCTGCTCCAGCGTGCGCTCTTGCTGCTGGATCAGGAACGTGCGGATGGCAAACTCCGCCGTGAATCGCATGGTCAACGCATGCAAAGCCAGCATTGACGCCACAAAAGGGTCGTTGCCGCTGTTGTGTTGTTCATGCTGCCCATATTCAGAAACGAAGAAACTGTGGGGAAGATAGAAAAAGCCTGCCACGCCCAAGTCTTCTGTGTCTGACTTCTCCGGCGTCAAGGACGCCATGAGAACCCTGATCGCCTCCTCATAGTTCCCAGGCAGGAATTCGTGGAGCGCCTTGGCGATGTGCAAACCGCGCTGCATGATGGCCAACGGTTCAAGGCCGGCCAATGCGGATTCACAGAATCGGCTGGCCGGGAAGTCTGCATCGACGTACTGAATATTCTGCGCCAGACACTCAATGGCCTCCTGACCCAGCAGGAGCTTCAGAGGCGTGCCCTTCTGAATGGATCGCGGTGCTGAAGGGATGGTGGGTCCTTGAGGCGCCATGGAGGTCCTATCCATGCCCATGGCCATCGAGATCGCTGGCCACCTGAGCCAGGATCTCGTTGGCATGGCTGAGGGCAATGAAATGGCCTCCGCCGCTGATGGAATGCCAGATGGCTCCGGGGGTTTGGTCCGCCACCGTCCTGTTGATGGGTTCAGGCACCAGTTTGTCATCCGTTCCCTGCCAGAAATGCACCGGACGCGTCACTGTGGTCAAGTCGAAGGGCCAGGCCTCGTAGAGCATTGTGGCGTCAGCGACCAGTCCCTCGGCACCCTGACGAAAACACTCACGCGATGCCTCCAGAAAAGATTGGCAGACTCCCTCATCGGACAGCACCTTCTGATCAGAGGCACCAATCGACTTCTTCAGCGCCTGTAGATAGCTGGCCTCAAAGCGCGTCGCACTCAACCCCAGAAGTTCATACATGAGCCTGAAGCCAGGGTGGAAGTGCAACGCCAGGCGCCCCCCAAGCGCATCAACGCTGCTTTGGTATTTCGCGGCCCAGTTAGCTCCAAACGTTCCGTAGCTGGCACCGGCGATGCAGCTGACATGGGCCAGACGGGCAGGATCCAGGTAGGCGGCGGCGGCAAGTGCCCACGGGCCCCCTTCCGACCAGCCGGTCACCGCGAAATGCTGGGCACCGAACGATTCGGCCAGGGCCAGGAGGTCATTGGCCCATGACGCGAAGCTGCGGCCAGGCTGAGGGTCAGACCCACCGATGCCAGGCCGATCCACACAGACCAACCTCAGCCCATGGGCCCTTGCAGCCGTAGCGAAGAGATTCGCCTCCAAACGGCTGGAGGGCCCTCCGTGGTTATGGATGACCAACGGTCCAGAGTTGTCGCCGGTTTCCAGATAGGCAAGGGTTCGGCTGCCAACCCGGAGGCTTCCTTCACGTGCCAACTGTACGTCCTCTTTGGAGGTTATCCAGGCCGGCAGCATAACCTGAGCCATTGCCGTTGCGGAAGGGCCTGACAACGCAGGGGCCTTGCGAGGTCGTTTGATGTCACGCTTGCGAAAGAGACAAACCGGCTGAATGGAGCCGCAAACGATCACCACCGACTCTAATCAAAACATCACAGCATTCTCCGCCCCGATGATTTATGCTGTAGCGATCGTACTCAGAACTACATGACGCCGGTCTTTTTCGCCGCCTCCTTTCATTGGCCAACTGATTCTTGGTCATGACAACGGCCGCCCCTGGCACTCAAACAGCTAAGACCTGGCGAAACGCAGTCTTCGGCATGGGGCGTTATCGCTCCGTACTCGCGATCACGTTGTTCTCTGTTCTGATGTCAGTCATGATTACTGGAGTAATCATGACCGTGTTTTGGTGGGAGGGAAGAGATGTCCTTCTAAAGTCATTACTGATAGGCGCCATTGTTCCCGGAATCGTTGCGCCTTTAGCAAGCAGTTTCGCTGTCAGGCTCTTACTTGAGCTGGAGGATCTACAAACCCAGCTCTTAGAGATGGTCAACCGTGACCCCCTAACGAAGGTGTACAGTCGCCGCTATCTTCTGGACTGCCTCGAGATCGAGCCAGAAAGAACTCTGCACACTGATGAGCCAATGTCGCTGCTAATTCTTGATGTTGATAATTTCAAGTCAGTCAACGATTGCCATGGGCACATCAATGGAGATATCGTCCTGAAGAAGATTGCTCAAGTTTGTGAATCCACCCTCCGCCCCCACGATGTCATTGCACGTTTCGGTGGCGAAGAGTTTGTCGTCCTTCTTCCGAACACACCCTTGCCAGAGGCGTGCACTGTCGCTGAACGGATTCGAGAGAATGTGGCCAATGCCACCATTGAACTGACCTCTGGAGAATCTATTCGCAGCACGGTGAGCATTGGCATCAGCCCATTTAGCCCGCCAGACCCGAAGTGCATCAACCTGCTGTCAAGAGCAGACAAGGGATTATACAAAGCGAAAGAAAACGGTCGCAATCAGTGGGCGATCGCGGACTAGCGCCTCCACTCAGCAGCGCGTATTCGTCAAGCGATTCAGTTGTGCATAAGCGTGGTTCACTTGACTTCTGTCAAGCGTGGCAGCCTCCATGTTCCCTTCAGGACTGGATCCTTAGGGCCATACAAGCGCGCCACGAAGAAAAAGGGTCCAGCTGGCGCAGGCAACCAATTCGAGACCTTGTCCGCTCCTGGATTCTCGCTCTGGATATAGATCTCCAGGGATCCATCGGTTCCCAGCTTCAGTCCGGATGTGCGATCACCGATCGAATAGCGTTGAATGGGGTTCTCCACAAGCAGGCGTTCCGGCAGCTTGTACATCGTCACCGACCAGAACTCCGTCACCGGTGGCAGCTGGCCCGGTTCGAATCGCAGCACCCATCGCTTGCGCCCATCAAGCACTTGACCGTTGGGCCCGGTCTGCTGGGTGGCATAGAAGGCCTCTTCACTGCTGTTGCCATAGATCCCCAGCATCGCTCCCATCGAGCGGAACGTGAGGTAATCAGACCCCAGTTGCTGTCGGCTGCCGAAGAATCCCTGGGAGCTGGTCTGTTGTTGGGCCTTGGCCTTGAGCTCCTGGCTGGCCTCGGCCACCCCTTCCTCCAGGGCGGTGCGGAGCTTCGGGTCCAGCTTGGCCGGATCAAAGGGCAGGCCGGGGCCGATGCCGATGCGGGCGAACCGGGCACGCATCGGCAGCTCCGATGGCACGGCGGGCATGAACGGCAACAGGGCGTTGAGGTAGGTGATGAAGCCGATCCCTTCCGCTTTGCTGGCATCCCAGGCGGGCCAGGCCACCACTGGGGCGGGCGGAGGCGCTGGTTGGCCCGTGAAGCGCGACAGGGGCGTGAGGACGTATTGGCCCTGGATCGCCTTCAGGGCGGGGATGTCATCGGGCCCGTTCAACTGGGTGCGGGTGAGGGTGCCGACGAAGTC